>JAJOKO010000010.1 GCA_021129825.1 Desulfotomaculum sp. | reverse complement strand
ATTTAGCACATTTAAAATTTATATATTAATCCAATTGACCTCAAAACACACCCCCACCCTACCCTCCCCCATCAAGGGGGAGGAGACTTGATTTCCCCTCCCCTCGTGGGAGGGGCGGGTACCCACCCGAAGGGAAGGGTGCGGGGAGGGGGGTTTTTACCACAAACATACTTTTCGAACACGCACTGATAACTAGTTTTTTAACCTAAAACCGCATATTTAATTCTGCCTTCTGCCTTCTGCCTTTTAGTTTTTCTTGCTCCTGCCGGCGCTGTTGTTCTAACCAAATTAAGATTACTGAAATATCTGCCGGGCTAACTCCTGAAATGCGCGCTGCTTGTCCTAAAGATAAGGGCTTGATGTCATTTAGCTTTTGTTTAGCTTCATTGCGTAGGCCAGTTATTTGATTGTAATCTGTGATCTTATCCAGTCTTTTGTTTTCCATTTTTTTAAATTTTGCTACTTGAGCAAGTTGTTTTTGGATATATCCTTGGTATTTGAACTGAATTTCAACCTGTTCTTGGACATCTACCGGTAATTCACGCTTGATCAGGGCTAATTTATTAAATACCTGGTAGGTAATCTCTGGTCTTTTTAAAAGTAGCTCTAAACGGGTTTTTTGTTTAATAGCAGTAGTACCGGCATTGGTTAAGATCTCATTTGCTGCTACTGTAACCGGCAAAAAAGTTTTGCTCAACCATTGTGTTTCTTGGTCAATTAATGCTTTTTTTTGATTAAACTTAGCCCATCTTTGGTCATCTACCAAGCCGATAGCCCGTCCTTTTGCTGTTAATCTTAGATCAGCATTATCCTGCCGTAATAATAACCGGTATTCTGCTCTTGATGTTAGAAGGCGGTAGGGTTCCGGTGTTCCCTTTGTTACCAAATCGTCAATTAAAACGCCAATATAAGCGTCCGCCCGACTTAATATCAGCGGTGGTTTGTTTTGGATATAACACCCGGCATTGATCCCCGCTATTAATCCTTGGGCGGCAGCTTCTTCATAACCAGAAGTACCGTTAAGTTGCCCCGCTGTGAATAGTCCTTTAATTCCTTTTAACTCCAAAGAAGGCTTTAATTGTGTCGGTATAATACAATCATATTCAATAGCATAAGCAGAGCGGATTATTGCTACGCTCTCTAATCCCGGAATAGTCCGTAGAAATTGATATTGCACTTCTTCCGGTAAACTGGTAGACATCCCTTGGACATATAATTCATATGTATCTAAACCTTCTGGCTCTATAAAAACTTGATGCCGGGACTTATCAGCAAAACGCACTATTTTATCTTCAATAGACGGGCAATAGCGGGGACCGATGCCTTTAATTGTTCCACTATATACCGGAGAACGGTGTAAATTTGCTTTAATGATCGCATGGGTTTGTTCGTTAGTATAGGTTAGCCAGCAAGACACTTGTTTTCTGACGGTCACCGGAGATATAAAAGAAAAATTGTGCAGTTTCTGATCCCCCGGTTGTTCTGTCATTTTAGAAAAATTTACGGTGCGACTATCAATACGAGCCGGAGTACCGGTTTTAAAACGGGTGCTCTTAATTCCTAGTTCCTGTAAATTATCAGCCAAATTTAAGGCTACCTGCTGCCCGTTAGGACCACCATCAAAATACATCTCTCCTAGAATAATCCGCCCTTTTAAATAGGTACCCGCGGTTATTATCACTGCCGGCGCATTAAAAATAGCCCCGGTATGCGTAGTAACCCCTGTAACTTGCCCGTTCTTGACATTAATCTGCTCTACCATCAACTGCTTTAAATCTAGCTTGGCTTGCCCTTCCAATATTAGTTTCATATTGTCTTGATAACGCTTTTTATCACATTGAGCTCTTAACGCCTGTACTGCCGGTCCTTTATTAGTATTTAATAACCGCATTTGAATAGCATTACGGTCAGTGTTAAGAGCCATTTCACCACCTAAAGCATCAATTTCTCGCACTAAATGCGACTTTGCTGGTCCACCAATAGCGGGATTACAAGGCATTAAGGCGATATTATCTAAATTTAAACTTAGAACTAAAACATGATAACCCCTTCTAGCTACTGCTAAAGCGGCTTCACAGCCAGCATGTCCTGCACCGACGATGATTACATCATATTTTCCAGCATAGTAATTCACTTCAAAAACCTCATTTCCCAATACAAAAATCTTTAAAAATCCGGTCTATTAAATCTTCACTCACGGTAGTACCGGTTATCTCTCCTAATGATTCCCAGCTATCTTTGATATCAATAGCCAGTAGGTCTTCTGGTATTTTGTTTTCATTATCTTTAATGATCGTTTCCAGATGTTTTTTAGTTTTTTCTAAAGCTTGCTTATGGCGGATATTTGTAATTAGCGGTTCCGCACTAATCCCTACCTGACCACCTAATACCAATGCTGTTATTTGCTGTTCTAAATCCCCTAGTCCTTTCCGGTGCAAGGCTGAAATTTCCAAAACAGGTATGTTTGTAAATTTGCTTTTTATTGCTTTTATTTTATCACTATGGAGATCAATTTTATTTAATATCAGGATTACTTTAGTGTTTTTAATTAATTTCATTATTTCCAGATCTTCTTTGGTCCACCCGGTCACCACATCTAGCACAAATAATATTAAATCGGCCTGCTTAATTAATTCTTTAGTACGCTCTACACCCATTTTTTCTACGATATTCTCTGTTTTTCTCAAACCGGCAGTATCTGTAATTTTTAAAGGAATGCCCCCCCTATTAATTATTTCTGTGATTACATCCCTGGTGGTACCTGGTACCTCGGTTACAATCGCCCGGTCTTCTTTTAATAAAGCGTTCAGTAAGGAAGATTTACCAACGTTAGGTCTACCAATAATAACGGTACGCAAACCATCCCGGTATATTTTGCCAATTTCAGCACCGGTTATTAGTTCATTTATTTCTGATAATATTGCTTTTAATTTACCGGCAAGCTGTTGTGATGATATTTCAGCAAGATCATGCTCCGGAAAATCCAAATTAGCTTCAATTTGAGCTAACAAACCAGCAATATCGTTTTGGATGTCTCTAATTTTAGCAGACAAATTTCCTTGTAGCTGTGCTGTAGCAATTTTAAGCCCGGTATCTGTTTTAGATTTAATGATATCTATAATTGATTCCGCTTGCGCTAAATCCAGCCGGCCATTCAAAAAAGCTCTTTTACTAAATTCTCCGGGTTCAGCTAAAACTGCCCCTTGGTTAAGAGTTAATTCTAATATTTTTCGCAGCGGTAATAGACCCCCGTGACAGTTTATTTCAATGATATCTTCACCAGTAAAGCTTTTCGGTCTACGCATTAACGAAAGCAGTACTTCGTCAATAATTTCTTTGGTTTGCGGATTAATGATATGACCATATACTAACTTAAAACCGGCTCCTTGGGCCCACTGGTGATTATATTTTGCTTTAAATATTTTTTGTCCCACAGCAATAGCTTGATTTCCGCTGATCCTGACAATACCAATACTACCTTCTCCTAACGGGGTGGCAATTGCGGTAATGGTATTTTCCAAAAAGCAACACCCTTCCTTAATCCTTCTTGCTTAAAAACCCCGGCAAAGGCTGCCGGGGTTTTCTTATAATACGTGTTCGAACTCTTAAAACTATCTCTTCGGATTAATAATAATCTTGCGATAAGGTTCCTCGCCCTCACTAACTGTATAAATATCATTTCGTACTTGCAAGGCTGTATGAATAATCCGCCGTTCTTGAGAGTTCATCGGTTCCAACGCTACTCGTCTACCGCGTTCTCTTACTTTATCTGCCAGTCTTAACGCTAATCTTTGTAAAGTATGTTTTCTACGATAACGATATCCTTCGATATCTAAAAAAATTTTCTGTCTTTTTTCATTGTTTTTATTAAGCACTAAATTTACTAAATATTGCAAAGCATCTAAAGTTTCGCCTCGCCTACCAATTAAAACGCCAACGTCTTTTCCTAAAATATCTACTTTAACTACTTGTCCTTCATCAACAGTATTAATTTTTACTGGTAAATCCATCACACTGGTGATGTCTTCTAAAAACTGGACTGTTTTTTGTAATGGATTTGGTTTTATAACCACTTTAATTTTAGCAAATTTTTTACCAAAAATACCCCATATTCCTTTTGAACCTGGTTCTATTATTTGATACTCTACTTTTTCTTTAGAAACACCTAATTCTTGCAAGGCCTTATCAAGCGCTTCTTCAACAGTCTTGCCAGATATTTCTATGCTATCCAATACTAACTTGCCCCTTTCTCGGTATCTGTAAAGTGCTTGTTAATGTAATACTGCTGCGCAGCACCCACTAAATTAAATACTGTCCAATACAAAGCTAAACCGGAAGGTAGTGTTGCTGCAATCCAACCAATTAAAACCGGCATGGCATATAACATTATCTTCTGCATTTGATCTTGTAAGTTCATTGTTAATTTTGATTGCAAGTAGGTTGTCGCTGCTGCCAATAGTGGTAAAATAAAAAATGGATCTGTATAACTCAAAGATTCCACCCAAAAAAAATGGGCATGTTCTAAAACAGTAAATTCATAAGTTAATAAAGCATGATAAAGAGCAATTAATATTGGCATTTGAAGTAAAATAGGTAAACAGCCTGCCAAGGGATTAATGTTATTCTCCTTGTATACATCCATGATTTTTTGTTGCATTTTTTGCGGATCTTTCTTTTTAAATCTCTGCTGAATTTCTTTAATTTTTGGAGCTACTTTTTGCATCATTTTCATAGAAATCATTTGTTTTTTGGTCAACGGGTAAAGGATTGTTTTCAGTGCTACCGTAAATAAAATAATAGCAAGGGCATAACTGGGCATACCCATTATTCCTGTAAAACCATACAAAAAATTAATTATTGCTTTCATGCCATCAACAAGTGCTAACCATAACTCCCACAAATTTTATGTACCTCCCTAGTTTATCAAAAAAAATTATTACACCGGGTCATATCCACCCGGGTGAAAAGGATGACATTTTAACAACCTTTTAATAGTTAACCATAGCCCTTTAGTAACCCCATATTTTTTTATAGCTATTACTGAATATTCAGAACAAGTAGGAAAAAATCTGCATGTTGGTAATTTTAAAGGAGAAATTATTTTTTGGTAAAACCATAAACACGCTAATATTGTTTTTTTGATCATTATTTTCTCCCTGTTTTTCGAACACGCTGTTTAGCTACTCTCCGCAATAAATTTAAAACACTGGTTTCAAACTGTTTATAATCACATTTTCCAGCAGCTATTCTAGCAATTATTACATAATCATAACCTGTTTTAAAGTAATCTAGATTTGTTCTACAAATTTCTTTTAAAATTCTTTTAATCTGATTTCTTTTTACTGCTTTACCTACTTTTTTACTAACTGTTATCCCCACACGGATTTTATTACCAGTGTATTTTAATTTATATAATACCAGATTTTTATCCACTACATGCTGACCATAGGTATATATTTTTTTAAAATCCCTATTCTTTTTTAAAGAAAGTATCTCTTTTTTATTGTTAATATTTTGCATATCATTAATCATTCACTTTAAATAAATTATTTAATCTAATTAACTTACCTTTTAAGTAGGAATTTTTATATTAAACCCCTACTTAAATACAACTCTAGCTTATACAGAAAGTTTATTTCTACCTCTCAGTCTTCTTCTTTTAAGCACATTCCGACCAGCTTTAGTAGACATTCGCTTTAAAAACCCATGTACTCTTAAACGTTTGCGTTTTTTAGGTTGATACGTGCGTTTAGGCAAATCTACACCTCCTCCAAATGCGTATTTGAAAAGGACTTTTCAAATATCCTCTATAAAAATAACCTTTTAAAAACATACAGTTAAATTATATATAACTAAGCTAAAAACGTCAAGAAATTAATAAACTTATATTTCTAGTGCGTGTTCGAAAAGTAATAATTAACACCCTATATAGTGCTTTTAATTTTATTAGCTACAATATATAGTATAATATTAAACTTTTCGAACACGCTGTTCTATTAAAAATAAGTCATAAAATTTTGTTGATAACTATCTTTATTTTTGATATTATTATGTCACTCAATATAATAAATATTGTTTTTTACACAAGTTGTTTAATCAGTGGATTAATTTTATCAACACCCTGTGTATAATTTTGTGTATAACTATGTTGATTAATCTTTTAAAAACAGTATTAAAATATTTTTTTTTGATAGTAATTACTAAACTAACGATACGGAGAATATATCTATGTTAAAAAATGAAGTTATGGAAAGTTGGCAACAAGTTCTTTTACTATTAAAAGAACAATTAACTGAGCAATCTTTTGAAACTTGGGTACCGGCACTCACTCCATTGGGATGGTATAATAACTCTATTTTAGTAAAAGTCCCCGACTATTTTTCAAAAAATTGGTTAGATGAACGTTATACACCTCTTTTAAAACAGTCTTTTGAAAAAGTTTTGCAAAAAAACGTTAACGTACAATTAGTATTAGCTGATAACGTTAATGAATATTTGATGAATACAACCAGCATAAATAATTCTGATTTAAATAAAAATTTTTTAATAGCCAGGTACACTTTTGATACTTTTGTTGTTGGCAATAGCAATAAATTTGCTCATGCCGTTTCATTAGCTGTTGCTGAAACACCAGCAAAAACATATAATCCTCTTTTTATATATGGTGGTGTAGGATTAGGTAAAACCCATCTAATGCACGCCATTGGTCATTATATTCAAAATAATACTAATAATTCTAAAATAGCTTATGTTACCTCTGAAAAATTTACTAACGAATTAATTGATTCTATTAAAGACAAAAAAACTGTTGAATTTAGGAGAAAATATCGCAAAATAGATATTCTATTGATTGATGATATTCAATTTTTAGCAGGTAAAGAAAGAACTCAAGAAGAATTTTTTCATACTTTTAATACTTTATACGAAGCAAATAAACAAATTATTATTTCTAGTGATCGACCACCAAAAAATATTCCTACTTTAGAAGACCGGTTGCGTTCAAGATTTGAATGGGGCTTGATTACTGATATTCAACCACCAGATTATGAAACAAGAATTGCTATTTTAAGGAAAAAGGTACAATTAGAAGGATTAAAAGTAACCAATGATACTATTTATTACCTTGCTAAAAAAATATCTTCAAATATTCGTAAATTAGAAGGTGCTTTAACTAAAATAGTTGCTTATGCTTCGTTAAATAATGTTACAGTTTCACCAGAGATAGCAGAAAAAATTTTAAAAGATATCTTATTATCTAAAATAAAACCAATAACTATCGATTTAATTCAAAAAAGAGTAGCTGCCCATTATAAATTAAAAGTTGAAGATCTAAAAACTAAAAAAAGAACCCAAATCATCGCTTTTCCTAGACAAATAGCAATGTATTTATCTAGAGAATTAATCAGTGATACCTCTTTACCTAAAATAGGTACCGAATTTGGTGGTAGAGATCATACTACAGTTTTACACAGTTGGGTAAAAATTAAAGAAAAAATTAAAGAAGAACCTGAATTTGAAAATTTGATTAATAAATTAATCACTAAAATAAAAGAATAATAGTTTATTAACCAGTGATCATCCACAATAATAATAACAGCAAAAAGCTTTAATAATACTACATCTAACGCTAATATCCACATAAACACAGGTATTATTACTACTACTGTAATAAATAACTATAATTATAATTAGCAAAGGAAGTTTTTTAAATGGAGATTAATACCAAAAAAGAAGATTTGCTTTATGGAGTACAAATGGTTCAAAAAGCGGTTATTGCTAAAAACACCTTACCAATTTTAGCTGGTGTTTTATTTCAAACTAAAAATAATGTTTTAAAAATAATGGCCACAGATTTAGAAATTGGTATAAAATGCACTATACCGGTTACTACTGTTAAGGAAGGATCTGCCGTAATTCCGGCTAAATATCTAATTGATATTATTCGTAAATTACCAAACGTTCCTATCAATATAAAACTAGATGAAGAAAATAATATAATAACTATTAAATATAATTCTTCCGAAGAATATTCAGTAAAAGAATTTAAATTACATGGATTTAAAAAAGAAGAATTTCCATCTTTTCCTACTATTGAAGATGAAACAGAAATTGATTTTAATATACCTGTGCTTGTATTAAAAGAATTACTAAGAGAAATTTTATTTGCTACTGGTTTAGATGAAAATAAACCAGTTTTTACAGGAGTGTTATTTAAAATTGAAGAAAAAAATAATTTAGCTTTAGTAGCTACTGATACGCATCGTTTGGCATTAAGAAAAACTTCTTTAGCAGAGTGTCAACTACAAAATTTAACTAGTGTTATTATTCCCGGTCGTACTTTAAAGGAATTAGCGCGAATTATTAGTAATATCCATTCTTTTCAAAGTACCGAAGATTTAGATCAGCAAAATGAGCTTGTTAAAATTATAATTAGTAATAATCAAGCTTTATTTATTTTAAAAAATACTATTTTAATATCCAGATTGATAGAAGGAAATTTTCCAGTTTATGATCAAGTAATTCCTAAAGGATATCAATCTAGATTAAAATTTAAAACAAAAGAATTGTTAGCATCAATAGAAAGAGCTGCTCTTTTAACAAAAACTAATAATCAAATTATAAAATTAAATACTAAATTATTAGAATCACCAAATCATAAGCAGGATTTACTTTTAGTTACGGCGAATACTGAAATAGGTGCTATTTACGAAGAAATCAATATTCATTTAGAAGGAGAACCAGTGCAAATAGCATTTAATGCTGGTTATTTAACAGATATATTACGTACTATCAGTGCTGAAAAAATTTATTTTGAATTAAGCGGTCCATTAAATCCAGGAGTAATAAAGCCGGTTACCATTACAGATGGCGAAGAATATTTAGTGTTGATTTTACCGGTGCGTACTGCTTAATAAGGAGTGGGGTTTTTTGATAAAAGAAATAGCGGTTAAAGATACCATTAAATTAGATCAATTTTTAAAATGGGCGGGAGTAACCAGTACCGGTGGTCAAAGTAAAATACTAATTCAATCTGATCTAGTTAAAGTTAACGGACAATTAGAAAATAGGCGTGGATGTAAACTTAATCCCGGTGATTTAGTAGAGGTTGATGGTAGTGGTACCTTTAAAGTAGTTTCTATGCTGTAAAGTATTACTTGTAAGCTAAAATATTACTGTTCGAATATCTGACGTCTAACGACTGACGACTGACGACTGTTACAGGGGTGTTCCTGATTGCGTTTATTAAAAATCAGGGCTGAAAATTTTCGTAATTATACCAGTCTGGAATTTAAGCCGCATCCATTTTTAAATATTATTACCGGTGAAAATGCTCAAGGGAAAACAAATTTATTAGAAGCAATATTTTTTAATTTTAATACTTATTCTTATCGTGCTAATAGCCTTAAAGATATTATTAAATGGCAAGAAAAAAACACTAAAGTATTAGCTATTATTAAAGAAAAAGAGCAGCAGTATAAACAATCTGTAGCTATTAATCAAGTAGGTAAAAAGAAAGTATTAATTGATGGGGTGGAAAACAAAAAAAAAATTCCAGGTCATTCCGGGGTAATTTTATTTACTCCGGATGATTTAAATTTAATTAAAAATACACCGTTGCTTAGGCGTAAATTTCTTGATCAAGAGGTCGGATTTTTCCACCCGGAATATATTAGTTATCTCCAAGAATATAACCGGTTATTAGTTCATCGTAATCATTTATTAAGAAATATCAAAATTAATAAAAAAAACTCAATATTAGAAACACTGGTAGTTTGGGATGAACAATTAGTTAACAGTGGTATTAAGGTTTTGCTGACCCGGTTAAAAATATTAAAAAAATTAGTGCCATTAGCTGTAAAATGGCACCGGATAATTACAAAAAATGTAGAAAATTTAGAAATAAGGTATCTATCTTCTTTAAAAGTACCGGTGCCGTTGGATGAAAAGCAATTAAAAATTAGATTTCATCAGCTTATTAAAGAAAAACGATTGGAAGAAATACAACGTTGTCAAACAATGGTTGGACCACATCGGGATGATTTGTTTTTTTTGATTAATGGTAAAAATGCTAAATTTTTTGGATCACAAGGTCAGCAAAAGACAATAGTACTAAGTTTAAAATTGGCTTTAGTTTCACTATATACAGAACAATATCATTCCGAACCAATTTTATTGTTGGATGATGTGCTTTTTGAATTAGATCAGCATCGTCAAAAAATGTTATTTTCGCAAATTGAAAAAGGGATGCAAACTTTTATAACTACTAATCATTTTGATCATCAATTATTGTTTAATGCTAATTATGATTTATATGTAGTAGAAAAGGGAAAAATAAATATATCCCCTGTTGAGTACCGGGTTTAAAAAGGAGGGGTTTAAATGTTTTTGCATTTAGGAAATAATGTAATAATTTCTAAAAAAGATATTATTACTATTCTAACTATCGAAGAAAAAATAGGGGTTATTAATAAATTTTTTTTAAAAAAAGCAAGTAGTGATGGGATACTTAAATCAATTAGTAAAAAAAAAGTTTCATGTATTATTACAGTTAAAAAAATTTATCTTTCACATATATCTTGTGATACACTTAAAAAAAGAGCAAATATCAAATTTTAACGGGGGACCTTTATGGCTGAAAATAATAATGCTAATTATGGGGCAGAAGAAATACAGGTACTGGAAGGATTAGAAGCAGTAAGAAAACGTCCTAGTATGTATATCGGTAGTACTAGTACCAAAGGGCTACATCATTTAGTTTATGAAGTGGTAGACAACAGTGTTGATGAAGCTTTGGCTGATTATTGTGATTCCATCAAAGTAAGTATTAATAAAGATAATAGTATCACAGTTATTGATAATGGTCGTGGTATTCCGGTAGAAATGCACCCTAAAATCAAAAAACCGGCAGTAGAGGTGGTACTGACTATTTTACATGCCGGTGGTAAATTTGGCGGTGGCGGCTATAAAGTTTCTGGTGGTTTGCATGGTGTTGGTGTTTCAGTAGTAAACGCTCTTTCAGAATGGTTGGTAGTAGAAGTGCAGCGAAATAATCAAATTTATACCCAACGTTTTGAAAGAGGTCAGGCGGTTTCCAAATTAAAAGTGATTGGTAAATGTAAAAGCACCGGCACTAAAATCCATTTTAAACCAGATCATCAAATTTTCGAAGAATTGGTCTTTGATTTTAAGGTCTTAAGTCAACGGTTGCGAGAATTAGCTTATTTAAACCGGGGCATTAAAATTGTATTTACTGACGATCGGGTAAATGATAGCGATGCCAAGAAAGAAGAAATTTTTCAATATCAAGGTGGTATTAATGATTTTGTTAAACATTTAAATAAAAATAAAACAGTTATCAATAATACGCCAATTTATTTTAGTGGTGATAAAGAACAAGTATTAGTAGAAATTGCTATTCAATATAGTGATAGTTATACTGAAAATATGTTATCATACGCTAATAATATTAGAACCATTGAAGGTGGTACGCATGAAGTTGGTTTTAAAATTGCTTTAACCAGAGTGATTAATGATTATGCTAAAAAACATAATTTGCTTAAAAAAAATGATCAACAAAATCTTGCCGGCGATGATATTCGGGAAGGAATTACTGCTGTTATTAGTATTAAAGTACCGGAACCACAGTTTGAGGGTCAAACTAAATCTAAATTAGGTAACAGCGAAGTGCGGGGTATCGTTGATTATGTAGTGGCAGACGGCTTGGCCACTTTTTTAGAAGAAAATCCGGCGACAGCAAAAAAAATTATTGAAAAATCAATTTCTGCATTTAGGGCTAGAGAAGCAGCCCGTAAAGCAAGAGAAACGACCAGGCGTAAAGGTGCTTTAGACAGTAATGCTTTACCAGGAAAATTAGCGGATTGTTCAGATAAAGACCCGGCTGTATCAGAATTATACTTGGTAGAGGGTGATTCTGCCGGGGGCTCTGCTAAACAAGGTCGGGATCGCCGTTTTCAAGCTATTTTACCGTTGCGCGGTAAAATTTTAAATGTGGAAAAAGCCAGATTAGATAAAATGTTAGGTAACGCCGAAATCCGGTCAATGATCATTGCTCTTGGTGCCGGGATTGGGGAAGAGTTTGATATCGAAAAAACTCGTTATCATAAACTAATCATTATGACCGATGCGGATGTAGACGGTGCTCACATCAGAACGCTTTTACTAACATTTTTTTACCGCTATATGCGACCTTTAGTTGAAGCCGGTTATTTATTTATTGCGCAACCACCGTTGTATAGAGTTAAAAAAGGTAAAACTGAAAACTATCTTTATAATGATAGGGACCTAGAAATATTATTACAAAAAATTGGTCGTAAATCGGTTAGTATCCAACGTTATAAAGGTTTAGGGGAAATGGATGCAGACCAGTTATGGGATACCACTATGGATCCGGATACGCGTACTTTGTTGCAAGTTAATTTAGAAGACGCATTAGAAGCAGATCAATTATTCACCATATTGATGGGCGATAAAGTAGAACCGCGCCGGGAATTTATTCAGAGTAATGCTATGGATGTACGCAATTTAGATGTATAATAAATCACGAGGTGAATAAATGGCTAGTTTACTTAGAAAAGTTGTACCAATTGATATTACTACAGAAATGAAACAAGCTTACTTAGATTATGCGATGAGCGTTATTGTAGGACGGGCATTGCCGGATGTTAGAGATGGGTTGAAACCGGTGCACCGGCGAATTCTTTTTGCAATGCACGAGTTAGCTTTAAATCCAGATAAACCTCATCGTAAATGTGCTAATATTGTTGGTAAAGTAATGGCTGATTTTCATCCCCATGGTGATATGTCGATCTATGATGCTTTAGTAAGATTAGCGCAGGATTTCTCCAGCCGTTACCAACTTGTAGATGGGCACGGTAACTTTGGTTCAGTAGATGGTGATGCGGCGGCGGCAATGCGTTATACAGAAGCCCGTTTACCTAAAATAGCGGTAGAAATGCTGAAAGACATCGAAAAAAACACCGTAGATTTTATTCCAAACTATGATGAAAGAACTAAAGAACCGGTAATATTACCTTCGAAAGTGCCCAATTTATTAATCAACGGATCTTCCGGGATAGCGGTAGGCATGGCTACTAATATTCCGCCGCATAACTTGGGCGAAATAATAGATGGTGTTAAACTGTTGATTAAAAATGCGGCTACCAGTATCGAAGACTTGATGAGGGTAATTAAGGGACCTGATTTTCCTACCGGGGCAACTATCATGGGACGAGAAGGCATAAAGTCAGCATATACTACCGGTAGAGGTTCTATAAAAATCAGAGCCAATACCGTGGTAGAAGACATTGGTAAAGGTAAAGAAACCATTTTAGTACACGAATTACCTTATCAAGTTAATAAAGCGCGTTTGGTAGAAAAAATAGCTAATTTAGTTAAAGAGAAAAAAATAGATGGGATTACCGACTTACGTGACGAATCAGATCGTAACGGGATGCGAATAGTGATTGAATTACGCCGGGATGTTAATGCTAAAGTAATTTTAAATCAATTATACAAACAAACTCAAATGCAAGAAAGTTTTGGCGTGATTATGCTGGCTTTAGTAGCTGGGCAACCCCAGGTTTTAAATTTAAAAGAAGTATTATTTTATTACTTAGAACATCAAAAAGAAGTAGTCACCAGACGCACAAAATATGAATTGGATAAAGCAGCAGCGCGCGCCCACATCGTGGAAGGTTTACGGATAGCGGTAGACAATATTGATGAAGTAGTTAAAATTATCCGGTCATCCAAAACAACAGTAGCAGCTAAAGAACGGTTAGCGACTAGATTTAGTTTGAGTGAAAAACAAACTGAAGCGATTGTAGAAATGAGGTTGCGTAGCCTGACCGGTTTAGAAATTGAAAAATTAGAAGCAGAATATCAAGCATTATTAAAGCAGATCACTGATCTTAAAGCAATTTTGGCAGATGAAAAATTAGTGTTAAATATCATTAACGAGCAATTATCTGAAATCAGAAAAAAATTCACAGACGAAAGACGCACAGTAATTAGTAATGAAGGGATTGAGGTAGTAGATATTGATTTAATCCCTTGTGAAGATGTAGTGATCGCCTTGACAAACCAAGGTTATATCAAACGAATGCTTTTGGAAACTTATAGTAGTCAGCGGCGTGGCGGACGGGGGATTAGTGGGATGGATACTAAAAAAGAAGATGCGGTCAAGCATGTTTTTGCCACCACCACCCATCACTTTTTATTAATCTTCACAAACAAAGGAAAAGTATACCGCTTAATGGCGCATGAAGTGCCGGAATCAGGTCGTCATGCTAAAGGAACTGCGATTATTAATTTACTGCAATTGGATCAAGAAGATCGTATTAATGCTATTATACCGGTCCAAGAATTTAATAATCAGCAATTTTTATTTATGTGTACCAGCCGGGGGATCGTAAAAAAGAGCGTATTAAAAGAATACGATACCTCTAGAAAAGACGGGATCATTGCTATTAATCTGGATGCAAATGATTATTTAGTAAATGTACTGTTAACCAATGGTCAGAAAGAAATAATTTTAGGTACAAAAAAAGGGAAGGCGATTAGGTTTTCAGAAGCTGATGTACGCACTTCCGGCCGGGTATCCAGAGGGGTTAAGGGGATAACCTTAGCTACTGATGATTTAGTAGTGGGCATGGATAAAATCAGACCGGGTGGTTATATGTTAGTAGTTACTTCTAATGGTTTTGGTAAGCGTACCAAGGTTGCTGAATACAGAAAGCAGACCCGGGGCGGCAAAGGGATAATTAATATTAAAACAAACCAGCGCAACGGTGCAGTAGTAGATTTCCAAGTGGTCAAAGAAAACGAAGAAATATTACTGGTGACTGCCAGCGGGGTAATTATTCGTTTAGAAGCAAAACACATCTCGGTAATCGGGCGTTCCACCCAAGGGGTGACCTTAATGAAAATGGCGCCAGATGATCATGTGGTGGTAATGGCCAGATTTCATGTAGAACCAAAAGAAACATTTGAAGATTAATAAAATAATTTTTTTAAAAAATAGGAGGAGAGTTTTTTGACGGAAAAAGGAACTTGGACAGTTAAAAAAGGCATGGCGGAAATGCTTAAAGGTGGAGTAATTATGGATGTAACTACGCCGGAACAGGCAAAAATAGCGGAAGAAGCCGGGGCTTGTGCGGTAATGGCTTTGGAAAGAGTACCGTCTGATATTAGAGCTGACGGTGGTGTAGCCAGAATGGCTGACCCGACTATTGTGCAAAAAATTATGGATGTAGTTACCATACCGGTGATGGCTAAAGCCCGGATTGGTCACTTTGTGGAAGCCCGCATTTTAGAGGCTTTAGGGGCAGATTATATCGATGAAAGCGAAGTTTTGACCCCGGCGGATGAAGAGTTTCATATTGAGAAACACCAATTTAAAGTTCCTTTTGTATGCGGTGCTAGAAATTTAGGAGAAGCACTGCGCCGGATTGCGGAAGGAGCAGCAATGATTCGCACTAAAGGCGAGCCTGGTACCGGCAATGTGGTAGAAGCAGTACGCCACATGCGCAGAGTAAGGGGCGAAGTTCGTTATGTGCAAAATTTACCTAAAGAAGAATTAATGACGTTCGCTAAAAAAACGGGAGCGCCTTATGATTTGTTGCTTCAAGTGGCAGAGCAAGGCTGTTTACCAGTGGTTAACTTTGCAGCCGGTGGTATTGCCACCCCGGCAGATGCCGCTTTAATGATGCAGCTTGGTTGTGATGGTGTTTTTGTAGGTTCCGGTATATTCAAAGCGAAAGATCCTGTGACCCGGGCTAAAGCGATAGTAGCCGCCACGACCCATTATAACGACGCCCAGATTTTAGCAGAAATCTCGACAAATTTAGGTGAAGCGATGCCCGGAATGGAGATAAACATGATTGCTCCGGAAAACCGGATGCAAGAGCGGGGATGGTAGGTATAAATGCTAGTAGGTGTTTTAGCACTACAAGGTGCTTTTAGAGAACATGAAAAAATATTGCAGTCTTGTGGTGCAAATACCCGTCAAGTACGTTTGCCGCAACATTTGGCGGGCTTAGATGCTTTGGTAATACCAGGTGGCGAAAGTACTGCCATAGGTAAACTTTTAGTAAAGTATCATTTATTAGCACCAATTAAAGAGTTAGGTCAAAAAGGGTTACCGGTATTCGGAACCTGTGCCGGGTTAATTTTGTTGGCTAAGAAGATTGCTGGTGCTAATCAACCGGCTCTACAATTGATGGATATAGCAGTAGCACGCAATGCTTTTGGTCGCCAGGTGGATAGTTTTGAAACCGGTTTAACAATTCCTGCTTTAGGAGAACCGGATTACCAAGCTGTTTTTATCCGGGCCCCTTATATTATTTCTGTCGAACCAGGCGTGGAAGTAATGGCTACATATCAAAATAAAATAGTTTTAGCCCGGCAAAACAACTTTTTGGCAGCGGCATTTCACCCGGAATTGACGAACGATTTACGGTTACATCAATATTTTTTGGAAATGATCATAAATTAACTTTTCGAACACGCACTTATAAAAAATTTTCAGATAAAATATTTTTTATGTAAAATGCCATGCGTAAATCAAAACAATCTTGGGCACTTTCAAGATTGCAATTACAAATTTTTTCAATTTTTTTTAATCTGTAGCTTAATGTATTTCTGTGAATAAAAAGCCGTTCTGCTGTTTTAATGGCACTACTGTTTTCGCTTAAAAAAAGTTCTAATGTTTTTACTAAGGTGGATTTATTTATCCGATCGTGGCTTATTAAGTTGCCGAGCATTCTAAAATAGAATTTTTTTAATATGCCAAAATCTTTTATTTCTAATAATAACATATAGACGCCTAAATCTTCGTAAAAGGAAGTGCTATCAAATGAACGGGTACACTTTAATGCTTTTAATACTTGCTCTGCTTCTTTAAAACTTTGCTTTAAGTCTGTTATTTTGGAATATTCGCTCCCCACACCAATGCTAGCTGTTAAGCCCTTTAAGTTTTGCTTTATATCCTCGCCAGTTTCTGCCAAAATTTTTCTAATTGCTTCTTTATCTAGTCCTTCAAGTGGAATAAGCACGATTACCGAGTCGCTTGCGGACATAAATAATATTTTGTTGAAATATTTACATAGCACTTGCTGGATAGTCTCTTGGAAGCGTGTTTTGATCGCTATGATCTTAGTTTCATTTTTAATATTATGTTGTTTTAAGAAAAAAGCAAAATTATCAAGGTCAATAATCGCTATCATATAATTTTTCGTCAAATCATAACCATAAGTAGCAGCATGTTCAATTAATGCACCCGGGCTGTCAAAGTCATGAAACAAAATATTTTCTACTAAGTTGTTAACTAATTTTTGTTCTTTTTCTTGTTTGATTATGTAGTTACAGATACTATGAGTAGCATCTACTAAAGGCACTTCCCAGGGTAATTCAAACACCGGAAATTTTAATTTATCAGCCAGTACTTTTATTTCTACCGGTATCTCTGAAATATAGGGTCCGATAAAAATAACCAAACCGGCTAAATTTTTAGCACTTATTTTTTCAATTAATTCAGCTAATGTTTGAAAATTGCCTTTAAGACCAATGCCAGTAATAAATAGCAATTCTCCCCCGTGTACCCAATCTACAATGCCACGAACATCATCAATTACTTCTGCCATATGCACCCAGCGAACCGGTCTGTGTAAACCAGCAACACCAGCAGCAACTTTCATTTTTTTAAAAACAGGCAGGGTTAAAATATCTTTGCATTTTACAATCATTATATAGAGTTCACCTACTATTTTAAATTTTATACCAGAGGCGATTGCTGGCTACCTCTGGTATAAAAAAAGAATTTTTAATCAGTGCATATAATTACTACAAGCAGTTTTCAATCGCCTCATCCAAAACAGCCATGCCAAAGGCTACCTGCTGCTCAGACATCACCAAAGGTGGTAAAAAACGGATCACGTTGCTGAATATACCAGCACTAATAAAAATCACTCCTCTTTCAAAAGCATATTTAGTAATCTTTTTTACAATTTCGGGGTATGGTTCTTGCGACTGCCTATCTTTCACAAACTCTACAGCACACATAGCACCTAATCCTCGAACATCTCCAATTAAAGCATATTTTTGCTTCATTTCCAATAGCTTAGATTTAATAAGCGCACCAATTTTATTTGCTTGTACCGCTAAATTATCTTGTTGTATTTTATCAATTGCTTTAAGTGCCGCTACACACCCTAAAGGACTGCCGGCAAATGTGCCCCCAACTTCTCCCGGGTTTGGTGCATCCATAATTTCTGCTCTGCCCACAATAGCACTCAGTGGTATCCCGGCAGCGATAGATTTGGATAAAGTTATTATATCCGGCTCAATTTCAAAATGTTCCCCAGCAAACATTTTACCAGTTCTGGCAAAGCCAGTTTGAATTTCATCCAAAATAAATACAATATCGTGTTCACGACAAATAGATTGAAGAGCTTGTAAATATTCTTGCGGTGGGATGATAAAACCACCTTCACCTTGTACTGGCTCGGCAATTAAAGCAGCAATCATATCGCCGGATAATTCGCCTTTCAATAACGTACGTAATTTTTCAGCACAGGCTATGCCGCAAGCGGGGTATTTACTACCAAACGGGCACCGGTAACAATACGCAGCGGGTATTTTATAAGCAGCATCCGACATAAACGGTCCAAAACCATTTTTGTACGGTTTTACTTTGCTAGTTAAAGTCATTGCCATATAGGTACGACCGTGAAAAGCAGCTTCTAAAGATAATACCCCTATTTTCCCGGTATATTTTCTGGAAAATTTGATAGTATTCTCAACTGCTTCTGCCCCGCTGTTTGCTAACATTACTTTTTTATCAAAATTACCCGGAGTAATATCCGCCAGTTTTTCTGCTAATTGAATATAAGCATCATATAAAGTGACGTGAAAGCAAGGATGAATAAATTTTTTCGCTTGCTCTTGCAGAGCATTTATAATTGTTTCATCACCGTGACCAATATTTTGCACCCCAATACCGGCGGCAAAGTCTAAAAACAAGTTGCCATCTACATCTTTAATGATAGCACCTTTGGCTTCTGCTATAAATATTTCTGTTAAATTTCCGATACCTTTTGCTACATATTTTTGTCTTTTTTTAAACAGTGCTTTTGACTTTGGTCCCGGTACTTCATCAGTTATAATTTTGGCTACACTTTCTTTGAACATGTTCCATTACCCCCGTTAGTAATCTTAGCCCAAACAAAGAAAACCACTCCTAGTGCTGTCCACCCCAGCACTATTAACCATTCAGGCCAACCCAAGGCTGCCGGTGCTGTCGGCATATATAAAATCATCATGCCAAAACTAAGCAGTGCCGCTAAAACCCCTACTAATTTACCGCATTTTACTTTATAGGGTCTTTCGACAGCGGGTTCTTTATATCTAAGCACCAAGAAAGAGATTGCCACTATAAAATAAGCTAGTACAATCAATAAGCCACCTGCATTTACCAACCAGATCAACACCGGTCTGCCGAAAAATGGCGCCAATGCAGAAATGAGACCAATTAAAAGAATCGCATTAACAGGTGTTTTATATTTAGGATGCAGTACCGCTAAAAAACTAGGTAACATTTTAGATTGAGCCATGGCATAAATAGCCCGGCTACCACCTACCAAAAAAGCATTCCAACTGGTTAAAATGCCACCGATACCGGCAATAATAATCAGTGTAGCAGCCCAAGGACTACCAAAAAACAGTGCTTTCATAGCATCTGCCGTTGCTAAATCAGAGGCTGCTATTTCTGTTGGAGTAAGTGCTACTGATACTGCGTAAATAATCAAAATATACCATGCTATTGCTATGAAAACTGACAATACTAACAGTTTACCTATTTTAGCAAAAGGCATATTTATTTCTTCGGCAGATTGTGGAATTACATCAAATCCAACAAACATAAACGGGGTCATAATAAGTACTACCATTATGCCCACCCAGATACCAGTATTTTCGTTTACAAACAAAGGTTGTAAATTTGAGATATCACCATAAACAAAAGCACCGGTAAAGAAGATAATTCCTACAATTAGGATTAATACCGTGACCATTCCCTGAAAAAATGCTGCCGGTTTTATGCCAATATAATTAATAAAGGTAATTAGTGCGGCACCGCCAACTCCCAGTAAAAGCCATGTAAAATAAATATCATAACCAGCAATGGTATACAAGTATCCTTGAACATAGCCGGGAAAAATGTATTCAGTAACTATCGGCAACGAGGTAGCAACAAAGGCCACTACCGCTACATATCCCAAAATAATAGACCAAGTACATATAAACGACATAGTCCTTCCTAATGCCCGGTGGCTAAAAACATGTTCTCCCCCGCACTTGGGCATCATAGATGTTAATTCCGCATAAGTTAATCCGATAAATAAAACCATAATGCCACCTATTGCAAAAGCGATAATAGCACCTAAGGAACCGGCTGTTGTAATCCAATGCCCAGCTAATACAATCCAACCCCAACCAATCATGGCACCAAAAGATAATACTAAAACATCTTTTTTAGAAAGCACCCTTGAAAATTTACTATCTTTTTCATTCATATGCACACGCACTCCTCTTATAAAATAATAAAGTCTGGTATATTAATATACCAGACCACTTTGTCTGAAAGCTTTGCTCTATTACCCCGTTGTAATAGATTTATAAACAGTTTTTATAAATTGCCTTAATTTCATTTAAGTCCGGCACTTTAGGGTGATTGCCAATAGCATGTTTCATGGTTTCAAGAGCATTATTGGCTAACCAATCAAGATCCCTTTCAGATACAGCCAGTTCATGCAAAGTAACAGTTAAATCTATTCGCTGCAATAGTTTTTGGATAGCAACTACGCTTTTAGCTGCAGCTTCTTCTACCGAAAGCCCGGATACATCTTCGCCCAAGGCCACTGCAATATCTTTGCATTTTTCTGTTGCTGATAAATAAGTGTATTCCATTATTGAAACAGTCAAAGCAGCTAGACCTTGACCATGCACGATATCTAACAAGCCGCTTAACGGATGTTCCATACCGTGAGCAAGTGTAGCTCCGGCGGTATCAAGTACCATGCCACCGAGAGTGTTTGCTAAAGCTACCTGTTCCCAAGCAGCTATATCGCCCGGATTTTGATATACTGTGGGCAGATTTTCTGCAATCATCGCCATCGTCTTTAAAGCTATTACATCGCTTATTGGATGACTTTTTTTAGATAAATATGCTTCGATAGCATGACACAATGCGTCAAAACCGGTAGCAGCAATTATTTTTGGCGGAATTGTAGTCATCAATTCCGGGTCAATAATAGATGCTTGGGGATAAATATACCTGGATTTCAGCGCTTTTTTATCCTTAGTCAGCGGATTAGTTAATACAGCAATGCTATCTGCTTCACTACCGGTACCGGCAGTAGTAGTGATTAAAACCAAGGGTAGAGCCCCGTTGCCTAATTTGCCAAAGATATATTCGCTGATATCACCGGCATTAACGAAGGAAAAGGCAATCCCTTTGGCAGCATCCATCGGGCTACCGCCACCTAAACCTAAAACAACATCACAGTTTTCAGCTTTAGCAACAGCTACACCTGCTGCTACCGTAGTAGTCAGAGGATTTTGTTCGACTTTATCAAAGACTACATATTTCAAGCCGGCTTGTTCTAAATAGTCAGTTACCCGGTATAAAAGACCGGTTTTTTTAGTGCTGTTTTTTCCGGTAACAATTAATACCTTTTTTCCGTATCGTTTACAAACTTCACCGGCTAAAGCTGTTTTTCCCCGGCCAAAAATTAAATTAACCGGCATTTTATATTCAAAATCCAGCAAACACTACACCTCCAATTTACTATAAGTGTGTGTTCGAAAAGGAGTACGATAGACCCAAGAAGTTCAAGGCGACTTGGTAATGGTGGGGTGAAGCGTATAAACAATACGTAAGCGTCGCCATTACAAAGTTAACACAGAAATTCGCTGGGTATTTCGCACGGACTTTTCGAATATCCTCTATAAAATTTTAATTGATCTCCCTGTAATGCTTAAAAGAGACCCAGCTAATAAATATTGCAGGTGATTTTGTACAGTAGTTTATGCTAATATAGCCACCTCCTTTTTAAAGTTTAAAATAAAAGACGCCAGAAATCAATCCCAATTTAAGGTTGATTTCTGGCGTCTTTGCCATCTGCTCACATCTACGTAGTGTAAACTATCAAATTTAATTTAACTTCTAAAAGGTATGATACTATAATATATCACCCCTGTCTATATGCTTAATTCACAAAACCAATTGTGCATAAAGCACAATTGAAGCTATGGTATTTTTTGTAGTACTCATTTTTTTAATGTTTATTTATCTGAACCTAGATTTATTTTACAATAGACACAGGTCATAGTATAATTTTAAGCAACTAAAAAACAGGGGTGGCAGTTATAATGTTAGATATTAAATATGTGCGGGCTAATTTAGAAACAGTCAAACAAGCTTTAATCAACCGGGGGGTAGCATTATCCTTAGATGATTTTTTAAAATTAGAGCAGCAACGTCGCGAAAAATTGACGGTAGTGGAGCAACTTAAAAATAAACGTAATGTGGTTTCAGAAGAAATCGGTCAGCTTAAAAAAACGAATCTACCGGCGGAAGAAATGGTGCTGGAAATGCGGCTGGTTTCTCAAACTATCAAAGAACTAGACGAAAAAATTAAACAAAGGGAAGAGCAGTTACAACAAATAACCATGGCTTTACCTAACATACCGCATCCAACAGTACCGGTGGGTGCAGATGAAAACGATAATCTAGAAGTTAAACGCTGGGGAAAGCAACGCCAATTCGACTTTGAAGCTAAAATGCACTGGGATATTGCCGGGCAACTGGATATTGTAGACTTTGAGCGAGCCAGTAAAGTAACCGGGGCAAGATTTGTTTTTTATAAAGGATTGGGAGCCCGCTTAGAGAGATCCTTAATGAACTTTATGTTAGACTTACATACCAGTGAACATGGTTATACCGAGTTATTACCACCGGTGATAGTCAATGCCGCCAGCATGACCGGCACCGGTCAATTACCAAAATTTGAGGCAGATCTATTTAAACTAGAGGGCACTAATTATTATTTAATACCTACAGCAGAGGTGCCGGTGACAAACTTTTACCGGGGCGAAATTTTAAGCGGGGAACAGCTACCTATTTATCACTGTGCTTACAGTGCTTGCTTTAGAAGTGAAGCCGGAGCCGCCGGACGGGATACCCGTGGTTTAATCAGGCAACATCAATTTAACAAAGTAGAACTGGTTAAATTTTGCCAACCGGAGCATTCCTATCAAGAGTTAGAAACGTTATTACAAAATGCAGAACGAGTATTGCAGTTATTAGAATTACCATACCGGATTGTAAATCTTTGTACCGGCGATCTTGGTTTTTC
>JAJOKO010000073.1:13558-23965 GCA_021129825.1 Desulfotomaculum sp. | reverse complement strand
CACTCAATGAAGCAAAAGCCCCACCCATCGGCATCAATAATGTCAAAATAATCGCCATTGCGGTAATTATTGCAATAGACTTTTTGGTGTTTCTTTTCAGTGTAAATTCCAAAATAAATTCCTCCTTGTTTTTTAGTTAAATCAAATTTTAATTCTTTACCTAACGAACTTACCCCCCTCTCCACTAAAATAAAGTTTTAAATTCTAAATTGATCACTTCTTTTACCTATAGACGCAAGCGATGTTTAAAAAGTTCCCATTAAATAAAGTTTTGAGTTTTTAAGTGCAGTGATCATCGTTACCGGTAGGGTTATTTTTTAAATTTTTAGCATAGAAATAAGTAAGCAGTCCGCTGATAGCTATCTATGGAGGTGATCGTTATGAACAAAAAAATGCTACTTTTAGTAGTTTTATTAACTATCATTGCCGGATTAGGATATACCAGCTATATCCTTACTAAAGATGATGGTATACCAAAAGAAATACCTAAAATAAAATTAGCAGAAGAAAAGAGGACTTTACTTTTTTTACCTCATTATTTAGCAATCCAATTGGGTTTTTTTGATGAGCAAAATATTGATGTCCAGTTTAGTACCCTTAAAGGTGCGGTGTGTCCCCTATCCTACGATGTTATTTTAACCAGGTCAATTCCAGCTATGCTAACCGGACCACTAATAAAAGAAGATCCCCCGGTGGCTTTTGCTCAAATAACTACACGAGATGGCGCTTTTTTGCTAGCGCGTCCGTCAAAAGGCAAGTAGGGACGGTTCTTGCTTGCTCGTCTTTCAAAGCAAGCAAGAACCGTCCCTACTTGCCTTTAGATTTGATCTAATTGAAATTTTTCGTGAATTACTTTAACTGCCTTTGCCGCATCACTGTCTTTGATGATACAAGATACTTTGATTTCTGACGTAGTAATCATTTCTATGCTGATATCATTATCAGCTAAAGCTTCGAACATCATGGTGGCCACACCGGAATTACTAATCATCCCCGCTCCCACAATAGAAACTTTAGCGACATCTTCATCATGAGTATAACCGGCAAAACCAATTTCCGGCTGCAACCATTCAATTATCCGCAATGCTTTTTGCAAATCACTACGGGCTATTGTAAAAGACATATCCTTAACATTATTATGCGCCGCACTTTGAACAATGATATCTACATTGATATTAGCACTGGATAAAGCTCCGAAAATCTTAAAAGCAATTCTTTTTTTAACCGGAATATTAAATAGCCCAATCTTAGCGGTATTAGTATCTTGCGTGACACCGGTTACCATTAAATCTTTTTCCATTTTAGACCCCTCCTGCACAACAGTACCCACAGTAAAATTAAAACTGGAACGCACTTGTAAAGTAACACCATAAAGCTTAGCCAACTCCACCGAACGTGGGTGTAATACTTGAGCCCCTAAACTAGCCAATTCCAACATTTCATCATAAGATATACTGGGCAGTTTACTGGCCTCTGGTACTACCCGCGGATCCGCTGTATATACACCGTCCACATCGGTGTAGATCTCACATAAATCCGCCTTCAAGGCTACCGCTAAAGCTACCGCCGTAGTATCTGAACCGCCCCGCCCTAAAGTAGTAATATTGTTGTCATCGTCAACACCTTGAAATCCGGCTACTACCACCACGTTCCCTTGATCCAACTCCAATTGCAGGCGTTGTTCGTTCACACTGGCAATTTTAGCTTTAGTATGGATATTGGTTGTTTTAATACCTACCTGCGCCCCGGTAAGTGAAACCACGTCACAGCCCAAATCTTTAATAGCCATAGAAAGTAACGCTATGGACACTTGTTCCCCGGTTGACAACAACATATCCTTTTCGCGTTCCGACGGGTTATTGGAAACTTGTTTCATTAAGGAAATCAAATCATCGGTGGTATCCCCCATAGCAGATACTACTATCACCAAATCATGACCTTCATTACGCGCTTTTACTATTCTGTTCGCTACATTTCTAATGCGTTCCGGATTAGCTACCGAACTACCACCATATTTTTGCACAATTAGCATATTACCATTTCACTCCCAGTTAAAAAATAAAAACTTTTAGTTAACTACCTCCGCCCCTGCTAAACTAGGCTCTAATAGCAGCATCTCAGCCACAATCCCATTCTCCTGAAAAGCAGCCTGCATTGCTTTGGCAATCGCATCAAAATTATTAGCCGCAAAAGCCAGCAGTGTCGGTCCGGCACCAGATAACACCACCCCTTTGGCTCCCGCCGCATTAGCAGCCTTAAATACCTTTTCCATACCTGGTATTAATGCTGCCCGGTAGTTTTGATGCAACTTATCTTCAGTAGCACAACTGAGCTTATCCAAGTCACCTTGGCATAAAGCGGCTACCAATAAGGCTACTCTACCGGTATTAAATACCGCATCTTGTATCGAAACCTGTTTTGGTAAAACGGCCCGCGCCTTTTTAGTAGACAACTGGAAATTCGGCACTGCCACCACTGTTTTTAGTGCTGGCGGCGGTGGCAATTTAATTGTATGCACTCGACCTCTATCTGTGGCAGAAACTGCAATGCCACCTGTTAGCGCCGGTGCTACATTATCCGGGTGTCCTTCTATTTTGTTAGCTAGATCCAACAACTCGTTGGTATTCAACTTGCTACCCGACAAGATATTAGCAGCTACAATACCACCCACAATAGCAGCAGCACTACTACCCAAGCCACGGCAAACCGGAATTTGGTTGATTAACTTTATTTGTAAACCAGTAGTTTTATAATTTACCCGTTCAAATACTGCTAAAGCGGCTTGATAAACAATATTATCTTCATCCCGTGGAATATCCGCTGCCCCACTACCTTGTATTTCAATAGCTAAACCAGCAGGAATTTGCTGCATTTCCACAGTATTATACAACTTTAAGGCCATCCCTAAACAGTCAAAGCCTGGACCAAGATTAGCCGTTGTCGCCGGCACTCGCACCCGAATCATAGGCAACCTTACCTTTCTACCCGGATCATACTGGCAATATCTTTAACGCCCGATAACTGCTTAATACAATGTAGCACATTCTGCAAGTGCTTTTCCCGGGCCGTGTGCGTAATAAATATCAATTCGGTAGTGTCATCTGTCGGTTTTTTAGCATCTTGTTGAATTACAGTAGCCAAACTAACTCCTTCATTACCAAATACCATTGCAATTGAAGCCAATACCCCCGGTTTGTCATCTATCAAGATCTTAATATAAAAGCGGCTTTCAGACTCGCCGATAGGCAATACCGGTTTGTCGGTATAATTAACACAACCGGTGATTTTAGGCACATTTCGTAAGATATCCCCGGAAATATCCATTATATCGGCCACTACCGCACTGGCAGTAGGTAATTCGCCAGCACCTTGACCATAAAACATCATATCCCCGGTAGCGCTGCCTTTAACAAAAACAGCATTAAAAACCCCGCCTACCGAGGCCATCAGGTGTTTTTGAGGCACTAAAGTAGGATGCACCCGCACTTCAATGCCCTCAGGACGAAACTTAGCAATCCCCAGTAATTTAATAATATAACCTAACTCTTTGACATAAGCAATATCTTCAGCAGAAATTTTGGTAATCCCTTCTACGTAAACATCATCTGCGGTCACATGGGTATTAAAAGCAACTGAAGCTAAAATAGCAATTTTTCGCGCTGCATCATGTCCTTCTACATCAGCAGTAGGATCAGCCTCAGCATAACCTTTGGCTTGGGCTTCTTTTAATACTTCATTAAAATCTGCCCCTTCATTAGTCATTTTGGTTAAAATATAATTGGTCGTACCGTTAATAATGCCAGAAATACTTTCCACCCGGTCAGATGCCAAGCTTTTTCTTAAAGTACGAATAATCGGAATAGCACCGGCCACACTGGCACCAAATAAAATATTGCAATTATTAGTTAACGCTAAATCAAATAACTCTTTACTATGCAAAGCCATCACATCTTTATTAGCAGTAACCACATTTTGACCGTTCTTTAAAGCTCGCCTCATATAATCTAATGCTAAGTCAACGCCACCCATCACTTCGATTACGATATTAATGTCCGGATCATTAAGTATTTCATCAATACTGCTGGTCAATATAGCCGGATCAACCTGAATACCCCGGTCTTTGGTAGTATCCCTGACTAAAATTTTTTTTATTTCTACTTTAGCACCGATGCGGCGGGCAATATACTCGGCATTGTCTGTCAACATCCGGTAAGTACCCCGTCCTACCGTACCCATTCCCAGCAAGCCAACTTTGATTACTTGTTGATTTAACGACATATTAAACCTCCTAATTTAAATAACTAAGTTTTAATTATCAATTGAATTCGCTTAATTATACACTCTATAATTATAAGCCAAAAATTCATTTTTTGTCTAGTTAATTCTATTAAGCAGTATTATTTAGTCTTTAACTGTGATCCATTGTAATATTTTAAAGATGATACCGTTCGCCTGTAACCATCAAGTAATTTTGAACAAACAACCTCCCCACTTGCTTAAAAGAGCATAATTTTTGTTTGACAAATAAGTTAATATCTGTTACAGTGTCCATTAATTAAAACTTTTAAAAAATGGGGTGAGGGTGTATCTTAGAAATATTTATATTAATTGGCATACTAATAGTTGCTTTCGGAATGTTGATACTGGTGGTCGGTTTAATTTATTATTTTATTTTTAGGAAAGCACCAACATTAACTGATAATAATAAAGATAAAACTTTTTTTAAGTGGTTTTTGGATTGGGGTAATAGTGGTGGTAGCGGTGATGGTAGTAGCGGTGATGGCGGCGGTGGTGGTAGTGGTGCTTAGTTTGATGAGTATCACCACTTTTTTTATTGTTTCCTCGTAGATTACATGAACTTCATTAGTAGCACCGGAGAAATAACCGGGCAACAATGGAAAAACTATCACCCGGCATCAATTGTAGTGACCGGTTATAAATTTTGCTTACACCAGTCGCTTAAAGGGTATCTCCTTGTCGTTAATGAATAGTTTAGCAGAAGTGTGAAACGTGTGTCTTACTTTCACCTTGATACGTATCTCCCCTTTGTCTAAAGCTAAGTTATGCCTTAATGTGAAATACGAAAAAAGAACACAATACTGGACGGAATCTACTTTCAGGTTGTCCACAAAAAGAGAGCATCCGTAAGACAAAAAACCACCTGAGTACGCTTCAAATTCAATTGTGTGACCCTCGTATTCGGTTAAAAAGTGATCGCTGAATAACATTTAAGAACCCCTCTCCTTTCACCTTGCTCATAACATTATTTATTTCCTGTTCAATAACGATATTAACGATATTCTTTATTCTCTGGATAATTTCCTGCAACCAACGAAAAAAAACGGTAGTTAGCAGCATAAATCAATAAAAGCAAAGCCCGCAAAGGTACTTTGCGGGCTTTAAGTTGCTATCTAAATAATAATTTTAAATAATAATACAAATCAAACCACCGCTACCATCATTGATAATTCGCTGGAGGGTTTCTTGTAATTTAGCTTGCGCACTTTCCGGCATCCGGTGCAACTTATTTTGAATGCCTTCGCGCACTAAATCATGTAAACTCTTACCAAATATTTGTGAATTCCAAATTTTCTGCGGATCGTCATCAAATTCTTGCAGCATGTATTCTACTAGTTCCTCACATTGTTTTTCCGTACCAATAATCGGCGTGATTTCAGTGGTTATATCGGCACGAATGATATGTAGCGAAGGAGCACTGGCTTTAAGTTTTACTCCAAAACGATTACCTTGACGAATCAACTCCGGTTCTTCCAAGTTCATTTCATCTAAATGCGGAGTAACTACACCGTACCCAGATTCTTTCACTTCCGCTAATGCCGCTGATATTTTATCCCACTCTTGTTTAATGGTAGCAAAATCACGCATTAATCGAAAAATATCCTGATCACCGCTTACTTCGTAACCGGTTTCTTCAGTCAACACTTTGTAAAGCAACTCTTGTTTAGCCACCATTTCAATAGCTGCCGAACCGGTGCCCATATCCATGTTTTTAAGGGTTACATTTTTCACAAAATCATATTTACCCAATGATCCTAAAGCAGTTTCGATGTCTCGTAAACGCCGCACATGATGCACGGTAGTTTTTACAGCATCTTCAAATTTTTCTCGCAGCCAGTGTTTGGTTTCTAATTCTTCCACCCAAGTTGGTAATGTAATGGTAACTTCATTCACCGGAAATTCAAAAAGAATTTGTTCCAGCATTTCCATAATATCATCTTGAGTAAGCTCGGCCGCATTTAACGGTAATACCGGGACTAACACTAATCTCAACCGCTTCATTAGGCACAAATTTAGGCTCGGTAGTCATGATCGTACGACCGGCCCCACTTTGCGGTAGTTCATCTTTAGTTCGTTCCCGGTCATGATCATTTTTAATGTTGGGGATCACTACTAAATCCATGAATCTTTTTATAAATGTAGATTTACCGGTTCTAACCCCGCCGACTACACCTAAGTAAATGTCCCCACCGGTACGTTCTGCCATATCCCGAAAAAGATTAACTTTTTCCATACAAGTATTCCCTCCTTATTAAGTATGTACAATTAAATCAACCTACTATGTAAAATCACGCAATATATATATATGAGCATTGGTTAAAAATATAACCATTACTATCCAAAAATAACGAAAAGATTTTCCATTATTTATAGCGATTTCAAGGGTTTTTTTAAAAAATGTATTAATATTTGTGTTTACCTATGATTATACTATGCAGGTATTTATAATGTTTATCACGAACTATATCCTAAGATTAATACGATTGAAAGAAGGGTCAAAAATATATGTCCAATCACAACATCAATCGAATAACCGTAATTATTTTAGACAGCGTGGGCATTGGCGCATTACCCGATGCCGGTATATATGGCGACACCGGTAGCAATACTATCGTTAATACCGCCCGGGCGGTGGGTGGTTTAAACTTACCTAATCTGGCTAAGCTGGGTTTGGGCAATATTACGGACATCCCCGGAGTGCCCCCGGTAGACAGCCCTACAGGAGCATATGGCAAAATGAACGAACAATCGCCGGGCAAAGATACCACCACCGGTCACTGGGAAATGGCTGGTATTATTTTGGACCAGCCTTTTCCGGTATTTCCGAACGGCTTTCCAGATAATTTAATCCAGGAATACCAGCAGCGTATTGGCAGAAAAATATTAGGGAACAAAGTTGCTTCCGGAACAGCAATTTTAGAAGAACTTGGGACAGAACACTTACGAACCGGCAAGCCGATTGTATACACTTCGGCAGACAGCGTGTTTCAGGTAGCAGCCCATGAAGAAATTCTGCCGGTAGATGAATTGTACCAAATTTGTGAGACCGCAAGAACCATGTTAACCGGGGAACTGGCGGTAGGTCGGGTAATTGCCCGGCCGTTTATTGGCAAACTAGGCAGTTTTAAGCGTACCCCTAATCGCCACGATTTTTCACTGTTACCGCCTGAAGGCACTATCTTAGACTTGCTGGTTGCCAATAACTTGGCTGTAATGGCAGTAGGTAAAATCATCGATATTTTTGCCGGTAAAGGGATCACCGAGTATGTACGCACTAAGAACAATGCTGAAGGGGTGGATAAAACTTTAGCCTATTTGCGCCAAAAAAATAAAGGTTTGATTTTTACCAATTTAATAGAATTTGACCAGTCTTACGGACATCGTAATGACCCGCCCGGTTATGCCCGGGCACTAGAAGAATTTGATGCCCGGCTACCGCAAATTATCACTGCTTTAAATAACGATGATCTGCTGGTGTTAACAGCAGATCACGGTTGTGATCCAACTATGCCTGGCACTGATCACACCCGGGAATATGTACCGCTACTGGTTTACGGACCGCAGGTAAAAGCCGGCGTTAATCTCGGTGTGCGCAGCACTTTTGCCGACTTAGCTACAACAATAGCAGCTATTTTTAATATCCCCTTTGAGGTGGGCGACAGTTTTGCGGGTGAAATAATGACAAGGGGAATGACAAGGGGACGGGGTTGTTGACACCCCTCCTAATCTATGATAGGCTGGATTAGGAGGGGGATATATTATGCCAAGAAAAGCAAGGCAGAAAAGTGAAAGCGGCATATATCATATAATAATGAGAGGAATAAACCGTCAAAACATTTTTGAAGATGAAGAAGATTATATAAAATTTATTGAAACAATAAATCAGTATAAAGAGAAAAGCGGCTATGAATTGTATGCATACTGTTTAATGGGAAATCATGTGCATTTTTTATTAAAAATAGGTAAAGAACCATTAGAGCAAATAATGCGCAGGATATGTGGAAGTTATGTTTATTGGTACAACAGGAAATATGATAGGATAGGGAATTTATTTCAAGACAGATTTAAAAGTGAACCAGTAGAAAATGATGCATATTTTCTAATTGTCATAAGATATATTCATCAAAATCCAATTAAAGCCGGATTGGAAACAAGAGTGGGACAATACAAGTGGAGTAGTTATAATGAATATGTAGATGAAGCAAAAGTAATTGATGTGGATTTTACGCTTAACATATTAAATAACGACAGAGAAAAAGCCATAAAGAGTTTTAGTGAGTATAATAATGAACTCAATGAGGATGTTTGTTTAGATATGGAAGAAAAACATCGCTTAACTGATGAAGAAGCAAGAACTATAATTAAAAAAGTATGTAAAGTAAAAAATACAATTGATATACAGAAATTTGATACATTAACAAGAAATAAGTATTTGAAAAAAATAAAAGAAGAAAACGACTTATCAATTAGACAAATAGAGAGGCTTACAGGTATCAATAGGGGGATTGTTTTAAAAGCATAAGTGTGAGTGTCAAGGGAAGTGTCAACAACCCCGTCCCCTTGACACTGAGCTTAGACAGGACAGGAGATTAAATTATTATGCGGATGTATGACCTAATTAAGAAAAAACGCACCGGGCAAGAACTTACCACTGCTGAAATTAACTATATTATTGATAATTACACTAATGATACCCTGCCGGATTATCAAGTGGCCGCCTGGTTGATGGCGGTATGTTTTCAAGGGCTTTCACCGCGGGAAACTGCTGATTTAACTATGGCGATGGCCACATCCGGGGAAATGCTGGATTTAAGTGCCCTGCCGGGTCCCAAGGTGGATAAACACAGCACCGGGGGAGTGGGAGATAAAACTACTCTGGTACTGGCACCGCTGGTTGCTGCTGCCGGGGTGCCAGTGGCTAAAATGTCCGGTCGAAGCTTGGGTCACACCGGGGGGACTATCGATAAATTAGCATCTATTAGCGGATTTAAGGTGTCCTTAAATCAGGATGAATTTATACGCCAGTTGCAAAATATAAATATTGCCGTAGTGGCTCAAACCGGCGAGTTGGCACCGGCAGATAAAAAACTGTATGCTTTGAGAGATGCTACTGCGACAGTTGACAATATCCCGTTAATCAGTTCCAGCATTATGAGCAAAAAGATAGCAGCCGGTGCTGAATCTATTGTTTTAGACGTAAAAGTAGGTAACGGGGCCTTCATGCGCAACATTGAAGATGCCTTGATACTAGCCCGCACTATGGTAGATACCGGCACAAAAATAGGGCGACATACCGTAGCACTGGTGACTGGCATGAACCAACCGCTAGGGTTTGCAGTGGGCAATGCCCTGGAAGTGGTGGAAGCGATCGCCACGTTGAAAGGGCAAGGACCGCCGGATTTACAAGCCTTATGCCTGGAACTAGGGGCTTGGATGATTACTTTGGCCGGAGTGGTTAGCAATCCGGAACAAGGAAGAATCCATCTTAAAACACTGCTTGATAATGGCGAGGCCTTAAAAAAATTCAAAGCACTGGTTACTGCCCAAGGTGGCGATGCCGGGGTTATTGATAATCCTCAACGCTTGCCCCAAGCTAAATTTAAAGCGTTAGTGCCAGCAACTGCTAAGGGATATGTGCAAGCGATTCTAACAGATGAAGTAGGTCTGGTAGCTATGTATTTAGGTGCCGGGAGAGCTACCAAAGAAGATCGGATTGATTATGCTGCCGGTCTGATATTACATAAAAAAATTGGTGATCAAGTGACCAACGGTAAACCGTTAGCCACTCTTTACACCAATAGCCCGGAGAAATTACCATTGGCTAAAGAAAGGCTATTAAAAACCTTTACTATCGGCAACCAACAAGTACCTACCGAAAAAATCATTCGTGCTGTGATTACCAAAGACGATATTTAATTATTATAGTACGTGTTCGAAAAGGGTACCATTTAGCACGTTTAGAATTTACATATTAATCTAATTAATCTTAAAACACACCCCCACCCTACCCTCCCACGAGGGGAGGAGATTTAGTCCCCCCTCCCCTCGTGGGAGGGGGATTGTTTTAAAAGCATAAGTGTGAGTGTCAACAACCCCGTCCCCTTGACA
>JAJOKO010000073.1:6119-13458 GCA_021129825.1 Desulfotomaculum sp. | reverse complement strand
CACTTCACAAACACGCATTTTAATAATTATTGAACTTCGATGATAATCGGTAATATCATTGGCCTTCTTCTGGTTTTTTCGTATAAAAACTTCCCTAGAGCATCGCGCACCTGGGATTTTATAACCGACCATTCTTTAATATTACGATTACAGCATTTTTGTAAAGCAACCTTTGCTTTCTCTCTAGCCAGTTCCATCAATTGTTCAGATTCTCGAACATAAACAAATCCACGCGAAACTATATCCGGAGTAGCAGCCACCAAACCAGCTTCCCGGCTAATAGTTAACACCACAATTAATATCCCGTCCTGTGATAATTGTTTGCGATCACGTAGCACAATATTGCCCACGTCACCAACCCCTAAGCCATCTATCATCACCTGACCGGCCGTGACCCGACCGGCTAAACGACCGGTGCTTTTGGTAAATTCTAAAATAGCACCATTTTCCGCCACAAAAATATTTTCTGGCAAAACACCCATTTCCCGGGCTAATTCAGCATGTTTAACCAGCATCCGGTGTTCTCCATGTACTGGTATAAAAAACTTAGGCTTCAGTAAATTGAACATTAATTTTAATTCTTCTTTACTGGCATGTCCAGAAACATGGATTCCCGAAAATGCTTCGTGAATAACATTAGCACCTCGTTTAAAAAGCATATTGATAATCCGACCTACTAGTTTTTCATTACCCGGAATAGGAGTAGCAGAAATAACCACGGTATCACCGGGTAATATTTCTACCTGACGATGATCTGCTCTTGCTATTCTGGTCAACGCAGACATCGGTTCACCCTGACTGCCAGTACATAATAATAACAGTTTATCCTGTGGCAAGCGGTTAGCTTCATCTAATTCTACCAGCGTACCCTCCGGTATTTGTAAGTAACCTAATTCAGATGCGATACTGACCACATTAATCATACTGCGACCGATTACAGCTATTTTACGACCATATTGATGCGCCGCTGAAATAGCCTGCTGCAACCGGTGGATATTAGAAGCAAAGGTAGCTAAAATAATCCGCCCTTTAATATCCCGAAATGTTTCCTCAAACCTTTGGCCTACTGCTCTTTCTGATAAGGTATAGCCCGGTTTTTCTACATTAGTACTATCCGACAGCATCACCAACACGCCTTTTTCACCTAGTTCAGCTAATTTATACAAATCAGTCACTTCACCATCAACCGGTGTCTGATCAATTTTAAAATCGCCAGTGTGTACTATAGTTCCTACCGGTGTACAAATCGCTAAACCAACTGCATCCGGAATGCTATGGGACACCCTGAAAAACTCTACTTTAAAAGGACCTGTTTCTACCAGATCACGCGGCTTAATAATATTTAATTCTACTTGATCCAGCAAGTTGTTTTCTTTTAATTTGTGTGCTAACAAACCCAAAGTTAATTTTGTACCGTAAACCGGCACGTTAATTTGCCTAAGCAAGTACGGTAATGCTCCAATATGATCCTCATGACCATGCGTAAGGAAAATACCGAGTAGGGCGTCTTTATTTTCCAGTAAATAAGTAATATCCGGAATTACTATATCAATACCCAACATTTCTTCTTCAGGAAATGACAAACCACTGTCTATCAGTAAAATTTTATCCCCGTATTTCACCACCGTCATATTTTTGCCAATTTCACCTAATCCACCTAAGGGAATTAGAGAAACTTTAGCTTCTTTAGCCAAACCTACACCTCCAAATTTATTGTCGAACTATTCTAACATTATAAAAAATGTTTGGTGGTTGTACCAGAAGAAGGCCAAGGATTATTTCACTATTAATGCGTGTTCAAAAAGGAGTACGCTAGACCCAAGAAGTTCAAGGCGACTTGGTTATGGTGGGGTGAAACGTATAAATAATACGTAAGCATCGCCATTACCAAATCAACGCAGAAATTCGCCGGGTATTTCGCACGGACTTTTTGAACATCCTCTATTAAGTGGTTTTATCAAAGAACATTCTTTTCTATAAGCAATGTGCGCAATTTTTCCGTATCTGAATCAGGCATTTCAACCAGCGGCAATCTTACCCCGCCCACATTCATACCCAGCAGATTTAGTGCTGTCTTTACAGGTGCCGGGTTAGTATTAATAAACATCCCCTTAAACAACGGAAATAATTCCGTATGTAAACGAGTAGCCAAAGCAGTATTGCCTTTGATGTGTGCTTGCACCATTTCTTGAATTCTAGAACCAATAATATGCGCCGCTACACTAACAATACCTTTACCACCTAAAGCCATAATCGATAATGTCAACGCATCATCCCCACTGTAAATCGCAAAATCATCTGGTAACAAACATTTTATTTCGCTTACTTGATCCATAATCCCCGAGGCTTCTTTAATAGCCACAATATTGGACACATCTTTAGCTAAACTCGCTACTGTAGCCGGCGATATATTAACCGCCGTACGTCCAGGAATATTATACAACATTACCGGCAATTTAGTGCTGTTAGCAACAATTTTAAAATGCTGGTACAACCCTTGTTGGGATGGTTTACTATAATACGGTGCCACCAGCATTACAGCATCCACACCAACTTTTTCTGCCGCTTGGGTCAATTCAATACTTTTAGCCGTATTATAACTGCCAGTGCCAGCAATAACCGTTGCTTGACCACCTACTTCTTCCACAACAGCTTTAAACAAAGCAATTTTTTCTTCCGGGCTCAATACAGGCGCTTCTCCAGTGGTACCGCAAACCACAAAGCCATCTGAACCTTTTTCCACCAAATATCTAACCAGTTTTTTCACTTGAGCAATATCTACTTGTAAATCACTGTCAAACGGCGTTACTATTGCGGTTAATACCCGTCCAAACTCACCTTTCACCGTCTTTCTCACACCTTCCTCATTCAAAGTGCGAAATACAAGGTTCGAGGAACTAGGTTCTAGGTTCTAGGTTCGAGATTTTATCTTTTAATTTTTTAACCTTTAACCTTTAGCCTAGTTCCTAGTTCCTTAGTTTTCGCTTTTTATTAAACAGTTATATTTAATCACCAACTCGGCAATTTGCACTGCGTTTGTAGCTGCTCCTTTTCTAATTTGATCACCTACTACCCAAAGATTAATAGCAGAGTCGTGCGAATTATCTTCACGAATACGCCCCACAAATATTTCATCTTTAGAAGACACATCCACCGGCATCGGATAAACATTATCCGCCGGATTATCCAATACTACAATTCCGGGTGCAGCAGACAATAATGTCTTCACCTCAGCAGCAGTTAGTTTTCGCTTGGTTTCAATATTAATGCTTTCACAATGACTGCGGTAAACCGGCACCCGTACTGTAGTAGCAGTAATTTTAATATCCGGAGCATGCATAATCTTTTGAGTTTCTTTAACCATTTTTACTTCTTCTTTAGTATAATCCATTTCTTTCCAAACATCAATATGCGGGATTAAATTGAAAGCAATTTGGTGCATAAACTTTTGCGGGGCATACTGTTCCCCACTAAGCAGTGCTTTCGTTTGGGCCGTTAATTCTTCGATACCTTCTTTTCCAGCACCGGATACCGCTTGGTAAGTAGAAACAACCACTCGTTTAATACCCGCTGCATCGTCAATTGGCTTTAATGCTACCACCATAATAATGGTAGAACAATTAGGATTAGCAATAATCCCTTTATGATTTTTAACATCCTCCGGGTTAACTTCCGGCACAATTAGCGGCACTGCCGGATCCATCCGGTAGTTACTGCTGTTATCAACTACTACACAACCCCGCTCTACCGCAGTAGCACCAAATTCTACACTGGCCTTGCCACCGGCAAATAAAGCAATATCCATCCCCTCAAATGAATCTGCTGTTGTTTTTTGGACAACATAAGTTTTATTCTGAAAAGAAATCTCCTTACCGGCAGAACGAGCAGTAGCACATAAACGTAATTCGCCAATCGGAAAATCCCGTTCATCAAGAATATTTAAAATTTCCTGCCCTACTGCGCCAGTAGCTCCTACTATTGCTAAATTATATTTCTGCATAATTTACAGCCCCCTGTCATTTTTAGTATTATATATTTTATTTTAGATGTGCGTTCGAAAAGGAGTACGATAGACCCAAGGAGTTCAAGGCGACTTGGTAATGACGGGGTGAAGCGTATAAATAATACGTAAGCATCGCCATTACCAAGTCAACGCAGAAATCCGCCGGGTATTTCGCACGGACTTTTCGAACATCCTCTTTAAGCTGAGTAAGCAATCATTACCGGTTGCAACTGCCTATGTTGCAAAGCCTCTTTGATTGTATCTAAAATCAAATCCAAATTAGCTCTTAAAGAATTTGGCTTACCTACCGGACTATCCTGACCAAATGGCACCATATAAACATGTTTTAGATTAATTAATAAGCCTAGGTTTTGAATATTTAATCCCAACCCATCATTGGTTGATATAGCAATAACTACCGGCCGCAAATTTCTCAAATGAGATTTTGCTGCCATTAACACCGTACCATCAGTAATACCACTAGCTAATTTAGCCAGAGTATTGCCAGTGCAAGGAGCTAACACCATTATATCTACTAACCCCTTCGGACCTACTAATTCTGCTTCCACGATTTTCGATATCGGATTATTACCGGTAATTTGCTTCAGTTTTGTAATCCAATGTTGCGCCTGACCAAACCTGGTATCTGTATTTTTTACAGCATCACTAACAATCGGCAATACTTCTGCCCCTGCTTTAACCAAACGCTCTATTTGCGGTATCGTTTGTTCAATGGTACAATGCGAGCCAGTCAGCGCAAAACCTACACGCACATCATTTAAAGACATATCTAGCCCCCCGAACTAATCATTACTTAAATTCAACCAGATTTTCAATCAACAGGCGCGGCATTACCTGTGCTAATATCTGACCTGCTGTCTTAGGGGCTACTTTACCAGGCAAACCCGGGGCTAACAATGCTTTTATTCCTAATCTTTTGGCAGCGTCAAAATCGGTACCACCCGGCGAAGAAGCTAAATCAATAATTACCACTCCACCAGAAGCTTTACTTAAAATATAATTACTTAATACCAAAGCAGGTACCTTATTAAAAATAATATTCGCCTGCGGTATTTGAACCGGTAAATCGGCATATGTCAACGGATCAATGCCCATAGCATAGATTCTGGCCAGTTGAGCTTGTTGACGAGTGACAACCGTCACTTTTGCCCCCATACCCTGAAGTAACCGGGCTAATGTTGCCCCGGTACGTCCAAATCCCAATACAAATGAGTTGCTGCCATGAATAGTAATATCCGTAGCTTCCATAGCCATTTGGATAGCACCTTCTGCTGAAGGAATTGAATTCAGGATCGCTACATCATCTTTTTTGAGTACTTCTATTAGTTTCAAGTGGCAGCGCCGCATTATTTCCACCAAACGCGCTCTCGCAAAACCAACAAACACCGGTGTTTGGTCCGGAAGTAAAGCTAACAGTTCTTCCGATAACTCCAAAGGCTGATCACTAAATACAGAATAAATAGTACCATCTTTGTTGATGCCAGGAACTGGTAGTATTACCGCCTTAACACCTTGGAGAACATCTGAAACAGTGTGACACACCTTTACATTAGATAATCCTGTTACCGGTACCCCAATCACCTGCAACTTTGCTCCCAAACGTGATAATTCTGAAGTAAGCACAATTTCCCGAGCGTCTCCACCCAATACCGCTATTTTGATTCCTGCTAAATTAGGTTGCATGCCTGGAATTCCCCTCTCGACATTTACATCAGTATGATTTCACTATATGTGTTAACATCAAGAGAAGTGCTTGGCTATGCAACTATTTTTAAAACACACACTTTCATTCAAAGATTAAATTTTCCAAACCATACACCAATTCATTAATATTAATCACCGCTCGAACACTCATTAACAGTCCGGGCATAAATGAGTCTCGAGAAATAGAATCATGACGAATAGTCAGCGTTTGCCCACTACCGCCAAATATCACCTCTTGATGAGCCACATAACCAGGTAAACGGACACTATGAATCCGCACTCCTTCATAATTACCGCCTCTGGCACCAGTGATTTTTTCATATTCAGTAGGTAGACCTTGATGCATTTTACCTCTTACCTCTGCCAGCACTTCAGCAGTTTTTAATGCTGTTCCTGAGGGTGCGTCTATTTTTTGATCGTGATGTAGTTCAATGATTTCTACATGTGGAAAATATTTAACAGCCATCGCTGAAAATTTAATCATTAATAAAGCTCCAATAGCAAAATTAGGGGCGATTAATCCCCCAATTCCCCGCTGGGCAGCCGCCTTTTTTAAATATTCAATTTCCGCACTAGATAAACCGGTAGTGCCCACCACTGGCCGCACCCGATTATCTATAGTAGTTTTTATATTATTAAACACCGCCTTAGGATTCGTAAAATCCACCAGCACATCCGGTGTAGTTTGTTGCAATGTTGTTTGCAAATCACTATGTACAGCGATATCAATATCTTCTCTGCCCAAGACCTGACCTAATTTATTGTTTTTGGGGGTACCGTCCACCGCTCCGACCAAAATCATATCCGGAGCATCTAAAATTGCCCGGCACGACTCTTGCCCCATGCGACCCAACGCTCCTGAAACTACTACCCTAATCAAATGCTTTATCTCCTCTGAATTATCCTCTAACTAGCCCAACTTGTCAACCTTCCCCCTTATTATACAGGATGTTTTTCAAAATTCAAATTAGTTTGATCAATTTCTACAATAATTATTTCTTCGCCAATTTTTCGTACCAAATTCCAAGGGATAATCATCTGTTGTTTATCAAGCCAAAAGTTTAACATGTTAGTACGCTGCGGTAAAATAATGTGTTGAATCTGACCACTGTTAACATCAATAGCCACATCAGATTCCCCAATCACCCCTAACCGGGCACCATTAACAATATTAACTATTTCTTTACCCACCAGTTCGCTCAATCTCACTATCCCACCCCCTTAAATAAAAAAGCGGTCAGCAGTCAGCTATTTCGCCGATAGCTATAATCATTTTTTAAAAACACGCAAAACAAACGGTTGAATAATAGCCAACAATATTGATACAGTTGCCAACGGTTCTAAATTAATACCTAGTAATTCAATCTTTGCAGGTACATCTATCTTTAAAAATTCAACCAACATCACTACTGCTAGATAAATAGCACCGGCAGTACCAACAAGAGTAGTTAGCGCAGCAGCCAAAGGAGGTGTTTTTTTATCCCCATCTGCACTACGCATCATTTTATCACCATGTCTGTTTACTCGTTCTCGCACTGAAAGGTATATCAACACCAATAATACTACCGCTAAAAAAACAACACTCACTATTGTTTCACCTCTATTGATTGA
>JAJOKO010000073.1:0-6109 GCA_021129825.1 Desulfotomaculum sp. | reverse complement strand
CAAATTTACCATTATTTTGCCAACTACCAACAGCACTCATAGCAAAATTTTCAGGACAAAACAGCTGTTTTGTTACTCGCCGGATATCATCATTAGTTACTTTATATGCTTTTTCAAGAAGTTCATCCAGACTTAATACTTTGCCCAAATATATTTCTGATTTACCCAACCGGCTCATCCGGGTATTGGTGTTTTCTAGCGAAAGCATCATGCCACCTTTTAACTGATCTTTAGCCCGTTGTAATTCAGATTTGGTAATACCCTTTTCAGATATATCTTTTAATTCTTTAAATATTAATTCCATTGTCTGGTCAACATTTTGTTTTGATAACCCGGCATAAACAGCAAATAACCCGGTATCATGATAAGAACTATGGTAAGCATACATCGAATACACTAAACCACGCTGTTCCCGTATTTCTTGAAATAATCTGGAAGACAAGCCGCCACCCAAAATATTGCTTATTATTTGTACGGCATAAATGTCTTGATGTTTTAATTTATAACCGGGAGTACCAATCACCATGTGCACCTGTTCGGTTTCCTTATTATGACAAACTAGGTCTTTAGTCATAGCCGGCGGTAGTTTAGGCGGTTTATTGCTACCCGCCCCTAACTTACTAAAAATAGGGGTTAGTTTTTCTACCACTGTTTCATGTTTGATGTTCCCTGCTACTGACACCACTATATTACTGGCAGTATAATGTTGACTATAATACTGCACTAAATCATCTCTATTTAGCGAGTTTACAATTTCACTGGTACCGATAATAGAGCGACCCAACGGGTGACCTCGCCAAATTGTTTTAGTAAAAATATCATGCACCATTTCATCCGGAGCATCTTCACCCATTTTAATTTCTTCAATGATCACATTTCTTTCACGTTCTAAATCTTGCTGATCAAAATTAGAATTAAACAGCATATCTGTTAATAAATCTAAGGCTAAGTCAAAATGCTCGTCCAGCACTTTAGCATGATAGCAGGTATACTCTTTAGTAGTAAAAGCATTTAACTGACCACCAACAGCATCTAAGGTCTCGGCAATAGCTTTAGCAGAACGTGTTTTAGTTCCTTTAAATAACATGTGCTCAATAAAATGTGAAATGCCACTATTAGTATCCGTTTCATCTCTGGAACCAATATCAACCCAAATACCGGTAGAAATCGACCTGATATGCGGAATTTCTTCCGATAAAATACGTACACCATTATCTAAAATGGTTTTCTGATACAACTAATCATCCCCTTGAATATTTTGAATTAATTCGGTAACGGTCACAAATTGATAACCATCATTTTTTAGTTTTTCAATTATACCCGGCAAAGCCTGCACTGTCGGAGCGGTAGGATGCATCAATACAATAGCCCCATTGTGCGCTTGAGTAATTACTCGCTCAATAATAATCTCCGGTGCCGGACGTTGCCAATCAATAGTATCTATACTCCATAAGATAAACTGGTAACCAGCCTCTTGAGTCGCCGCCAATACTGCTGGACCTTTTTCACCGTACGGTGGGGCAAAAAGATTAATATTTCTACCGGTAATTTCATTAATGATTTTTTCAGAACGTTTAATCTCACGCAAATTACCGGCTTGGGAAAGCTGATCCGGATGAGGGTGAGAATAGCCATGACTGCCAATATCATGACCAGCTGCCGAGATTTTAGTTAAAAGTTCGGGAGATTTTTCCGCCCATTGCCCACCAATAAAAAAGGTAGCTTTGATGTTGTTTTCTGCCATAATCTCAAGCATTGGCACTAAATATTGATCGCCCCAGTACACATTAACCGTCAAAGCTATTGCTCGCCGTTCCTGATCACCTTGATAAATTGGTGCTAAAGTTAGTTGATAATCATTAGTTTTTGAATTTATGTAAACAGATGTAATCACAAAAACAACCGCTAACATTAATCCCACTACCAACTTTACTAATAGACTGCGTGGAATAACATAGGTCATAATCAACCCACCCTTTCCTATTAGTAAAGCTTATGCAGTATGGTCGTCCAATATATCTAAATAACTTTTACTTTTTAACTTTCTTTACAGGCGGTTCCATCGCTTCTTTTTTAGATAATTTCAACCGGCCCATATTATCATAGCCGATCGCCTTAACAATAATGGTATCTCCTTCTTTAACTACATCTTCTACCTTATCCACCCTAGTATGAGCCAACTGTGAAATATGCACCAAACCGTCTTTGCCTGGCAGACCCATTATCCCCGGAATTACTTCTACAAAAGCACCAAAGTCAGTTGTTTTTACCACCCGACCGGTATACATTTGCCCCGTTTCCACATCTTTAGTAATCATCTCAATACACTCGTAAGCTTTTTTACCGGCATCACGATTAACAGCCGCTATAAATACCCGTCCGTCATCTTCAATATCAATATCCGCACCGGTTTCTTCAGTAATGCGTTTAATTGTTTTGCCGCCCGGTCCAATAATACTACGTATTTTTTCAGGATCTATTTGGATACTAATAATAGATGGCGCATACGGAGATATCTCCGGTTGCGGTTGAGCAATTACCCCGGTCATTTTATCAAGAATATACATCCGTCCCTCATAAGCTTGCGCTAACGCTTGTTCAAAAATATCCCGGGTAATGCCAGATATTTTAATATCCATTTGCAAGGCAGTAATCCCTTTAGCGGTGCCGGCAACTTTAAAATCCATATCGCCTAAAGCATCCTCCATTCCTTGAATATCAGTTAATACTATAAATTGATCATCTTCTTTGATTAAACCCATCGCTACCCCGGATACCGGCGCTTTAATTTTAACCCCGGCATCCATCAAAGCTAAACAACTACCACACACGCTGGCCATAGAACTAGATCCATTGGATTCTAATACTTCTGATACCACCCGGATAGTATAGGGGAAAACATCCTCTGCCGGTAATACCGGCATTAAAGCCCGCTCCGCCAAGGCCCCGTGACCTATTTCCCGGCGACTGGCTGAACGCATAAATTTAACTTCACCGGTGCCATACGGTGGAAAGTTATAATGGTGGATATATCTTTTGTTATCTTCATCCACCAGCCCGTCCATTCTTTGTTCTTCACTAATGCGACCCAATGTAGCTACCGATAAAACTTGAGTTTGCCCCCGGGTAAATAAACCGGTACCATGCGGTCGTGGCAATAAGCTTACTTCAGCACTAACCGGACGTACTTTGTCTACAGCCCGGCCATCAATCCGGATTTTACTTTCAACAATCATCCGGCGCATTATTTTCTTTTGCTGATCGGCAATTATCTTCTGAATATCAACTAAAGTTTCCTGATCATCCGCTGGATATTGCTCCAATAGTTCAGCCGTCACCTGTTCTTTAACTGCACTTAACAAAACTTCCCGCTCTGTTTTAGATAAACTTTCCGCAGCGCATTTTTCAATCGCTTTAGTATATTGATCACCGGCGACAGCAATCACTTTTTGCTCTAATTCAAGATTTGTTTCCGGCTCTGTAATTTCTTTTTTCTGCCGGGCCAAACCGAGTGCCAAAGCATCTGTTCTAAATTTTTCTATAAATTGAACAATTTCTTGTACTACTCTATGACCGTACATAATTCCTTCCAGAGTAACATCCTCCGGCACTTCGTTCATACTGGCCTCGACCATCATTATCGCTTCTGCTGTGCCAGACACCACCAAGTGCATAGTGCTTTGCTGTTGGCGTTCCGTTGTCGGATTAATGATAAACTGCCCGTTAATTTTACCCACAATCACCCCACCAATCGGACTGTTCAATGGAATATCAGAAATATGCAAGGCTGCTGATGCTCCAATCATCGCTGCCATTTCCGGCGGGTGATCTGGATCTGCCGATAGTACAGTAGTAACAACTTGTACTTCATGGCGGATGTTTTGATTAAATAACGGTCTAAGCGGGCGATCGATCAAGCGAGCCGATAAAACCGCCTTTTCACTAGGGCGACCTTCGCGCTTTATAAAACCACCCGGTATTTTGCCTGCTGCATACATCCGTTCTTCATAATCTACTGTAAGCGGAAAAAAATCTATTCCATCCCGGGCTTTAGCAGACATAGTGGCGGTAGCCAACACAGTTGTTTCGCCATAGTGCACTAACACTGCACCACCAGCTTGTTTAGCCAATCGCCCTGTTTCTAAAATGATATTACGACCACCTATATTGATTTTTGATTGCAACATTTTAAATTATAACCTCCCAATAATTGTCGTCAGTCGCCGGTCGTCATGCGGCAATCGGCAACTAACTGAAAATTTTTATTTTTATTTCTTTATCTTTTCCTTTTTGGTGTTTTCTAACAATACAATTCTAAATACATATTAAAAAAGCGGGTGGTCAGCCCGCTTTCAACTATTTACGTAATTTTAATTTTTCAATAATAACCCGGTAACGCTCAAAATAACGATCTTTCAAATATTTAAGTAACGCTCTACGCTGACCAACCATCTTCAACAATCCCCGCCGGGAATGATGATCTTTTTTGTGAATTTTCAAATGCTCAGTAAGATGGATAATTCTCCCAGTTAAGATGGCAATCTGCACTTCTGGTGAACCAGTATCATTATCACTCATTTTATACTTAGCAATAATATCTTGCTTGGTATCTGCAACCAATGCCATATCTTCACCTCCTCAAATTTTTAAATCGCTGTTAGCCAAGTAAACCGCCGGAGCAAGCGTGCCCCCTAGCTAGCAGTTCCTAATGCTATAATCATTACCGCATTTATTGTAACATGAATTACAAGCAGTGTAAATAAAATTAAAGAAAGTTTTGCGCTTTCCTGATATCCAGTCGGATTTGCTGCGCTAATTCGTCTACCGAATTAAATTTACGCTCATCACGCAACCGGCGTATAAATTTAACGGTGATTAATTGCTGGTATAAATCTTGATTAAAATGTAATAAATGTACTTCTATGTTTCGCTTAGTAGGCATACCTGTGTCGTCATCAGCAAAAGTAGGTTTATAACCAATATTGGCTAAACCTGAATATTCTTTGCCATTTACTACTACCTGCACCCCGTATACCCCGTTGGCAGGAAATAACAACTGTTCGATTGGTTCTATATTAGCAGTAGGAAACCCGATAGTACTCCCTCTGCCTTCACCCCTGACCACTGTGCCGGTAATAAAAGGTGCTCTTCCTAAAAGTTTAGTAGCTTGCTCTATATCACCTGCGAGCATCATTTTACGAATAACAGTACTACTAACTACCCGCTCTTCAATAGTCACCGGGGGAACTATCAGTAAATCATAATTATACTTGGCAGCAAATTGTTTCAAAGTTTGATAATTGCCTGCACCACGACTGCCAAAAGTATAGTTATAACCTACTAAAATACTATGAACGGCCAATTCTTGATGTAAAATATTGCGGATAAATACTTCCGGCGTGATTTGAGCAAATTCCCGGTTAAAGGGAATGGAAAGCATTACATCCACCCCTAAATGCGCTAACGCCTTTTCTTTATCTAATTGCGGTAGCAATTTAGGCGGATTGTTGGGGGGATCTAATATCGCTAACGGGCAAGGATTAAAAGTGAATATCATGGCTGTACCATTAATATCACGGGCGATATTCACCATTTCAGTTATCAATTTTTGATGCCCCACATGAACCCCGTCAAAGTTTCCCAAAGCAAGCACGATTTTATTAAATTTATCTTTTAATCCCTGGTAGGAATTAGTTACAATCATTATTGTCATTCCTCTTCCTAATATGTTTATTATCTCTATATGTGTTTATTGTTTCTATCATTTATTATTTCAACCATATACTCAATCATCTCACCGGTCAACCCCGGCCACACACCAATCCAAAAAGTGTTTTCCATAATAATATTGGTATTCTTGAGATCACCCACTACCCGGTATTCAATATTACTTTCAGTAAAAACCGGCTGTTTTAAAATATTGCCGGCAAAGAGCAGCCGGGTGCCGATTTTGTTTTGCTCTAAATGTTTAACCAGTTGGTTGCGAGTGATTTTAGGTTTTGAGTTTATAGTGATTAAAAAGCCAAACCAGCTTGGTTCACTGTGCTCCGTTGTCTGGGGCAGGATTAAAAATTCTTGTAAATCTTTTAAACCCTCATAAAGTAACTGG
>JAJOKO010000088.1 GCA_021129825.1 Desulfotomaculum sp. | reverse complement strand
GAGGGGATTAAGGGGAGGGGGGTTTTTACCACAAACATACTTTTCGAACACGCACCAGTAATAGAATTGGCGGTGATAAAACCTTTTATTTGATTTATTTCTACCAAATGTAAAACTTGGGATGAAAATTGCACAAAGGATACTCTGTTTTGAAATACATCTAAGAGGACATTATTATCAATGATTATTTTCAACTTTTGCTAGTCGCTCCTTTCTGGCGTCCTTCATACTGTAACCATCATCAGGGATAATTCCTGTAAGTTGGTTTACTAAACTAATCTTTTTATCTTTAGGAATTGTGACTTGAGCTATAGGAATACCATTACGAGTGATGATAAGCTCTTCTTTATTTATTATAGTTAGATATTTTCCCAAGTTTTTCTTGAATTCAGTTGCAGTTATTTGTAACATAAAAGGAGTCTCCTTTTAAATATATTATGAACCACCTCAGTCGCATTATACTATAAAACGTGCGATTTGTAAATTTGAAATAAAGCATCGCACAATCGGTTATGGGAATTGATTGACCGAAACCCTACACTTAGGGTAAAATTAGCTAGTATACTATTGAAGAAATACACGGCACTCAATCTGGAGTAATTTCATAAGTTAGAAAGGTATGTGTGCAATTATGAATTATAACCAAGCAATGGAGCATCTCAAAAACTTAACTAAATTTGGTGTTAACTTAGGCTTGGAGCGGATTACAGAATTATTGCGGCGCTTGGGTAACCCGCACTTGCAACTTAAAATAATTCATGTAGGTGGTACTAACGGCAAAGGTTCGGTTGCTAATATGATTGCCGCAATATTACAAAGCGCCGGTTACAAAACAGGTATTTTTACTTCGCCGCACTTACACCGGTATACCGAGCGTTATCGGATTAACGGGCAGCAAATTAGTGAATTGGCTGTAGCAACCGGGGTAAGTTTGCTGAAACCGCATTTAGAGGAGATGGTTGCCGGTGGTTTTGAACATCCTACTGAATTTGAAGTAAGTACGGCGCTGGCTTTTTGTTATTTTCACCAACAACAAACCGACTTTGTGGTGTTAGAAGTAGGTTTGGGTGGGGCGATAGATTCTACTAATGTGGTGCGCCCGTTGGTCTCAGTGATCACTAATGTTAGCATGGATCATATGGAATATTTGGGTGATACGGTTACAGAGATAGCCACGGTAAAAGCCGGTATTATCAAGCAAGGTGTACCGGTGGTTACTGCTGAGCAAAAACCGGCTGTATTGGCGGTAATTAAAGCAACCTGTAATCGCTATGCTGCACCGCTGACTGTGGTCGGCGAAGATGTTACTTGGTGTGATCAAGGTAAACTGATTGACCGGTTAGGTCAGAAAGTTACTGTTATTGGCCAACGGAATGATTACCCGGATTTATATTTACCGTTATTAGGTGACCATCAACAAATAAATGTAGCTACTGCGCTAGCAACTTTAGAAACACTAGTAGCAGATGATGTTATAATCACGCCGGAGATAGTGCAGCGTGGTTTAGCCCGCTTGGTATGGCCAGGGCGTTTTGAAGTGTTGACTGGGGAACCAACAGTAGTATTAGATGGCGCTCATAATTTGGCCGGGGCTAAAGCATTAGCGACTACCTTATGCCGTTATTTTCCGGACCGGCAAGTAGTATTGGTATTAGGGATGTTGGCAGACAAAGAGCGGCAAAAAGTAATGCAAACTTTGGTACCGCTATCCAAGGCGGTAGTGGTGACAAAACCGAATTCTCCCCGGGCATTAACTTGGCAGCAAATAGCAACTTGGGCCCGGCAATATGTGCCAGCGGTGGAGGTTTGTGAACAAATACCGACAGCAGTAAATAAGGGATTAGCCATAGCTGATCCGGCAGATGTGGTCTGTATTACCGGATCGTTGTATATGCTGGCAGAAGCGCGGGAACATCTTTTCAGGCGAACAGCAACTATAACCTGAACTGGTGATGCTATAAAAATTGATCACCGCATCCTTTTTACAATGAAGTGAGGTATTAAAATGAAAATATCGAAAAGATCTAAAATACCGGAAGCGACAATAACTAGATTATCTGTTTACTCTAGATATTTGAAACGTTTAGATAAACAAATGATTACTACGATATCCTCCAGTGAAATAGCTGAAGGTGTGGGAGTTAGTTCGGCCCAAGTGCGTAAAGATTTAGCTTATTTTGGTGAATTTGGTACTAAAGGGGTCGGTTATAATGTTAATGATTTGATTCGGTATCTGGTGAAGATACTAGGGTTAAATGTAGATTGGAATATGTTGCTGGTTGGTGCTGGTAATTTGGGTGCAGCCTTGGTTACCTATCATGAATTTAAAGATCGTGGTTTTTATATTACCGGTGTTTTTGATAATGATGTAACTAAAATAGGCACAAAAATATTGGATATGGAAATATTATCATTAGATAAAATGCCTGATATTATCAAAAAATATAATGTGCGGATTGGTATTTTGGCAATACCGCCTCAAGCGGCCCAAGCAGTAGCGGATTTGTTTGTAAAAAATGGTTTGGAGGCTATTTTAAATTTTGCTCCGATTAATATTAATGTGCCTAAAAACATAGAAGTGCGTAATGTAGATCTATCTATTATGTTAGAAACGATTACATTTAGTTTGGCAGGGAAGAAATAAACAATTTTAGTTAAATAGATGGCATTTATAAAAAGCAGGAAACATGTTGTCTAGGGTAGAATAGTCTTTAGGGAGGTGCTTATGGCCAGAATGCTAGGTGGTAATCGCAGTGTATGGATTTTAATAATATTATTACTGGCTGGTGGGGTGGCTGGTAGTGCAGCGGGTGCTGCCTTATCTCCTACAATTCCGGCATTGAAAAATTTCTTTGATATTGGCTTACGACTGCTTGATGTAGATATGAATTTTTTCAGTTTTACTTTGGGTTTCCGGTTAGCGGTGGGACCATTTACAATTTTGGGTTTATTTTTAGGTTATTTGGCGTACCGAAAATTATAGCAGTTGGAGTTGATATAGATGTCGATATTGATTTTAGCTTCTTCATCACCGCGGCGCCGGGAACTATTATTGAATCTGGGTCTAAAGTTTGAGGTAGAGATTATGCCGATGCCAGAGCATATTCCGCCCGGTATGAAACCAGATGCAGTAGTGAAGTTATTGTCTGAAAAAAAAGCCCGGGCAGTAGCGGCTAAAAGAACGACCGGTCTAGTTATTGGTAGCGATACCATTGTGGTTTGGGATCATCAAATTTTGGGCAAACCGGCAGACGAACAAGTGGCTGAAGAAATGTTGGACAAACTACAGGGTAGCAGTCATTATGTTTATAGTGGAGTAGCGGTAATTGATGCCGCAAGTGACAAAATTATTGTTGATTACCGGCGGACAAAGGTTACTTTCAAGTCGATGAGTGTAAATGAAATCAAGGCTTATGTGTCTAGCGGTGAATCGCTGGATAAAGCTGGGGCTTACGGGATACAAGGACGGGCTGCCGTTTTTATTGAGGGGATAGAGGGTTGTTATTTTAATGTAATGGGATTACCATTAGAATGCTTAGCCACCATCTTAAAAAGCTTTAATTATGATATATTATAATACAGGGGGCTTATTTTGCATTATTTAACCTTGAAAGAATTACCATCAGAATTGAGACCACGCGAGCGGTTGCTTGCTCACGGTGCAGCTTCGTTGTCCAATAGTGAGCTTTTGGCCATTTTATTGCGTACTGGTACTAATAAAGCTTCAGCCATAGATTTGGCAGAGCAACTTTTAGTGGAATTTAAAGAGTTAGTGATTTTAATGGATGCTTCAGTGGAAGAAATGATTTGTGTTAGAGGGATTGGTGAGGTAAAAGCAATCCAGATCAAAGCGGCGTTGGAACTGGGGCGACGCATGACCATTTTACCTGCTGCGGAGCGACCGGCTATTAAATCGCCGGATGATGTAGTAGCATTAGTGATGGGGGAGATGCGTTACTTAGACCGGGAGCATTTTCGGGCTTTATTATTAAACACTAAAAATCAAGTATTATCAGTAGAAACCATTAGTGTGGGTACGTTGAATGCTTCTATGGTACACCCGCGTGAATTGTTTAAAATAGCTGTAAAAAAGAGTGCTGCTAATCTAATTTTAGTACATAATCATCCCAGTGGAGATCCGGCACCAAGCAAAGATGATATTAATATCACCAAGCGAATGATCAAAAGTGGGGATATTTTAGGAATACCGGTCTTAGATCACTTAATAATTGGAGATAATAGATTTGTTAGCTTAAAGTCTGAAGGATTAATTTAAAAAATCGGAAGGAGTTAGACTATGCGCATCGGATTATTTGCCAAAGACATGGGTATTGATTTGGGTACCGCTAACTCTTTGGTATATGTTAAAGGACGGGGGATTATTTTAAGAGAACCCTCCGTTGTTGCTATTCAAAAAGAAACTAATCAAATATTGGCGGTTGGTGAAGAAGCCAAACAAATGATTGGTCGTACTCCCGGTAATATTGTGGCTATCCGGCCGATGAAGGATGGGGTTATCGCCGATTTTGACGTTACCCAAAGTATGATCAAGTATTTTATGAATAAAGCGCTCCGTAACTGTAATTATTTAGTGAAACCACGGGTTGTGGTCAGTGTTCCGTCCGGGGTTACTGCTGTAGAAGAGCGAGCAGTACGGGAGGCAGCGCTACAGGCTGGAGCCCGGGAGGCTTATTTAATTGAAGAACCGATGGCTGCCGCTGTGGGAGCCGGTTTGCCGGTGCATGAACCAACTGGTAATATGATTGTAGACATTGGTGGTGGAACTACTGAAGTGGCGGTTATTTCGCTGGGGGGGATAGTAACCAGTTGTTCTATTCGAATTGCCGGTGATAAAATGGATGATGCGATCATCCAGCATGTTAAACGTACTTATAATTTAATGATTGGTGAACGTACTGCTGAACAAATTAAATTTGAAATAGGTACTGCTTATCCTCTTAAAGCTGCTGAAACAGCAGAAGTACGGGGGCGTGACTTGGTTACCGGCTTGCCTAAAACATTAACAATTACCTCTGAAGAAATTTATAAAGCTTTATCTGAACCGGTCAGTAGTATTTTGGAGGCAATCAGGGTGACGTTGGAAAAAACTCCGCCGGAATTATCGGCAGATATTATGGATCGTGGTATTATGATGGCCGGCGGCGGTTCGCTGTTGCGTGGTTTAGATCATCTGATCAGTGAAGAAACCGGTATGCCGGTACATTTAGCTGAAGAACCGCTAATTGCGGTTGCTTTTGGTACTGGTAAAGTGTTGGAGAACATTGCTGTACTGCGCCGGGTATTGGTTCAACCTAAGAAATTGGCATAGTGAAGGTGTGTTTTTAATTGTTTTCATCCCATTATAAAAAGATATTTTTTTTAATCATAGTGGTGATAATCACGCTAGTGGTCATTAAAATGACACCGCTGGAGCGGGAGCAATTAACATTGCCAGAGACGGTTGTTAAAATTGTTTTGGCACCATTTCAGCAAGTAGCTACTGGTTTAAGCAATGGCATTCAAGATAGCATTGCTTTTGTAGCAGCTCTAGGTACTTTAGCCCAAGAAAACGAGCAATTTAAAAAAGAACTGGCACTATTAAAGAGCGAACTGGAGCGTACCGAAGAATACAGAGTACAGAACAGGCGACTGAAAGAATTGTTACAATACAAACAGTTTACAGTAGCTAATTATCAATTAGTGACTGCTACTGTTATTGGTCGTAATGCTGGTAATTGGTTTGCTACCGTGACAGTTAACCGGGGAAAAAAAGACGGCATAGCCCGTAATATGCCGGCACTGGTGCCAGCCGGTTTGGTCGGTCGGGTAGTGGCGGTATCTTCAGATACTGCGGAAATATTATTAATCACTGATCCACGTAGTGGTGTCGGTGCGGTGATACAGCAAAGCCGGCTGCCGGGAGTAGTGGAGGGAGTTGCCAGTGGTGCCGGGACAGTGAGAATGGTGCATTTACCCAAAGGGGCCCCGGTGAAACCCAATCAGGCAGTGGTAACTTCTGGCTTAGGTGGTATTTATCCCCCGGGGGTAAGAATTGGCCGGATATTGATAACGGAAGATGATCCCGGGGGGTTATTTCAAATTGCAAAATTAGAACCATTTGTTGATTTTAGTAAATTAGAAGATTTGTTTATTGTCACTGTAGTATATACTCCGGAACTAAATCTGCCGGTGGAAGGTATGGAGTAAAAGTGCGGATATTTTTTTTAGCTCTTATTTTAATGGTCGCTTTAGTTTTACAAACTACCGTTTTGGAATTCTTGACGATATTTGGAGTAAGACCAGACTTGGTTTTGCTGATAGTAATTTTGTTTGGTTTTATCCATGGTTCGCGTGCCGGAGTTTACAGCGGTTTTTTAGGTGGACTGTTGACGGGTTTTTTAGCTGGTAACTATATCGGTCTTAGTGTTTTAGCTCAAATGGCTGCCGGCTACTTGGCCGGTATGGGTGAAAACAGGTTTTATAAAGAAAACTTACTTATTGCAATCATAGTTGTTATGGTAGGTACTAGTGTTGCTCAAATAATATATTGGCTGTTATTATTAATGTTGGGAATAAATATTATGTTTGTTAATGGGCTTAAGATTATTCTGATAGTGGCCTTGTACAATGGAGCATTAACTTTATTTTTATATAAGTGGTTTTATCATGTAAACACCAGGGGTATTTTGAAAAAACCAGAATTAGAGTAAGGGATATTGATAATGAAACCTAAATTACTGAAACAAAAAATAAATATATTTACCCTCTTGATAGTGTTGATCTTTATTTTATTGGCAGGACGTTTGGTTTATTTACAAGTTATTCAAGTGGAAAAATATCAAACTTTATCAAAACAAAATCATATCCGAATAATTTCTATTCCACCCCCCCGGGGTGAGATATTTGCCCGGGACGGTAGCACTAAAATAGTCAGTAATCAGCCGGTTTATACGGTTTCGCTAGTATATTTAGGTTTAGAGAACACTAAAGGGATAATTAATCAATTGGCGGCAATTTTAAATATAGAAGCCCGTGAAATCCAGCAAAAATTTGAGCAAAAACAATTTCGCTTACATCAACCGGTAGAAATTCTTTCCAATGTACCGCTAGAAACAGTATTGGATATCGAACAGCGTCGTTTAGAATTGCCGGGAGTAAGAATTGATGTTGAACCGGTACGTGAATACCCGTTAGGCAATATTGCTGCTCATGTAGTGGGCTATGTTCGCCAAATTACTGCTTGTCAACTAGCGCAATTTCGAGAAAAGGGTTACCGTTTGGGTGATGATTTTGGTCAAACGGGTTTGGAATATTGGTATGAAGAATATCTACGGGGAACACCGGGGGCACGTCAAGTGGAAGTGGATGCCCAGGCGCGACTGGTTAGAGAGTTGGGTATAGCTAAGCCTGTTCCTGGCAACGGCTTGGTGCTGACTATTGATCACGTTGTCCAGCAAGCAGCAGAAGCGGCTTTACAGGCGCAACTAAAATTATTACAAGAAGATGAATATCCGGATGCTAAGGCCGGTGCAGTGGTGGCCATAGATGTACATACTGGCGGCATTATTGCTTTGGCTAGTTACCCTACTTTTGATCCGGCAGTATTTACCCGGCCGATTACGCCAGCAGAATTTGATCAACTTTATGATCCTAAAGCGAAGCGTTTTTTAAACCGGGCTTTAAGTGCCTATCCGCCTGGCTCGGTATTTAAAATGGTTGTAGCTGCCGCCGGTTTAGAAACGGGGATAATAGATCCGGATTATCGAATGGCTACCCGGGGACACTTTTTTATTCAAGATACCAGAATTAATGACTGGAAACCCGGCGGACACGGTATTGTTGATTTGCGTAAAGCAATTCAAGAGTCTGTTAACTCTTATTTCTGTCATTTTGGGGTCAAAATAGGACAGGAGATAATGGCGAAATATACGGAACAGTTTGGTCTGGGTATCATTTTGGGTCTTGATTTACCCGGTGAACAAAAAGGGGTACTGCCCACGCCTCAAAAGAAATTTGAATTATTTAAACGTCATTTAACCCCGGAAAGAAGAGAAAAATTAAAAAAACTTGAAGCAGAATACCAGCAATTAATTGCTGCTGCGGTTACGGAGGCTGAACGCCGAAAACTTAGCAGCAGGTTGATTAATGAGCGAGCTAATTTAGGACAAGCAGCAATAATGTGGGAATTGAATTGGCAAGCTTATGATACCCCGCTAATGGCTATCGGACAAGGAATCAGTAAATACACGCCGTTGCAAATGGCTGCCCATACGGCGGTTATTGCCAACGGGGGCACACTATACAGACCGCATTTAGTGCAGCGTATTATTGACCATCAAGGTGATTTAGTCAGAAAAATTTCGCCGGAAGTAATTAACCGGGTAGCAGTATCACCGGTGAATTTGGCTATTATTCGTCAAGGAATGGATGCAGTAACCCAACCGGGTGGTACTGCTTATCCTATATTTAATAATTTGCCGGTACCGGTGGCGGCTAAAACCGGTACTGCTGAAATTATTAATGAGGATAATCATGGTTTGATTGTAGTTTATGCCCCGGCAGATGATCCTCAAATTGCGGTGGCGGTGATTGTTGAACATGGCGGCAGTGGTAGTAGCGGGGCCGGTCCGGTAGCTCGCGATGTGTTGGCAGCATATTTTGCCGACCAAGTTTTAATTAATAAAGGGTTTGACTAAAAATCAGGGTTATTGTCAAATAAAGCGATAAAAATTCTGCTAATTACCACTTATTTTAGCAGGAGTTAATTATGATATTATAGAAGTATGTATGTTAGTTCTGGAGTTCTGGTTTGATAATGATTAAAACAGGATAAAGGTCAGGTAAGAAGGTAAGAAGGTAAGAAGGTAAGAAGGTAAGAAGGTAAGAAGGTAAGGGGTAAAGTTTAATTTATTTTCCTGACCACTGACTACTGTTATTAGGAGGTTATGGTGCTATAGATTCAAATAAAAACTTAAAACAAGTAGTACCTGAACTGGAGATGCTATTTGATGAGAACACTATTTTGGTACAGCGAACATTGCGTTCCGGTCAAAGTGTTTCATATGATGGCAATGTTGTGATTATGGGTGATGTTAATCCGGGTGCAGAAGTAATAGCTGCCGGGGATGTTATTGTGATTGGTTCGTTACGTGGTGTTGTACATGCCGGAGCAGGTGGAGATATTAATGCTGTGGTGGTGGCGTTTAAATTAGTGCCTACCCAACTGCGCATTGTTGACCATATTACCAGAGCACCGGATGGAGCAGCAAATACCAATTCTTTAAAGCCGGAAATAGCGAGTTTGAAAAATGGTGTAGTTACTATCGAAGTTTTTCAACCGCGATGATAACTGACAACTAAATTAGGAGGCTAACAGGATGGGTGAAGTTATTGTGGTAACTTCCGGTAAGGGAGGGGTAGGTAAAACTACTACCACGGCAAATATTGGTGCAGGTTTGGCAACATTGGGGCATAAAGTAGTATTATTAGATGCTGATATTGGGCTGAGAAACTTAGATGTAGTATTAGGTTTAGAAAATCGGATAGTGTATGATATCGTAGATGTTACTCAAGGTAATTGCCGGTTGCGTCAAGCGATAATCAAGGACAAGCGCTTGGAAGGATTACATTTATTACCAGCTGCCCAGACTAAAGATAAAACAGCAGTATCGCCGGAACAAATGCAGGAATTATGTGTAGAACTAAAAAAAGAATTTGATTATATTATCATTGATTGCCCGGCTGGGATAGAACAAGGTTTTAAGAATGCTATTGCCGGAGCTCAAAAAGCAATAGTAGTGACTACACCGGAAGTTTCAGCGGTACGGGATGCTGATCGGATTATCGGTTTACTGGAAGCGGCGGAGCTGAGAGATTCCAAACTGATTATCAATCGTTTGCGAGTGCGGATGGTAAAAGCCGGTGATATGATGAGCATCGATGATATCATAGAAATACTAGCGATTGACTTATTAGGAGTAGTGCCGGATGATGATCAAGTAGTGATTAGCACCAACAAAGGTGAGCCGGTAGTATTGGATGAAAAATCAATATCCGGTCAAGCTTATCGAAATATATCCAAGCGTATTACCGGTGAAGAAGTGCCGTTCATAGATTTGCAGTCCGAAGGTGGCTTTTTTAAGACTTTACGACGCATGATTGGTCTGAAATAAAGGGGTGATAACATTGCTGGATTTTTTAAATCGGATATTTAGAAAAGATGCTAACAGTAGTAGCAGCAGTAAAAATGTTGCTAAAGAACGTTTGCGCCTGGTATTGGTACATGACCGGGCTAATGTTTCACCTGAATTAATTAATAATTTGAAAACAGATTTGATAGCGGTAATCTCTAAATATATGGAAATAGATGAAGCGGCTCTGGAGGTTAATCTGGATAGTAATGAATCCCAGGTAGCCCTGGTAGCCAATATACCAGTGAAAAGAATGAAACATGTACCTAAATCATCTACCGACTGACGACTGACGACCAAATTACGGAGGAACATATGATTTTTCGCCGGGTTTTATACAGACTAGACTATCTTCTTTTAGCAATTGTTTTACTGGTGATTACCTTTGGTTTGATCGCTATTACTAGTGCTACTCATATTACGGCACCAGTTCATGTGGGAGTAGCGGAAACTCAACTATTATTTGGGATTATCAATTTAAGCGATATGGGATTTGTAATTAAACAGTTGATTTGGGTAGCATTAGGTCTGATATTAATGGCGGTAGTAATATTAATTAATTATGAAGATTGGTCTAAGTATACTAAGTTGTTGTATGTTTTCAACATATTGTTGCTATTGGCGGTGCTTTTTTTGGGAACAACAGCACTGGGAGCCCAGCGTTGGATTGCTTTAGGACCGTTTGTGTTTCAACCGTCAGAATTTGCTAAAGTAATTATTATTGTGACTTTTGCGCGTTTTTTGGCGGATCGAGAAGGACGGTTGAATACTTTAACGGATTTACTGCCGGCATTTGCTTTTATTGCTTTGCCGATATTATTGATCATCATGCAACCGGATTTGGGTACTTCACTGGTATTTATAGCGATTATGTTCGGGATGATGTTTATGGTCGGTGCTAATCCTAAACTACTTGCAGGGTTGATTGGCGGCGGTGGTGTAGTCGGTTTTGGTTGGCTATATGCTTATTTCACTAATCCGGCTAAGGTATGGATACCGCTACATGATTATCAAATTGACCGACTGACTATTTTTTTAGATCCTTATCGTGATCCCCTTGGGGATGGTTATCATATTATTCAATCTCAAATTGCTATTGGTTCCGGGGGAATATTAGGTAAAGGTATTTTTAATGGTAGTCAAAACCAACTAAATTTTTTACCGGAGCAGCATACTGATTTTATTTTTTCGGTGGTGGGGGAAGAGTTGGGGTTCATTGGGACAATGTTGCTACTAACCTTGTTTTTTGTGATTATGTACCGGGGCATTCGGATTGCTTATTTAGCCAAAGACACCTTCGGTACTCTTTTGGCTACCGGGGTGGTTTCCATGTTGGCTTTTCACGTGTTGGTTAATATTGGTATGGCTACCGGGGTGATGCCGGTAACCGGTTTGCCATTACCGTTGTTTAGCTATGGTGGGAGTTCGATGCTGTCTACTTTGATTGCTATGGGGATATTGCAAAATGTATACTCCCGGCGACAGAAATTAGTGTTTTAATTTATAGTTGAATTTATAAGCAAACAAATATGACAAATGTTATGGAAGTTAATTCCATCGCATTTGTCATATTTATTTTAACCCCTAATATACTTAAGAGGAAAGGGGACACACCGCCCCCTACTTTCCCTTCGGGAAAGTAGGGGGCGGTGTGTCCCCATCAATCTAGGAGGGGTTAAGTTTTGAAATTAATAGCGAGATTATTTAAAATACCTAAAATTTTTTTTTGGAATTTCAAAGCAAGAAAACAATCTGGGCAACATGCTGCTGAATATCTAAATAATTATCCGGTTGATTATTCCAAAAACCATTCTAAACAGACCTTGGAACATTGGGAAAATTACAATTTCTCAGGTGCTAAAAAAGATTTTGATTATAAAGGTAAAAATAAAAAGCAAAAGATGTTTTACCGGGTAGTGGTAGCTGTTGCTATTTTTTTGACGGTATTGATGTTACGTGAGACTGATCATCCGGTAGGAGTTCAAACCAGGGAAGGCTTGGAATATATGCTCACTACCGAATTAGATTTTCAACCGGCTTTTGATAAAGCAGTGAAATTAGGGTTGCAAACTGTAAATATGAATGAAGCATTTTTAAATTATTTACCTGGTACCAGTCCGGTATTAGCTCCTCAATCAATTAATGAATATGCTTTGCCGGTTTTCGGTAAAGTAATTAAGCCTTATGGTTGGATTAAAGATTCTGCTGACGGGCTGGAATATTTTAATACCGGCATATATATTAGCAGTACCCCGGGCACTGTGGTCAAAGCCAGTCGTAGCGGCAGAGTGATCCGGATAGCAGAGGATAAAATTCGCGGTAGCTATATATTGTTAGATCATGGTCATAATGATTTTACTTTATACGCCGGATTAGGTGAAATATTTGTGCAAGAAAACCAACAAGTAGTAGCTAATACTCAAATTGCAGTTGTAGGCGATAATCAAGCTGGTATTCCGGGAGTGCATTTTGAAATACGAGAAAACAATAAACTAGTAGATCCGTTGCAGATATTTAAAAATTCCCTAAATTGATGGGGACATTCCGCACCATTCCCTGACGGGTGGGTGTTGCGGTGTGTTCCCTATCCTCAAACTAAGAGGTGGTCGCCCAATATGAAAATTGGCAGGGTCTATGGAATTGACTTGTGTGTTAATATTTGGTTTTTGATGCAATTAGGTCTCTTTTTTGTTGCCGGAATTTTGGACAAGGGTTTAATTTTATTTGCTGTGGTGCTGGTTCATGAAGTAGCCCATACAGTTATTGCCAGGCGCTTAGGAGTACGAGTGTTAGCAATAGAGCTATTGCCTTTTGGTGGGGTGGCCAAATTAGGCAGTGAATTAGCTCTGGATACCAAAAAAGAAATGGCGATAGCAGTAGCCGGACCGCTTGCTAATTTAATCATGATCGGGTTGGCGTTGGGTTTTCGTAGCTACGGGTTGTGGGATGAAGAGTTGGGAAATTTTTTTTTACAATGTAATTTACTGCTATTAATTTTTAATTTATTACCCGCATTACCACTTGATGGTGGTCGCATATTACGGGCTTATTGGGCTCGTTGGATTGGTTTAAAGCAAGCTACTTATTTATGTGCCGTGATGGGGCAGGCTTGGGCAGTAATCATTACTTTACTGGGAAGCTTGGGATTGTGGCTTGGTTTTTCTGGTTTAGATATAGTGCTGTTAGGATTATTTATTTTTTATGCAGCTACTCGTGAAAAAAACATTGCCCCGTATCTTTTTATCCGTCAACTCACTCAAAAAAAACATGAAATGATCCAATCCGGGATAATGTCAACTGAAATAGTAACAGTTTTGGAAAATACCCCTTTACGAGAAGTAATAAAATTTTTTATGCCTCAAAAATGCCACTTGCTATTTTTGTTAAATTCAGAAATGCAGTATCAAGGTTTGATTAGTGAAATAGAAGTAATAGATGCTTTATTAACTCACGGTATTGATTATCCAGTGGGCAAGATAAAAAAATAATATCAAAATATTCAGACTTTATTTTTTTTAGATTGACAAGCATCCTAAATTGGTGTTTAATATGTATTAAATATAGCCCTATTTAATCTAAGAGGATGTTTGAAAAACAAAAAAAGAGGGTGGGTTGAAGTTATGTGGTACTTAGCCAATGAAAGTAGTACTGATGCCAATGCAATTAAAATTTCTGAAGGAGGTAATGATCAAATGTCTTGCTCAAGTAAAAGTGAACATGAAACAACTCCAAAAGCAGAGAATGCGCCGGTAACCGAAACTGCTGAAACTGAAGTGCATGTTGATACCCATACCCATACTACCCATGATAGTAGTGCTAACCATAGTGATCATTCAGATGGTAGTGATGCTGCTCATGACGGTCATTCTGGTGCGGGAGGGCATCTTCATAAGATTCCGTCTAAAGGACATGACGTCAAGCATTATTTGAAAAACATGAACAAAATGGTGCGGAAACTGGCGGCACAAAAACTGGTAGGACGTAAAATGATAGCTACTTATGGTCCGATCGGTGGCGGCATGCAGAGCATTTCTGAAGACATATATGGCGAGAAGGACGGGGCTAAACTGGACTTACTGGGAACCGGTAAGATGTATGAAATAGAGCATGAAGTTAGAAATTTCATTAAACTACCGATAATTTATAAAGATTTTGTTTTGAACTGGCGGGATATTGAACTGGCTCAATACAATAATATTCCGATTGACTTGTCACCGGTAGAGCATGCCGCGTCACAGGTTTTTTATGCTGAGGATGATATGATCTTTAACGGTGCTCCTGAATATGATCAACCGGGACTGCTTAATGTGTCAGGACATAATAAATTTACTGTTAATGGCTGGTCTAAAGCCGGCGATGGTTTAAAGTCAGTTGTTGCAGCACTGGCAGTCTTGTATAAAAACACTGAAGTGGGTCCGTTTACCATGGCGTTGCATCCTGATTTATTTGCCGCCTTACATCAACTTTATGGTGAGAGCGGTCTTTTGGAAATCGGTCATATTGAAAAGCTGGTTACCAAAGGTGTTTATCCGACACCGGTACTGCCAGCCGGAACCGGGGTGTTGTTTCCGCTGGGTAGTGATATCTTAGATCTGGTTATCGGTAAACCGGAGATGGTGGTTAACCGTTGCCACCGTGACTTGAATCCTGAGTTCAGAGTGCTAGAAACAGTAGGATTACGGATTAAAAACCCAGCCGCTATTTGTGTGTTCCGGACGGAATAATTAATAGTCGAACACGCACTTTAAGGAGATTGATTTTGTGAGTGAACAACAAACTTCATCTGGGCAACAAGATGCCAGTTGTCAGTTTAAAGAAAACTTAAATCAAATTATCGAAGAATTAAATTTTTTGCATCAAGTGACCGAACATTTAGATGCTCATATTCAAACCTTTCGTTCTTGCAGTAAAGATGGTGGTTGTTGTAAAGACATGAAACAAATTAGGCGGCATTCCAATGAAGCGCATGATCAAATACACGACTTGTTGGAACACCTAAAGATAGTCAAAAAATTGCTGGTTAAATGTACGGATAGTTAATAGTGTAGGAAGGGGTATAAATATGGCTGCAATGACAACTGCTGCTATGCTGGAAGAATTGCGCGGCTTAATGACTACCGGGGAGATTATTTGTGACCTGGAAACGCTAGGTGAATTTACTGCTGATGCTGCTGTTTCCGGTTCAGTTATACCTATTTGTGCGGTACAGCCGGTCACCACCGGAGAAGTAGCCAAGATTATGCGCTATTCATACCAAAAAGATATGCCGGTTTTTCCTGCCGGAGCGCAAACCGGTTTGTCCGGTGGGGCGGTGCCTACTACCGCCGGGATCAGCTTGTCGCTTACGAAAATGAACCGCATTTTAGAAATTAATGCCGAAGATCGCTATGCTATTGTGGAACCTGGTGTGATTACTGCTGATTTGGATCAAGCGGTAGAGCCTTACGGCTTAACTTACCCGGTTGATCTGGCCAGTCGGGAATGGTCTACTATTGGCGGTAATATTGCTAAAAACGCCGGCGGATTATCAGCTATTAAATACGGAGTGACCAGGGACTATGTCAAAGGTCTGGAAGTAGTGTTGCCGGGTGGGGCGGTGATCAGAACCGGTGCTAAAACGGTAAAATCGGTGGTCGGCTATGATCTGACCCGCCTGTTTGTAGGCTCGGAAGGGACTTTGGGGATAGTAACTAAAGCAATTTTAAGTCTTATCCCCCGGCCTAAAACTTCTCAAAATATTTTTATTGTTTTTGATAGTTTAAAAGAAACAGTTGCAGTGATTAAAGATATTTTTGAGGTCGGTCTTACGCCGCGCATGGTGGAAATATTAGATAATATGTCGTTGGCGGTGATTAAGGATTATCTCCCGGTGTGGTCAGATAATATGAACGGGGCGTTGTTGATTGAGTGTGACGGTTGCCCGGCGCAAGTGCAGGATGAAATAAACGAGATTATGAGTATATTGAAGAATAAAAGTGCACTTTACTTAAAAAATTATCAGAAAGAAAATGCTGAATATCAAAAAATATACCAAGGACGTTTTTTACTGGCCAAGTTATTGCCGGTAGGATATGGTACGGTAGTATTTGAAGATCTGACCACCCCACGCTCGCAAACTTGGGTTTTTATGGAGCATATGTACGCACTGGCTGCTGAACGCGGGATAGTGTTAACTTGTTTTGGTCATGCCGGGGACGGTAATTTGCATGTAGTATTAATGCACAAGAAAGAGGAACAAGAAGAACTTATTTTGGAACTAGTGGAAGAGTTGATTCGTTATTGCCTTACTCTCGGCGGAACCATTTCCGGCGAGCACGGCATTGGTTTAGCTAAAGTGCGTTTTCTACCGCTGGAACTTAGTTCTGATGAAATAGCGATAATGCGGGGTATTAAACAATCGTTAGATCCCAAAGGGTTGTTAAATCCGGGTAAGATTTTAGGTTAACTTAGTATTGAGCTATTTATATTTTTAAAGTCAGGGCGGCAGTGAATTAGCCCTAGCTTATTTAATTTAATAAGAGTGATGCCGGTAGCGATTGAAATAATTTCAAAAAAAGTATATACTAAGCGTGTATAAATAGATATAAAAAGGGGTGCAGATTAATATGAAATCTCAAATCAGACAATGGGGTAATAGTCTTGGAGTTCGTATTCCTGAGGTGTTAGTTGAAAAAGTGGGTTTTTTTGATGGTGTTGATGTGGAATTTCAATTAAGCAATGACAATAATATTATAATCAGCCGAAAAAAAACTACCTTAGAAAAACTGATGTCCCAAGTTACACCTGAGAATATTCACAGTGAAATAGATAGCGGTTGTTCAGTTGGCCGTGAAAAATGGTAAAACAGTATATTCCTGATCGGGGAGATATTATATGGCTAGATTTTAACCCGCAAGCAGGTCATGAGCAGGGTGGACGAAGACCGGCGTTGATTTTATCACCTGCTCTTTATAACGGTAAGGTCGGGTTGGCTTTGATATGTCCTATTACTAAGCAAATCAAAGGGTATCCTTTTGAAGTAAAGTTACCTGCTGACTGTGAAGTTTCTGGTGTGATACTGGCTGATCAAATAAAAAGTCATGATTGGCGGGTACGAAAAGCAGAATTTATCTGCAAGGTGCCGGTAAATATCATTGTGGGAGTTCAAGAAAAAACAAATGCGATAATAACGTAAAATATAGTGAGGAGATCATCGTGTGCGCAGAGTTACTTTATTAACAGTATTGATATTATTTAGTGCTTTATTTTTAACCGGCTGTAATCAGCAAGATGGCACAGAAACAGTATTGCCGGAGATGCAGCAACCGGAAGCAATACCGGTGCCGGTAGAGGTGGTGCCGGCTGTGCGAGTGGATTTGAAGCAAGCAGTAGCCTTAACCGGGGAAGTAATTGCTAGCAGCGAGATAGCTGTAGCTGCTGAAGTTTCCGGTAAAGTGGCAGCGGTACATGTGAAGGCTGGTCAGCCAGTACGGGCGGGACAACTGCTTTTTGAGTTAGAAAATAATGATGCTCAACAACGCTTGCGTTTGGAAGAAGCCACCTTATTGATGCGCCAAATCAGCTTGGAGTTGGAGCAGAATAACTGGGCGCGAATTAGTCAACTAGATGCTGCCGCTGCTATTTCTAAGGTAGAACTGGAACAAGCAGAAACAACGCTAAAATTAGCCCAAGCCCAGCTGGACCAAAGCCAAATCAGTTTGGATATTGTTCAAGACAGTTATCATAAACTGGCTGTAACTGCTCCTGCCGGTGGGATAGTGGATAACCTGAATATAGCAGTAGGAGCAATGGCTGGTCCGCAAGCAGTGGCCTTAAAGATTATTGATTTAAACCCGGCGGTGGTTAAGCTTAACCTTTCGGAAAATATAGTAGGTCAGGTAGCGTTAGGACAAGAAGTAACGGTGGCTATTAGGGCTGTCAATAAAACAGTGGTCGGTAAAATACGGGCAGTTGCTCCGCAGATAGATAATGTCACTAAAGCATTTCCGGTAGAAATAGAGATTAGCAATGCCGGTGGTGAAATACTGGCCGGGATGGTGGCTACAGCAAATATCTCTACCGGTCAAATTAAAGATGCTCTGGTAGTGCCGCCTGAAGCGGTATTGATGAAAAATGGCTTACATAAGATATTTGTTTTGGCAGACGGGGTAGCTGAAGAACGCAAGGTGACGGTAGGCGAGACTACTGCTGATAAAACCCAAATACTGACAGGACTAGCAGCAGGAGAACAAGTAGTGGTTGCCGGTAATCGCTTAGTTAGTGCTGGGCAGAAAGTGCAGGTGGTCAGCACTGATGAAGATAGTTAATTTTTCGGTCCATCGCCCGGTGGCTATTTCTATGTTAGTAATAGCTATGGTTATTTTAGGTTTAATATCGGTGCCCAAACTGGGCGTGAATTTCTTCCCGGAGATGGATTTGCCGGTGGCGGTAGTATCAACTTCCTATCAAGGTGCTGATCCGGCAGAAATAGAAGCAACAATTACTAAGATTTTGGAGTCTGCTGTCGGCACTGTCGGCAATTTGGCAGAAATTAGTTCAGTGTCGCAAGCCGGCAGTTCACTGATTATATTAGAATTTGACTGGGGTACGGATATGGATAATGCCCTGGTGGATGTGCGTGAAAGAGTAGCTATGTTTCAAGAGATGTTGCCGGATGATGCCGGTTCACCCCGGATTATGCAATTTGATCCCAACAGTTTTCCGATTATGATTTATACTCTTTCCGGGGAAGATTTACTCCGGTTAAATGACTTGGCTGAAGAACAGGTGCAAACTGCGCTAGAAAGAATTGATGGTGTAGCGTCGGTTTCCTTAGCCGGCGGTTGGCAACGTGAATTTCAAGTATTGCCCGACCGCAGTAAAATGAAATTACATAATATTACCACTAGCCAACTGATCCAAACCATTAGAGCAGATAATATCTCCGGTACAGCCGGTGCGGTGCAAAAAGGTGGTCACCAGCTGGCTATCCGGGTGCAAGCCGAATACCATTCTATTGCTGATTTGGCTGCTATTCAAATCCCGCTGCGTGGTGGTGCCAGTAATATCCGGTTAGCTGATATTGCGGAAATACGCGATGATTTTAAAGAAATCACCGCGTATAGTTATGTAGACGGTCAACCGGCTTTAAGCATCCAAATTTTTAGAGCATCAGGGCATAATACGGTGCAAGTAGCCCGGGAAGTGAGAACAGTAGTGACCCGGTTGAGCCAAGAATTGCCGGATAGGGTGTTATTAACTGAAATTATGGATTCAGCAAAATTCGTTGAGCATGCTATTAACAATTTAGTGGGGCAAGTGCTTATTGGTGGGATGTTGGCCTTGGTGATTCTATATTTCTTTTTAAGAAGTATCCGGGGTGTGATTGTAGTAGCGATAGCCATGCCGGTAGCAGTGATCTTTACTTTTACGATGATGTATTTTGGTAACCAAACCCTGAATATGCTTTCGTTAGCCGGGCTGGCGTTAGGGCTGGGGGCGTTAGTAGATTTTTCGGTAGTAGTATTGGAAAATATTTATCGTTATCGTCAAAACGGCTATAGTATGAAGGAAGCTGCCAAGCGGGGTACTGCCGAAGTGGGTGGGGCGGTGTTGGCTGCTGGGACCACCCAAGTAGTAGTCTTTGCGCCGATTGTTTTTGTAGCCGGGCTGGCCGCAATTTTATTTACACCACTGGCTTTTACGGTATGCGTATCTCAAATGGCTGCTTTATTTGTGGCTTTAACATTAGTGCCCATGTTGGCATCGCGATTGTTGAAAAATGTAGCGGCGACAGATTTGACCGCTTTACCGGCAAAGACTAAAAATCCGGTATTGTTATTTGAAAAGGCTTTTGAAAGACTAAGGCGATGTTATGCTAAAATACTGCGTTGGGCTTTAAGGCATCGTAAAACTGTAGTAACATTGGCGGTGGTTTTATTTGTGGGTAGTATAGCGTTGGTACCGTTTGTGGGTACCGAGTTTACCCCGCCCATGGATGAGGGTGAAATTATTATTGATATTGAAATGTCTGCCGGCACTATTTTGGCAGAAACTAAATTACTGGCTGGCGAACTGGCAGTTGCGGTTAAAAAAGAGTTACCGGATTATTGCCTGATTTTCAGCCAAATAGGTGTAGCTACTGACATGCCTGGGCAGGGTATTATCAGCAGCAATACAGCAACATTACATGTCAAGCTGGCACCCCAAGCCGAGCGTGATTATACTACTGCCGAAGCAGTGGAGCAGATCCGGCATTTAGGGCAAGGTGTTCCCGGGGCAGTGATCAATATCAGAGCGGGTGAGGGCGGTGGACCGGGTGGTGGTAGTGCGGTAGAATTGATTATCAAAGGTGATGATTTAGCAGTATTAAAGCAATTGGCAACAATGGTAGCAGGGATGCTTGAAAATGTTGCCGGCACCAGAAATGTAGCCAGCACTCTGGATGAAACTAGCTTACAAGTGCAGGTGCAGGTAGATCGTGAACAAGCAGCCCGTTATAGTTTATCTGCGACCCAAATAATCAGTGCAGTGCAGGTTGCTTTTGACGGTCAAATAGTGAGCAAAGTACGTACCGGTGATGATGAAGTGGATGTGCGTTTAATGTATTCGGATGAATTTAAGACCACCCATTGCCAACTGACTAACCTGATAATAGTAACTCCAGCCGGGGGGCAGGTAGCTTTGAATACTGTGGCGGATATTGCAGTAAAAGCAGTTCCGGTAAAGATTGAACGCAGTAATCAAGAACGGGAGGTACGGGTTACTGCTGGCATTTTCGGGCGGGATACCGGCAGTGTTAATGCGGATATCCAAGCCCGGTTGGCTCAATTGGCGATACCGGCAGGGTATACCATTGAAACCGGTGGCGATGCTGCGGATATGGCCGAAGCATTTACTGAATTAGCCTTGGCGATGTTGCTAGCAATTTTGCTGGTTTATATGGTGATGGCCGCCCAGTTTGAATCGTTGATTAACCCGTTTGTAATTATGTTTGCTATCCCACCCACCTTTACCGGGGTAGTGTTGGGACTACTGGCAAGTGGGCAGAAAATTAGCGTAATGGCTGCCATCGGGGCTATTATGCTGGTCGGTATTGTAGTGAATAATGCGATCGTGCTGGTAGATTATATCAACACCTTGCGCCGTAGCGGGTTAAAGTGCCGCGAGGCGGTATTACAGGCCGGACCTATTAGATTAAGACCGATTATGATCACCGCCATGACCACAGTGCTAGCTTTAATGCCCTTGATTTTTGCTACCGGTGAGGGGTCAGAGAGTTGGAAACCCATGGCGGTAGTAGTGGCTTCCGGGTTAACATTTTCCACCTTGATTACCTTAGTACTGGTGCCGGTAGTTTATACTATCTTTGATGATTGGGGATTGTATCTTAAAAAACGCTTGAAGATGCTGTTATCGAAGTCAGTTCTTTTAAAAATGGGATTGATTATATAGTTACTGGAAATTTAAGTGATTTTAAACACAGTAAAATAAAGTCAATCAGCCCTGCTGAATTTTTAGTATTGATTACAGTTTGACATTCCTTTGACATTTACTTTTGACATTTAATTGATAATCGACCGCAAGCTATCCGCCGCCGCGTGCAGTTCCTCCGATGAGGCGGCGATTTGCTGGCTCACAGCAGCTTGGGAAGTTGTGAATTCTCTGACTTGGTCTGATTTTTCAATTAACCGGGCGATAGAAGCATTTAATTCTTTTTTGGTTAAATTCACTTGCCGGCTAAATTCAGCTATATTTTTTAGCTTATCCTGAGTATCTTGAGAAAGCTGCCCCATTTCTTTAGCTACCACTGCAAAACCTTTACCTACTGTGCCGGCCCGCGCTGCTTCAATTTGGGCATTTAAACTCAATATTTTAGTTTGTTCGGCAATGTCGGTAATACTTTGGGCTATTTCGGTAAAATATTCAAATGATTTGATTACCGTCGCTATTTTCTCTTCTAACTGGCTGATTTCTGCGGTTTGTGCTTCTACGTTGTCTAATAACTTGGTACTACCGGCGGCATTATCTTGGTTAGCAGTAGCTATTTCACCGATAGCTACTCCCAAGCTGTCAGCATTATCGAGCAATAAATCTTTAGTTCTTTGCGCTTCCAAACGTTGTTTTTCGACCACTTCTTTTTGATGCACCATACAGCCGCCGGCTTCATTTTCCCCGTTATACACCGCTGTCGCCCGCTCACGGCAGCTGTAGTAGCCACAAGCCTGACAATTCAACTCGTCTGCCGGGGTGTACCGGCCGTCTTGGTCTAAAATAGCTCTTAATGCCGCTGCCGGTGGTATTTTTTTAGTATACAACTGGTTGCTCCAGCTGCGGCTAAATTTATTTGAGTGGACCAGTTCATCGACAATCTTTAACCAACGTTGATATTCCGGTGCTTCAACTGTATTTTTGATTAATAGCTGATAACCTTGGTATTTTTTAAATAAACCTGATTTTTTAATTTTTTCAAAACGCCGTTGGGTATAATCGTGGATGAGATATTCTGCTTCCATTAAGTCAATTTCTATTCCTAAAGCCTTGCCGGCGATACAGCCTTCGCAAAACAGGATATCGATTAATACCGGGTAATTTGCTAAATTGCCGCTGGATTTTTGCCGGGCCATCTGCTTTAAAAATTGATAACTGCGGTCTTCTCCTTCCAAAACTAAAATATCATCAGGATTTAACGGTAAATCTTCAGAAAATAGCGTTAATGTTTTAACTAGACCGCCAGATACCGGGAAACCAGCCCCGTAAAGAGCTTGGATACCGTCAAACTCTGTTTCCGGTAAATTAGCCGGCTGGATATTTTGCTCGTCAATTAAGGCGATTAGTTCTTCAAAGGTCAGTACTTGATCGAAAAGACCTAATTTTTCGTCTAATAATTCTGATTTTTTAGCTACACAAGGACTGGCGCCAATGATGTTAACCGGGCTTTGGTTCCACCCTTTGACTAGTAGTGCTTGGGCGGCCATCGGGCTTAATACCGGTGCAAACTGGTCAATTAACTGGGGGAAGTGTTTTTCAATTAAATTCATTAATGAAGGGCAGGGACTGGTGATCACATGCGTATTTTCTTTACCTTGGGCTACTATTTGCGCCCTAAGATAATCGGCATATACTTTAGTCACTACATCCGCCCCGAAACTGGATTCATAAACCTGACTAAAGCCAATTTTTTTTAAAGCACTGCAAAATTGCCCCGGATTACAGCGGTATTTTTTCGCAGCTATCAAAATATAAGATGGCGCTAAAATGATTGCGGCGGCAGCATTTTTCAAAAGTAGTTTAACAGCAGTAATGTTGTTTTGATATTCTTTAGCGTGGCGCGAACAAACTGGAATACACAAACCACAGTTTAGGCAACTTTCCGGGATGATGCTGGATTTGCCGTCTTTAAAAGCAATCGCTTTAACTTCGCATACCTGCAAGCAAGCAGAGCATTGTTGGCATTTTTCTTTGTTAGTGTAAACGATTGATTTCATAATAGGTAATCGCTCCTTTTTTTATCAACTAATTATTGCTGGTACAGACGCAGCAAAAACTTCCACTAATTCCGGGTCGAATTGGGAACCGGCATTTTTGCATACTTCCTCCATCGCTTGTTCATAGGTAAAGGGTTCTTTGTACGGACGCCTGGTGGTCATGGCGTCAAAACTGTCTGCTATAGCAGCTATGCGACCGGCAAGCGGTATTTTTTCGCCTGCCAATCCTGCCGGATAGCCTTGACCGTCGTAACGCTCGTGGTGGTAGGCAATTGTGGCCAGAGTAATACTATTATGCAGGGCAACAATTTTTTCTACAATACCGGCACCGGTTGCCGGGTGTTGTTTGATTATTTCGTACTCTGCGGTAGTTAACTTGCCGGATTTGAGCAGTATCGCCATATCGATGTTTATTTTACCGATATCGTGTAAATAGGCACCGTATTTTAAATATTTAATCTCTTTTTCCGGTAAAGCTAGCTGGCGGGCCAGCGTTTCAGTATATTGCATCACTCGTTGGGAGTGTTTGTAAGTGTAATTATCTTTAGCGTTAAGGACAATATTCAAGGTTTTAACGGTGTTGATGGCCCTTTCTTGATAGTCTGATTTACCGGTAATCAGATCATCCAAGACTGAAGAATAAAGCACCGCCCGGTTCTTGGTTTCTTTAGCATTGTACAGGGCGTGATCTACCAGTTTTAGCAAACTGTCTTTATCCAGGGCATTTAGCGGGTAGCAAGCAATGCCGGCAGAAACGGTTAAATTAATAGTAGAGCTGATTATCGGAATGCTAAAAGAATGAGTTTGCACTCTTTTGACTAAATTATTGCCAATAGCCAAAGCTTTGGCAGCAGTCACTTGGGGGACGATAGCGATAAATTCTTCCCCGCCGTAGCGAGCTACAAAACCACTGGAAAAAAAATCCTGTAATAAACAAGCCAACTCTACCAATACAGCATCTCCGGCCTGGTGCCCGTACAAGTCATTTATTTTTTTGAAATAGTCAATATCGATTAAAAACAAAGCAAACGGTTCTTTTGTTTTTTGAGATGTAGTTATTTGCCGGTCCAGTGTTTCTTGAAAGCGGCGGTGATTATATAAACCGGTTAAACCATCGGTGATAGCTTGTCGCTCTAGACTTTTACTATATAGTAGCATCGTTGCCAAGTTAGCATTATGGGTCCGGTGTTGTTTTAATAAAAAAGGCAGGCACATTTGCGGTTCGGCCCGGTCACGTAGCATAGCAACGGCATATTCCCGGCAGGAACCGTAGCCGCAAGCGCCGCAGTTAGTCAGGTCCTTTTCGCTGTTTTTACCAATTTGCTGCAATGTTTGCCAGATTTGCTTTTCGGAAAATAGCTTTTTAGGACGTTGTTGATTAACAAATGACCGTTTGGTAGCTAAATTAGTAATTAAGCGGTCATTTTTTTGTTTTTGCCGGTCGGTATCTGAACCGGTGGTGGTGCTGGTTTGATGATCAGGTTTATTGTTAGTGTAAGTAATAACTTTTTGTGTTTTCTCAAAACAAGAATCTAAATTAGCTATTTGCGGCCCGTTAATACAACCGTCATTGCAGTAAAATAAATTTACAACCACCGGGTCTAACAAACCCCGGCTAATAGAACGCAAAATATTCAGACATTTTACCGGACTGTGAGCGGTAATTATTTTAATGGAACTGGCTTTTGGCTGTAAACCCAACATTTCCAATAACCCACCTGGCAATGGCAATAACCTGGCTTGACCGGGGTCGGGAGAATCCCAACTGCCTGCCGGTAAATCTTCAAGGATAATTGATGGGGACATTCCGCAATTTTCGGGTACCCACTGTTTTAATTGTTTAAAGCTAATCAGAGCGTCAATAGCGGTATTAGCAGTAGCATTTAAAACTTCCGTTTTTTTAGCCAAGCAAGGTCCGATAAATACTGTCTTATAAGTGGGATATAATTTTTTAGCCCATTGACCGGTCAGCATCATCGGAGATTGTACCGGGGCTAAGCAGTTTATCAGATTCGGGAAGTGTTTTTCTACCAATGCTACTACTGCCGGGCAGTGGCTGGATATAATTGGTTGTTGTTGCTTAGATTTTAGTAATTTTTGATATTCAGCGGCATAGATACCGGCACCGAAAGCTGCTTCCAAAACGCGTGAAAATCCTAACCGGCGTAACCCGCTAATTAATTGACGGGGTTGACAATGAAAAGAAGCTACAAATGACGGGTCTAAAATAGCTGTTAGCTGTTCGCCTTCAGCCAGCCATTTTTTCACAGCGGCGGTATCGTCAAATGTCAGTATGGCGTTGGCGGTACAAACTTTGGTGCAGTTACCGCATAAAACACAATCTTGCTGGAGGGTGGTGATTTTACCATGTTGAAAGCTAATAGCATTGACCGGGCAGACCCGGACACAGGCATAACAATGGCGGCAAAGCTTATTATTGGTAAATAGTATTTCCATCAGGAAAACCACCTAATTTGTAATTGACCGCAAGCTATCTTAATTAAAGATGTATATTTGCAGCTGGCGATTATTGACACTCTTTTATGCTTTTGATAAGATTACCTTGTCTAAATAACTATAGACGAGTTGTTTTATAGATATTATTTTGTTTACATACTGTCATTGGGCCATATTTCTTCTGTTTTTTTACCAATAGCTTTAGCAATGTAGGGTCGAAGGCGGTAGCCTTTAACTCTGCCTACACTGTAGATCACTTGGTGGATAGCTGAAGCAGTTACATTCGCTTCTTCGGCGATGTTTTTCAGGGTAACACCTTTTAAGACCATCATGGCCCTAATTTCTCGAGGTGTCCAAGATTTAACTTTAATCATTAGTTAGCTCCTTTTTTTAGAGAATGTTCAAAAATTCCGTACGTTATCTTGTTTATTGTATTATTGTGTCTTGTTGTGTATTATATCCATATAATAATGTGTAAAGTGCACCTTGTCAAGATAATAATGTGTAAGTTGCACATTATTATTATTATAAAATTTGGCTAGTTTTCATGCTTGGTGATGACATTAAATATAAAAAAACACTCAAGGACGGGGTAGTGATTTGCTTACAGAAAAAGATAAAAGGATTGGTGTTAGAATCAAATTATTAAGAAACATGCTAAAATTAAATCAAAGCGATTTTTCTAAACCCTTGGGTGTGGACAGGAGTCATATTGCTGGAATAGAAAGTGGTTCACGAAATCCATCGGAGCCACTGCTTAGACTAATTCATTGTAATTATTGTGTGAATTTCACCTGGTTGAAAACAGGAACAGGGGAGATGACTATTTCTGCTGAAACGGCTATTAAAAGTCAAATAGCTTGCTTTGGCAAACAGGTTGTATCCGAAGCTATCAATAAGATAATAATTGAACACGATTTGACAGCAGCAACTACTGATTCTACGGGGTACTGTTTTTATACCGGGGACAAGGAATTAGACCAGAGGATCAATACTCTTTGTGTTTTTTGGCACAATGACGATAAGCGTTTAAAAAGCTGGGCATCAGTGCAGTTTGACCATGCTTTTCCCCAACAAATTGTTGATAATATTAGAAATAAGTTCAAAAATAATAATAGGTAAACTATTTTCGCGATCCATTCTAACCAATAATACCGGATCTAAAACGTCCTTATTTTTTTTATTACCAGTGCGTGTTCGAAAAGTATGTTTGTGGTAAACCCCCCCTCCCCTTAATCCCCTC
>JAJOKO010000064.1:11981-27372 GCA_021129825.1 Desulfotomaculum sp. | reverse complement strand
TGCCTGCTTTGATCAATAATCATGAAATGAAATTTTTAGAAAAGCAGTAATTAATGCTAATTTAGATAGAAATATTGGTGCGATATGTGATAAAATCAAAATAAATTGCAAAGGCGGATAATTTTGAACCAGTTTAAGATGCCGTTGGTAGCGGCCATGCAAAAATATTGTTTACAAAAAAAAATCCCCTTTCATATGCCGGCTCACCGGCAGGGACAGGCTATTGCTGCGGCAATGTTGCAATTACAACCGGAGATTTTTAAATATGATTTAACCGAAGTGCCTGGTTTAGATGATTTACACTGTCCCCAAACAGCTATTGCCCAAGCACAAGCATTAGCAGCGGTAGCTTTTGGTAGTCAGAGTAGTTATTTTTTAGTTAACGGCACTTCTTGTGGTTTACAGGCCTTAATTTTGACGATTTGCCGGCCGGATGATATTCTAATTGTGCCCCGGGGTGTCCACCGGTCGGTATTAACTGGCTTGATTCTTAGCGGTGCCCGGCCAGTATATCTATATCCTAAATTAATAGCTAAATTTGCTATTCCGGCAGTGGTGTCGCCAGCGGAACTAAACAGCTGTTTAGAACAACACCCGGCGGCGCGTGGGGTATTAATGTTACATCCGACATATTACGGGGTAGTGGGAAATTTGGCGGCAGTGGCTCAAGTTACCCACGCTAAGGGGCTACCTTTGCTGGTAGACGAGGCTCACGGGGGACACTTTTGTTTTCACCGGCAACTACCACCGGCAGCGTTAGCTAGTGGCGCAGATGCGGTGGTTCAAAGCACTCATAAAACGGTAGGGGCTTTGACTCAAGCGGCCATGTTACATTTGAATTCCGACCGGCTGGATAAGCAGCGTTTGGAGGGTTGCTTGCGTCTGGTACAAAGCACCAGTCCTTCCTATCTTTTAATGGCTTCTTTAGATGCCGCCCGCAGTCAAATGGCTGTAAAAGGAGCAGCATTATTAGCGCAGTCATTGCAGGTGGCTAAAAAATTACGGTGTGAATTAGCATCACTTAAAGGGATAGAAGTGTTAAGTAACCATCATTTGGCTGACTATGATATAATGACTTTGGATGAAACTCGCTTGGTGATCAATGTGCAAGCACTAGGACTAACTGGCTACCAGGTTGCCGCATTACTGGCAACTGATTATAGCATTCAAGTAGAGATGGCGGATTTTTATAATATTGTGGTATTATTAGGGTTAAATACACCCGATAAAGATGGCGAAGCATTATACCAAGCGCTAGCCTGCTTAGTGAATAGTAATAACAGACTATCATCACAGCAAGGGGGACATTTAAAAGAGTTACTACAGTTGCCGCCAGCTATTGTAGCCCTGACCCCACGCCAAGCTTGGATGTCAACGGCGCTAATTATTCCGTTGGAGCAGGCCGTTGGTAAAATCAGTGGTGATAGCGTGGCGGTATATCCGCCCGGCATTCCGGCACTTTGTCCCGGTGAAATAATTAGCATGGAAATAGTAGCCTATCTGTTAGAGGTGCGCCAAAGAGCGTTGCCGGTGCAATGTTCCGGAGATGCAACCTTAAAGACAATTAGAGTGTTAGAGTAATGAGTAGTTACTTAGCAATAAAAGTGGGGCGTTGGGAGTGGTGGGGTGAAATATATGAATGGTAAATTGATAGTATTCGAAGGGATAGATGGGTCTGGTAAAACCACCCAATGCGCCTTGTTGCGGGATTATTTAAAAGAACAGCATTACCAGGTTTTAGCTACCCGGGAACCCGGGGGGACGCCAGTCGGCGAAGAGGTGCGGCGTATTTTGTTGAATCCGGCAAATGTGGATTTAGATCATCGTACCGAGGCGTTCCTTTACGCTGCTGCCCGGGCCCAGCTGGTGCACGGTAAAATCAAGCCGGTGTTGGCGGCAGGAGAGCTAGTGCTTTGTGATCGCTTTATAGATTCTACACTAGCCTATCAAGGTTATGGCCGGGGTTTGCCGGTAGAATTTTTGCAACAGATTAACACGTTGGCTACCCAGGGGTTACAACCGGATTTAGTGTTGATTTTTGATTTGCCGGTGGCAGCCAGCCTAACTAGAATCCACAAGCGTAGTACCGGTGATCGCTTGGAACAGGAAACCGAATCTTTTCACAACCGGGTACAACAAGGATATTTAGCAATAGCCCGGTCACAACCGCATACCCATGTTATTTTAGAGGCAACGTTACCGGTGCAGCAACTACATCAAAAAGTTAAGTTGGTAGTGGAGGAGATGCTGGGTGCAGCAAATTACCGGTCATGAACAAAATATTGCAGCCCTTAAAAAAGTACTAGAGAGTAATAAAGTTGCCCATGCTTATTTATTTGTAGGTCCGGCGGGGGTAGGCAAAAGGACAGTGGCGCTAGCGTTTGCCCGGTTATTACTATGCGAAAATATTATTAACGGCGGCAGTTGCTTTAATTGTCGCAGTTGCCGGCAAATAAGCGGCGGCAATCATCCGGATTTACACCTGATAGAGCCTGCCGGAGCGGCCATAAAATTAGAGCAAATTCAGCAGTTGCAAAAACAAGGATATTATCGTTCTTATCAAGGCGGGCGACGTATTTATTTAATCCCCCAAAGCGAAGTTATGACAACCCCAGCAGCCAATGCTTTGCTTAAAATATTGGAAGAATCACCGGCAGAGATGGTCTTTATTTTAACGTCATCCCGACCGGCAGCTTTACTGCCGACTATTAGATCTCGCTGCCAACAATTTTGGTTTAGATTATTAACAATTGATCAAATAACAGCTGGTTTAAGTGCTAGTACGAGTACGGAATTAACCAAGGAGCACCAGCACTTACTAGCGGTAATGTCCGGTGGTAGTTTGGGACGGGCGTTAGCTTTAGTGAATCAAGATATTCAAGCTGGTAGAACTAAAGTAATAGCGATTTTAGAAAAAGCAACCGCTAATGATCTAGTAGCTTTACTAATGGAAGCAGCAGCTTTAGCGACTGACCGGGTATTGATAGAAGAGTTGCTGGAATTTTTGCCATTATGGCTGAGAGACGTTTTAGTTTGGAAAATAACCAAAAACAAATCTTTAATAAGCAATATTGATATGCTGCCAGAAATAACTAAGCAAGCAAGGCAATATCCAGTGAGCAGTTTAGTGGCGATGTTGGAAGAAACAGAATTAATGCGTAAGCATTTAGAGACTAAAGGCAATGTCAGACTGCTGTTAGATGTATTTTTTTTAAAACTAGCAGATCTAAGTCAGCATTCAAAACAATAGAAGTAAGGATTTAACTTTATTCCCCTCCCCTGGTGGGAGGGGGTAGGGGGAGGGGTAGGTGCACAAAGTGCGTTATAAAGTAGTGGGAATTCGCTTTAAAAAAGCAGGAAAAATATATTTTTTTAATCCGGTAAAATTAGCATTAAAAGTCGCAGATGACGTGATTGTAGAAACAACCAGAGGGATCGAATATGGGCAGGTGCTGCTTGCTGCCCAAGAAGTAACGGAAGATCAAATAGTACCTCCTTTAAAAAAAGTATTGCGTAAGATGACCCGGGCTGATCGGGAACAATTAAAAAACAATCATGAACGGGTGAAATTTGCGCAGCAAGTATGTTTAGAAAAAATAGCATTGCACGCTTTACCGATGAAATTAATTAAAGTAGAACAAACTTTTGATGGCGGTAAAATCACTTTTTATTTCACTGCGGACGGGCGGATTGATTTCCGAGAATTAGTGAAAGATTTAGCAGCTGTTTTCCGTACTAGAATAGAATTAAGACAAATCGGCGTGCGTGATGAAGCCAAAATGCTGGGCGGTTTAGGTTGCTGCGGTCGGGAACTGTGTTGCGCCTCTTGGCTGGCAGATTTTGTGCCGGTATCAATCAGAATGGCTAAAGAACAAAACCTATCGCTTAACCCGACTAAAATATCCGGCATTTGCGGTCGCTTAATGTGTTGTTTGAAATATGAAAATGAAACTTATATAGAAGCTAAAAAGCAGTTTCCGGAAATTGGGGCACTACTGGAAACGCCGGGGGGCACCGGTTTGGTAAAGAGTTGTAATATCTTTAGAAATAGTATTACAGTAGAATTGCAGGAAACTAAAGAAAGCACAGAGTTTGCTTTAAGCGAAATAAAAGTGAAAAAATAAGGGGTGAAAGAAATGGGTTTGCTTTCCGGGCGCATAGTCAGGCTGGAGTACATGGTGAAAGAATTATTGGGCGAATTAGAGGGCATTAAAGAAGAAACACGTTCTCTAGAGCAAGAAAACCAAAAATTACGCCAAAAAATAACCACTGTTTATGTGCAGCGCACTAGTGTAAACACTAAGGAGACTGCTGCATTAAGACCGGATAGTGAAGAACCTACTTTAATGAATTTATATGACGAAGGTTTTCATATTTGTAATGTCAAATTTGCGCAAATCAGAAAAGAAGAATGTTTGTTTTGTTTCAGCTTACTACGACGGCAAAAAGATAGTGAAAAGTAAAAAAAGAAAGCCTGGTGGATTTTTCGAACACCGACTTTAAAGAGGTGATCAATAGTGGGGATGACAGTTCAAAAAGGCACTTTATATCTTTGTGCTACACCGATAGGTAATTTGGACGATATCACTTTAAGAGTATTGATGGTGTTAAAAGAGTGTGATTTAATTGCTGCTGAAGATACTCGCCATACCAGAAAATTATTGAGTCATTTTGATATCCATACCTCCTTAACCGCCTATCATGCTCATAATGAGCAGCAGCGCGGCAGCCAATTAGTGGCTAAATTAAAGCAAGGTCGCAGTGTGGCCTTAGTATCTGATGCCGGTTTGCCGGGTATTTCTGACCCTGGGGTGGAATTAGTCCAATTGGCTTTACAGCATGATATTCCAGTAGTGCCGTTACCAGGCGCCAGTGCTGGCATTACCGCTTTAGTAGCTTCCGGCTTGCCCGCCGCCCGGTTTGTCTTTGAAGGATTTTTACCGGCAGGCAAAAAAAATCGCCGGCGTCGGTTAGAAAAATTGCTAAATGAAACCAGAACAATGATAATTTACGAATCGCCGCACCGGCTGGTTAGTGCTCTGGAAGATAGCTATAAAATATTAGGAGAACGACTAGTAGCAGTGGCGCGAGAGTTGACCAAAAAACACGAAGAAATTTATAGAGGAATGCTCTCCGGTGCCATAGATTATTTTAAAGAGAAACAACCCTTGGGAGAGTTCACGTTGATATTGGCTGGTGCTGTAGCAGAAAAAGCAAGCGCATCAACTGATGTAATGCTACCGGGTGATGTGTTGGATCATGTGCATGAACTGGTCTATTCTGGTATGGATAAAAAGCAGGCGATTAAAGAAGTGGCCCGCTTGCGCCAGATACCCAAACGGGAAGTATATGCGATGGTGAATGTGACTTAAGAGCTATGTCTTCATTCAACGGATAGGTTTATTTTTTGCTTGTTAAACTTATTATACAAGGAGGGATATTATGTCAAAACCAGCATGCCAAGAAGAACAGTACCAAAAAGTGACTCGCCGTAAATTTTTGCAACTGATATCCGGTTTGGCTGGAGTAGCGGTATTGAGCGGGGGATGTTTGAGGGCAGATCCTGAACAAATTGGAGATCAGGAAGGGCTACCGCAGGAGGGACTGCGAGAGGCCATGTTTTGGCAACAAATAGAAGACAAGAAAACTATTTGTAAACTTTGTTTCCGTTACTGCATCATTCCTGCTGGTGGGCGTGGCGTATGCCGGGTGCGGGAGAATTTTGCCGGTAGATTATACAGTCTGGTGCATTCTCGTCCTTCGGCGGTAATGGTTGATCCGATCGAAAAAGAACCCCAACTGCACCATCATCCGGGTACCGAGATTCTTTGTATTGGGACGGTGGGATGTAATTTTCGTTGTAAACACTGCCAAAATTGGTCTTTATCACAGGCGAGCCCTACTGACCGGCGTGTCTTCGAACTACCGCCGGCGCAACTAGTCGAACAAGCTCTGGAAGAAAGAGTGACTGCGATTTCGTTTACCTATAATGATCCGATTGTCCTCTTTGAATATGTTTATGACACTGCACTGCTGGCGAAAGAAGCTGGCATGGGTCTTATTTGGCACTCAAATGGTGCCATCGCCGGCGAACCATTGCGTAAACTACTTCCGTATACAACGGCAGTAACTATTGATCTGAAGGGATTTTGTGAAAAGGTCTACCGGGAGGCTTTCGGCGGGAACCTCCCTTATGTTTTGAAAACATTGAAGACCATTAAAGAAGCAGGGATCTGGCTGGAAATTGTTAATCTGGTTATCCCTACAATTAATGATTGCACGAATAGGATTAGGCTAATGAGTGAGTGGATTGTAGAACACCTTGGCTCTGATGTACCGCTTCATTTTTCCCGCTTTTTTCCGGCATTTAAACTTACCCATCTGCCAGCCACACCAATCAGGACGTTAGAGGCTGCTCATGCCATAGCCAGAAAGGCAGGGATAAACTTTGTGACCATTGGTAATGTCCCGGGTCACCGCTATAACTCCACCTTCTGTCCGGATACCGGTAAGCGTTTGATTTATCGCACCCATTTTAGCGTGATCTATAATAAAATAGTCGATGGTAAATCGCCCTTTTCCGGTCGTCCGGTGCCTGGGATTTGGCAATAAAATGAATAAACGGCTTATTTTTGTTGCTTTGGTTACCGGTTTTAGTGGAATGATAATTCAACTGTTATTGTTAAGAGAATTATTGGTAGTCTTTCACGGTAATGACTTGGCGATAGGAATTATCCTTGCTAACTGGCTCGCTATCGAAGCTTTCGGCGCCTTTTTTATTGGGAAGAAAATTGAACATACCAGTAAAAAAATTGGTTTATTTATCTTTTTATCAATCCTGTTTGTCTTTTTGGCGTCACTGGCTCTCTTTCTGGCGTATATAGTACGGGATTTAACCGGAGTATTGCCCGGGATGGGAGTCGGAGTATTTTCGATCTTTTACTCCTCTTTTCTGGTTCTTTTTTTACCCAGTCTTTTGCACGGCGCTCTATTTGTTTTTACTTGCAAGTTATGGGCTGAGTTTGCCAACCAGTCTCCCGAACAGGATGCAAAGAAAGGGGCTGCATCAATCGGCCGGGCATATGTGTGGGAAACTATTGGTCATATTGTCGGGGCAGCAGTATTTACTTTGCTTTTAATTCCTTTTTTCCATTCCTTTACTATTGTTTTTGGTATAGGTGTTTTGACCCTCATCGTTACGATGGTTTTGACTACTTTTCAGAGTCGGAGCGTGCAGCGAAAAACGCTTGCTGTACTTACTACTGTTTTGGTGGCATTTGTTTATTTGCTTGCTTCTGAAGGTGACCAGTGGTTACATTACCAGGCGATAGCCCAGCAATGGCCGGATAAAGAGGTGCTTCACCATCAGCATTCGCCTTACGGTAATGTTGTGGTGATTACCCGTGCTGGGGAGTATACTTTTCTTGCTGACGGCATTCCGGTGTTTACTACCCCGACACCTGATTTAGTGCGAGTGGAAGAATTCGTTCATTTTCCGATGCTGGCGCATCCCCGCCCGGAGAAGGTGGCTATCCTTTCCGGTGGGGCCGGTGGAGTGATTAACGAAATACTTAAACACCCTTCTATAGAGCGGGTAGATTATACCGAAATTAATCCCTTGTTGATTGATCTGGCACAAAAATTTCCGACACCGTTAACCAAGGCTGAACTTGCTGATCCGCGTGTAAGCACGCTACATGTAGATGGTCGCCGGTTTTTGGAATTAACCCCTAACCAGTATGATCTGATTTTTGTCGGTGTTTCTAATCCGGAAAACCTGCAGGTAAACCGGCTTTTTACAGCCGAGTTTGCTTTGTTGGCAAAAAAGCGATTGCAGGAGGATGGTATCTTAGTTATTAGTTTGCCTGGCTCTTTGACTTATCTGAGCCACGAACTAAGGAACTTAAACGGGGTGGTCATCAATACGCTGACAAGTGTTTTTCCCTATCTACATATAATTCCAGGATATCATAATATTTTTCTGGCTTCCATGAATAAGGAAGTTACCAAGATCAACACTGTTTTGCTGTACGAAAGACTGGTAGAGCGCCAACTGGATTTGCGGTTGATTACCCGTCCTTATCTTGAAGTAAGATTAGATCCTCACCGCTTGGAGTGGTTCTTAGAAGCGATGAAGGGAGCAACTGGTGAAATCAATCATGATTTTCGTCCTAAGGGTTTCTTTTATAGTCTGGCTTACTGGAATGCCATGTTTTCTCCTTATTTACGCAATTTTTTTGTCTGGCTAGAGGACTTACGGCTGTCATTTTTTGCCATTATTATTGCTATGAGTACGGCCATTCTGTTAATCTTATGGTGGCGAGGGACTCGTTTACACCGGTTCAGTATTCCTTACTCTATTGCCACCACTGGGTTTGCCGGAATGGTCTTCGATTTGTTGCTTATCTTTGCTTTTCAGGTGCTTTTTGGGTTTGTTTTTCATTGGATCGGGTTTTTGCTGGCTGCATTCATGGGTGGTGTAGGTGTAGGCGGGTTAGTGATGACCGTACTCTTACCACATATTAAGGATGACCGGGGTCTGTTTATTAAGATTGAGGTCGCCGTGATCTTTTTTGCCGTCTTGCTACCGCTACTTATCCTTGCTGTGGCACCCTATTTAGGGAATCCGGTGGTATTTATCCTGGCGCAACTACTCTTTTTATTACTGGCATTTGTTGCCGGCGCACTTATTGGTCTTAAATTTCCCCTGGCGAATAAAATACATTTAAGCCATTCTCCCAATTTAAGCCGGACGGCCGGCCTTATGTACAGCACTGACCTCTTGGGGGGGTGGTTTGGAGGGATTATTGCTGCCGTGGTGTTACTACCTGTCTTGGGATTGGTAGGGACCTCGCTAGTAGTGGTAATGATTAAGGCGAGTAGTTTGATCATGCTAATAATTTCACACAGATACAAGGCACCAGATATAGGTTTTTATTTATCCTAGTGCCATGTATCTGTTTTTCTAGACTGCTTGAGTATTATCAAACATAGCGGAAGAACATTCTGTACATACTTGCTTACCTTTGAAAACTTGTACATCACCTGCATTGCCACAGAAAACACAAGCCGGCTCATACTTTTTCAAGATGATTTTTTCAGCATCTACATAGATTTCTAAAGCATCTTTTTCAGCAATACCCAAAGTGCGTCTTAGCTCGATCGGGATTACAACCCGACCTAGCTCGTCCACTTTACGGACAATTCCAGTTGATTTCATAAGGACTAATCACACTCCTTTCAAATGTATAATATTTATTTCGACAACATATGCTATTAAGTTGCAAGTAGAGAATACCAAGCATGCCATTAAAAGTCAAGACTTTTTTTTACAAAATTCTATAAAAAACGACATTTTTTTTATTTTGAGGTAAGGGGATAAATAGGAACGGGATTAAGGGAGGGGGGTGTTTGGAACTTTTTTACTGTTTCTGAAAGTACTCCTAAGAGAAAAAGCCATTAAAAACTTGACAAAGTATTGCTACTGGCATAAAATTTTTACATTGAAAGAAATCAGGAGGCTTTAGTTTTGAAAAAACAAACGTTTTATATTACTACTCCGATTTATTACCCTAGTGATAAACTACATATTGGTCATGCCTATACTACGGTAGCGGCAGACGCTATTGCCCGGTATAAAAAGTTAACCGGCTATGATGTTTATTTTCTGACCGGTTCTGATGAGCATGGTCAAAAAATTGAGCGCAGTGCTGCGGCTAAGGGGCAAACCCCTCAAGAATATGTAGACCCGGTAGTAGCAGGTTTTAAAAACCTGTGGGATAAACTGGATGTGCGCTATGATGATTTTATTCGCACTACTGAAGAAAGGCATAAACAGACCGTACAAGTGTTTTTTGAACAATTACAGCAGCACGGGGATATTTATAAAGCAGCTTATGCAGGTCGGTACTGCACGCCGTGTGAAACTTTTTTTACAGAACACCAACTGGCAGCAGGTAAGTGCCCGGATTGTGACCGGGAGGTGGAGTTGCTCCAAGAAGAAAGTTATTTTTTCCGCATGTCTAAATATGCAGACCGCTGGTTAAAATTTGTAGCGGAAAATCCGGCGTTTATTCAACCGGTTTCCCGGCGTAATGAAATGGTTAGTTTTGTTAAACAAGGGCTGGAAGATCTGTGTATATCCCGCACTACCTTTGATTGGGGGATCAAAGTACCCTTTGACCCCCGGCATGTGGTTTATGTTTGGGTAGATGCGCTTACTAATTATATTTCGGCATTAGGCTATGGTACTGCTGACAATCAATTATACCGCCGCTATTGGCCAGCGGATGTGCATTTAGTGGGGAAAGATATTATGCGTTTTCACGCTATAATTTGGCCAATCATGCTAATGGCTTTAGATTTACCGCTACCCAAACAAATATTAGGCCACGGTTGGCTGTTACTGGAAAGCGGTAAAATGTCTAAATCTAAGGGCAATGTAGTAGATCCGCTGGTACTGCTAGATAAATATGGCGTAGACGCGGTCCGTTATTACTTATTGCGGGAATTACCTTTTGCTGCGGATGGTTATTATTCAGAAACAACCATGGCTCAAAGAATTAATAATGACCTGGCTAATGATTATGGTAATTTATTATCTCGTACGGTGGCGATGTTGATTAAATATCAACAGGGGGTATTAAAAAAACCACAGCCGGCGGGAGCATTGGATCAAGCATTAATTAATTTAGCTGGGGAAACTCGCCGGGTGGTGGCAGCAGATATGGCTAAATTAGAAATATCCACAACCTTAGCTACTATTTGGCAACTGGTGGGGCGGGCGAATAAATACTTAGAAGAAACAGCCCCGTGGGCATTGGCTAAGGATGCGACCCAAGCAGAGCGCTTAAATACCGTATTGTATAACGTGCTGGAAGTAATGCGCTTGGTGACGGTCATGATTACTCCCTTTATGCCTAATACACCAGCCAAAGTATGGGAGCAATTGGGTCTGACCGCTCACCCGGCATTGCATACTTGGGAAAGCTTGCAGTGGGGTCAACTACCACCGGGACTAGTGGTACAAAAAGGAGCGGTATTATTTCCGCGGATTGATTTATCAGAAATAAGCGGATAGGGGTAAAATAGTGATGAATTTAATTGACAGCCATGCCCATCTTGATGACCGGCGTTTTGATCAAGACCGGGAGCAGGTTATTGAACGCGCTCAGCAAGACGGCATCACCCAAATAATCAATATTGGTTGTGATCTAGCATCATCTAAGCGTTCGGTAGCGTTAGCCGCTAAATATCCCTGTATCTATGCTACAGCAGGGATACACCCGCACGATGCTAAAAATGTGCCACCGGACTATTTGGAACAATTAAAAAAGTTGTTGCAGCAGCCGAAAACAGTGGCGGTGGGTGAAATCGGTTTAGATTATTATTATGACCATTCCCCCCGGCCAGTGCAAAAAGAAGTTTTTATCCAGCAATTAAATTTAGCGCAAGAGATGCAGTTGCCGGTGGTGATTCATTTGCGGGATGCTTACGGTGATTTTTTAGAAATCATGCGCCAGCGGGAACGGTTGGCACCGGTCAACGGGGTAATGCACTGTTATTCCGGTAGCTTGGTAGTGGCGGAAGAATGCTTAGCGATGGGTTTTTATATTTCCTTGGCCGGACCGGTCACCTTTAAAAATGCCGGCAAGTTGAAAGAAGTAGCCCGGGCGATACCGCTGGATAAAATACTGGTAGAAACAGATTGTCCCTACCTTACACCAGTACCGCACCGGGGTAAACGTAATGAACCGGCCTATGTTAAACATGTGGCCGGGCAAATTGCCGCCCTGAAAGGAATAACGTTGGCAGCAATTAGTTTAGCGGTGGAGCAAAATACTAAAAAGTTATTTGCAATCTAGCAAAAAGAGCGGCAAAAAAAAGCCGCTCTTTTTGCTATTTTAATGATATAAAACATGATACAATAGTTGTAAAAAAACAAGGGGTGGTTATTAATGTTTAAAAAATCTTTGCTAGGAGTAGTTTCTATCAGCTTGCTTTTTGGTTTGGTTTTAATTTTAGCACCTGTTTTGACTGGTCAGGCGGAAGCGGAGTATCCAGCGGTGTTGGTTAATGAACAATTGTTACAACCGGATGTACCGCCGGTTTTAGTAGCAGACCGGGTAATGGTACCGTTACGAGCTATTTTTGAAGCACTGGGGGCGCAGGTTACTTGGGATGCTCACATCAATACAGTGTTAATAACAACCGGTGCCGCCGGGGCGATACCGGGAGGGGTTAGTGCTGTGGCAACAGCGAATAATCAATTTGCGTTGGATTTTTATGCCGAACTGGGTAGCGAAACAGGAAATATCTTTTTCTCCCCGCACAGTATTTCTACCGCGCTGGCCATGACCGGCGAGGGTGCCCGCGGGCAAACAGCCCGGGAAATTTGGTCAGTACTGCATTTGCCGGCAGATGATCAGCAACGCCGGTCTGCTATGCAAGCGATGGTTCAATTATTAAATCAGCCGGATGCCCAATATCAACTGCACACCGCCAATGCCTTGTGGGCGCAGAAAGATTACCGGTTATTAGAACAGTATGTAAATACAGTAGCCCAATATTACGGTGGTAAAGTGACGGCACTTGATTTTGTAGCCGCTACCGAAGCATCTCGCCAAACAATTAATCATTGGGTAGCAGCACAGACTAATGAGCGGATTAAAGATTTAATCCCGCCGGGGGTATTGTGTCCGCTAACTCGCCTGGTGCTTACTAATGCGATTTACTTTAAAGGGGATTGGCTTAAACCCTTTGAAGAAGATCAAACCCGGGAGGAATATTTTCAAATAAGCGCAAGCGAGCAAGTAAAAGTACCGTTAATGAGTGCGACAGGCTGGGGTACTAAATTTAACTACACCGAAACAGAAACAGTGCAAGTTTTGGAAATGTTGTATGCTGGGGAAGACTTGTCGATGCTGGTGTTGTTGCCCAAGCAGGATTTAGCAACCTGGGAACAAACCCTTACTTTAGACAAACTAAACAACTTGAAAAGTGAATTACGCAAGCAAAGAGTAGATGTTTGGCTACCCAAGTTTACTTTTGACAGCCAGTATACTTTGAATGATCATTTGAAGAGGCTGGGGATGCCGACAGCGTTTATTGTGCCTGATTCTAACAACCCGCCGGGAGCAGATTTTTCAGGCATTAGCGGCGCGCGGGATCTTTATATCCATGCGGTGGTGCATAAAGCATTTGTGAACGTAGATGAAAAAGGAACCGAAGCGGCTGCCGCTACCGGGGTGGTGGTTGGGGTTACAGCAGTTGAACTGGCTGTACCGGTGTTCCGGGCCGATCGCCCGTTTATATTTTTGATCCAGGAACGAGCAAGCGGTAGTATTTTGTTTATGGGTCGGGTGGCTAACCCGGATAATATTTGAAAATAATCAACTAACAATCTTTGATATCCAGACTGAATGGAAGGAAAAGGGAGGGCGTTCCTGGAACGAAGTTGAGCATGAAATAGCAGAAACAACTTATCGCTTATAAAAGTTAAAATAAAACTGTAAAGGACATCCAAAATGGCAAACAAAGCAAAAGTAGAACCAATCGAAAAACAACTTTGGAAGGCAGCAGACAAACTCCGAAAAAACATTGATGCTGCCGAATACAAACATATCATTTTAGGGTTGATATTTTTAAAATATATTTCGGATGCTTTTGAAGAACTATACCAAAAACTAAAAGAAGGCGCCGGGGAATATGCCGGTGCTGACCCTGAAGACCAAGACGAATATACAGCAGAGAATGTCTTTTTTGTGCCGGAAAAAGCGCGCTGGTCTTACCTGCAATCCCGGGCGAAACTGCCTGAAATCGGCAAAAATATTGATGAGGCGATGGATGCTATTGAAAAAGAAAATCCCTCCCTGAAAGACGTGCTACCTAAAGTATATGCTAGGGGTAACCTTGATCCCACAAATTTAGGCGGCTTGATTGACTTGGTCGGTAATATTGCTCTTGGTGATGCCAAAGCCAGAAGTGCCGATATTCTCGGTCATGTTTTCGAATATTTTTTAGGCGAGTTTGCCCTGGCGGAAGGTAAAAAGGGCGGGCAGTTCTACACCCCCAGAAGCGTTGTGGAATTACTGGTAGCAATGCTAGAGCCGTACCAAGGCCGGGTGTTGGACCCTTGCTGCGGCTCCGGTGGTATGTTTGTGCAGTCCGAAAAATTTGTTCAAGACCACCAGGGGAAAATAAATGACATCTCTATTTACGGGCAGGAAAGCAACCAAACCACCTGGCGTTTAGCCAAAATGAACCTGGCTATCCGGGAGATTGATAGTTCTCAAGTAAAATGGAACAATGAAGGCTCTTTTTTAAATGATAGGCACAAAGATTTGAAAGCGGACTATGTAATTGCGAATCCACCTTTTAACGACAGCGACTGGGGCGGTGATTTGCTGAGAACAGATGGCAGGTGGCAACATGGCACACCGCCCACCGGTAACGCCAACTATGCCTGGATACAGCACTTTATCTATCATCTTAGCCCAAGCGGACAAGCTGGGTTTGTACTGGCCAAAGGTGCTTTAACCTCCAAAAGTTCCGGTGAAGGAAATATTAGAAAAGAACTTGTTGAAGCTCGATTGGTTGATTGCATTGTAAACCTGCCGACAAAACTTTTTTTAAACACCCAAATTCCTGCCAGTTTGTGGTTCTTGAGCCGTAATAAAGCCAACGGAAAATACCGTAATAGAACAGATGAAATACTGTTTATTGATGCCCGAAATATGGGACATTTGATAAATCGCCGCACCCGGGAACTTTCGGAAGATGATGTACAAAAAATAGCTGAAACTTACCACAACTGGCGTAACCCTGACGGAAATTATCAGGATATCAAGGGATTTTGTAATTCAGCGGCTATTGAACGGGTAAGAGAACTGGATTATGTGCTTACACCGGGCCGGTATGTGGGCTTGCCGGATAATAAAGATGATTTTGATTTTAACGAACGCTTCAGTAAATTAAAGGCAGAGTTTGCAGAACAGTTGAAAGAGGAAAAAAGGCTGAATGCTTTGATTGCTGAGAATTTGGGGAAGGTGAAAGTAGATGGCTAAGAAAAACCGAATAATCAGTGTAAAAGAATGGGTAACCAAAACTAATGCCATCGGTTTAACGGCAAAAGCAGGTCGTTATGGTGGCACCTAAACGATAATAACGGAGGTGGTGATGAGTGAAAAACAAACTAATTAGAAATAGCACCGCAGAATTTTTGATATTCACGACTCAAGACGGTGAAAATAGTATTGAAGCCCGGTATAAAAATGAAACTATCTGGCTTACTCAAAAACTTATTGCAGAACTCTTTGAAGTAGATATTAGTACTATAAACGAACATCTTAAAAATATTTATAAAAACGGTGAATTAGACGAAAGTTCAACT
>JAJOKO010000064.1:0-11881 GCA_021129825.1 Desulfotomaculum sp. | reverse complement strand
TTACAGATATTTACGCCACAAGTTTGGATTACAACAAAGATGCAAAAACAACAAAAGAGTTTTTTGCTAAAGTTCAAAACAAACTGCACTTTGGAATTCACGGACACACAGCAGCAGAACTTATTCATAAAAGAGCAGATAGTGAAAAAGACAAAATGGGATTAACAAGTTGGAAAAACTCTCCCGATGGAAAAATTTTAAAAACAGATGTTACTATTGCTAAAAATTATCTTACAAAAGATGAAATGGAATCTCTCGGGCGAATAGTAAATGCATATTTAGACCTTGCAGAAGAGAGGGCAAAACGAAAAACACCAATGACAATGCAAGATTGGGCAAAACGACTGGACCTATTTTTAGAATATGACGATAGAGCAATTTTACAAGATGCCGGCAAAATAACTGCCGAAATTGCAAAAGATAAAGCAGAGTCTGAATTTGAGAAATACCGCATTGTGCAGGACCGTCTCTTTGAAAGCGATTTTGATAAGTTGATTATGGAACAACTTAAAAATGGAGGTAGCGATGAGTGATACAATGAGCCTGCCGAATTGTGAGTGGAAGGAATGTAAGTTGGGGGATATAGCAGAGCTTATTAAAGATAAGTATAGCCCACAAAAGGGAGATGGGTTACATTACATCGGCTTAAAGCATATACAGAAGCAATCTTTAAGACTTAATGGTATTGGATGCTCTGATGATATTACTAGTGATAAATTCTATTTTAAAGAAGGAGACATTCTTTTTGGTAAATTGGGACCTTACTTCAGAAAAGTAATTATGCCAAAATTTAGCGGTGTGTGTTCTACAGATATTTGGGTAGTACGCTCAAAAAATGAAGTAAACCAAAAATATCTATTCTACCTATTTGCCAATAAAGAATTTGTTGATTTATCTAATTCTGGTGAAGCAGGAACACTAATGCCCCGTGCCGATTGGAATTTTATGAGCCAGTCATTATGGAATATCCCAAGGTCTGCAAATGAACAAAAAGCCATAGCTGCCGTGTTGAGCAGTCTGGACGACAAAATAGACCTGCTCCACCGTCAGAATAAAACCCTCGAAGCGATGGCAGAAACGCTTTTCAGGCAGTGGTTTGTGGAGGAAGCGGAAGAGGATTGGGAGTACAAAAAACTAGGAGAGATACTAACTGTTATCGAATCTGGCTCAAGACCCAAAGGAGGCATCAATCCAGATTTAAAAACAGGAATACCTAGTTTAGGAGCCGAAAGTATTAATGGGATAGGAAATTATAATCATACCAACACAAAGTATATTACATCTGATTTTTTTGAGAAAATGAAAAGGGGTAAAGTGGAAGATTATGATGTGTTGATATACAAAGATGGAGCTTATATTGGAAAGAAAAGCATGTTTGCAAAGGGATTTCCGTTTCAACGGTTTGCTATTAACGAGCATGTGTTTATTTTAAGGACAGGTTCGATTTTCTTGCAATTGTTTCTATATTTTTCTCTAGAACAAGATGAGTTAGCTCTTTTAAACGCAAATTCTGCTCAGCCAGGATTAAACCAAACTTCAATGAAATCATTTGAAATTTTTGTTCCAGATAGGAATTATATTGAAATATTTGGTAAAAAAGTGAAACCATTGATTGATAAAATGTTTTTTAACGGAATCCAAATATACACTCTCGAAAAACTGCGGGATACGTTATTACCAAAATTAATGAGCGATAAAGTGCGGGTAGAATATGAAAATAAACGAGGTTGTGATTAATGGAGAAGCTAAGAAAAGCAATTGAGCAATATGGAAGATGGTCAGAATTAACAACTTATATGAATAGAATTGAAGGAGATATACACATTGATTTCAGCCGTTCATTAGAAAATGCAAAAGCTTTGTTAGAAACTATTTCTAAAGAAATTTGCCGTACAAAAAGTGTTGAAGTTGATAATAATATAAACCTTAACGCTTTATTAAAAAAAGCATTTAAAGCCATAGGTTATACCGGTAGCACCTTGGTTACTCAAGTATCTTCTGCTTTAGCAACGATTGGTCAACTAATGGGTGAACTTAGAAATGAGATAGGACCATCTTCACATGGAAAATCTTTAGAAGAATTGAAAGAACGCAATCATAAAGTCGATGAATTAACAAAAGAATTTCTTATTGATACTACAGAGAGTATTGCCTGCTTTCTAATCAAAACTTTCGAAAATGAGAATCAAATCTTTAAACATGGAACAGTAGAAAGTAAACCAAGTTATATTGAAAATGAAGATTTTAATGAATATTGGGATAATGTTTATGGTGAGTTTGAAATGGGTAACTATTCATATACTGCAAGCGAAATTTTATTTCGCGTAGATTACCCAGCATATATAATAGAGTATAAAGTATTTATTGAAGATGAAGAAGGTGAAGAATAAAATAACTGAAAACATGATAGGAGAAGGTAGCATTGAGTTGTTAGAAAAAGTGGGCTATCATTATATTTATGCCCCAAACAGCGATACACTGGAGAGGAAATCCTTCTGCTTTTATGGATTATTTTGGGACATTTTAGCTATCAAGAAAAAAACCATAAATAAAAAACAAACTTATGACCCCCTAGCTTTTCACTAGTCACCTTTAATTTTTCAATTAATTCATAGGAGGGAAGGACATGAACAAAAACGAAATCACAAAGCAACAATCTGATTTCTTGCTTTACACATCAAAAGACGGCCGGGTAAAGGTTGATGTTATTTTACGGGATGAAAGTATCTGGCTCACACAGAAAACCATGGTCGAACTGTTTGGCGTGAAGATACCTGCTATTAGTAAGCATTTGGCAAACATCTATGAAACTGGGGAGTTAGACAAAGGGTCAACTATTTCCGTTTTGGAAACAGTTCAGAAAGAGGGAGATCGGAAGGTCCGCCGGAAAATGGATTTCTACAACCTTGATGCCATTATTGCGGTCGGTTACCGGATAAACTCCTACCAGGCTACCCAATTCCGCATCTGGGCTACCAAAACCCTCAAAGAGTATATCATTAAAGGTTTTGTGTTAGATGATGCCCGCTTGAAGCAGGCTGGGCAGGTTTTTGGGAAAGATTATTTTGATGAACTGCTGGAGCGCATCAGGGAGATCCGGGCCAGTGAGCGGCGATTATACCAAAAAACCACTGATATTTATGCCCTCGCCGTAGATTATGATAAAAATGCCCCGGTAACCAAGGATTTTTTTGCCGCAGTTCAAAACAAGCTCCACTGGGCAATTACCGGCAAAACTGCCGCTGAAACTATTTATGATGCGGCGGATGCTACTAAAATCCACATGGGATTGACTACTTGGCAACAGGCGCCGGACGGCAAAATATTAAAATCAGATGTGGCAGTTGCTAAAAACTATCTGCATCAGAAGCATATCCAGGAACTAAATCGCCTTATTTCTGCCTACCTTGATCTGGCCGAAAACAGGGCCGAACGGCAGATTTTGATGAAAATGACAGACTGGGTTCAATTTCTGGATGACTTTTTAAAATTATCCAACTATCCTATTCTGGTAGACAAAGGTAAAATAAGCCGCTTGGAAGCCAAGCTCAAGGCAGAACAGCAGTATGCCAGTTACCGTAAAATACAGGATCGGAACTTTGTTTCCGATTTTGATCAAGAGGTCAAGCGAATTACAGGGGGAAAGAGTGATGAATAATAAAATCACCGAATCCGAAATAGAAACATTTGCTATCAAATTATTAGAAAAATTAGGCTATCAATACAGCTATGCCCCGGATATTGCCCCGGACAGTGATACACCGGAGCGGCAGTCTTTTGAAGATGTTTTATTGTTGGAACGCTTGCAAACAGCGGTGGGCAGAATCAACCCTGAAATTCCGGCAGAGGTCCGGCAAGAAGCCCTTAAACAGGTCAAGCGTTTAAATTCGCCGGAACTGCTTGCCAACAATGAAAAATTTCACCGGATGCTTACCGAAGGCATCAAAGTGAGTTATCAGCAAGCCGGAAACGACCGGGGCGATTTTGTCTGGCTGATTGATTTTAATAAACCTGAAAATAACGATTTTATGGTTGCTAATCAATTTACGGTAATCGAAAACGGGTTAAACAAGCGCCCGGATATTATTCTTTTTATAAACGGGTTGCCTTTAGTGGTGATCGAACTCAAAAATCCTACGGATGAAAACACGACAGTAAAATCAGCCTACAACCAATTACAAACTTACAAACAAGCTATCCCAGCTCTTTTCACTTTTAATGCCTTGATGATTATTTCCGATGGACTGGAGGCCAAAGCCGGGTCGCTCTCTGCCGCTTTAAATCGTTTTATGATTTGGAAATCATCAGATGGCAAAATAGAAGCAGCTCATCTAACCGGGCAACTGGAAACACTAATTAACGGCATGCTTAATCAGGAAACATTATTAAATTTGATACGTCATTTTATCGTATTTGAAAAGTCCAAAAAAGAAGACCAAGAAACCGGCAGCATCACTATACAAACGGTCAAGAAACTAGCGGCTTATCATCAATATTATGCCGTAAACAGGGCGGTAGAATCTACCTTGAGAGCCGCAGGATATTCTTCCGTATCTGCGGAGCATGGTGCGGGTATTGTCAGGGAATCACCTGAAAGTTATGGTGTGTCTGGTGTAAAACAACAACCATTCAGTGACCGTAAAGGCGGCGTGGTTTGGCATACGCAGGGAAGTGGAAAATCATTATCGATGGTGTTTTATACCGGAAAAATTGTACTGGCTATGGATAATCCCACAGTAGTAATCATCACCGACCGCAACGATTTGGACGACCAGTTATTTGATACTTTTGCAGCTTCCAAACAGCTGCTCAGACAAGAACCGGTGCAGGCAGAAGACAGAGAGCATTTAAAAGAGTTATTGAAAGTTGTTTCGGGAGGCGTGGTTTTTACCACCATTCAGAAGTTTCAACCGGATGCAGGCAATGTTTATGAGCAGCTTTCAGACCGCAAAAATATTATTGTGATAGCAGATGAAGCGCACCGAACACAATATGGCTTTAAAGCAAAAACAGTTGATGATCGGGATGTGCAGGGAAATCTAATTGGCAAAAAAATTGTCTACGGCTTTGCCAAGTATCTGCGTGATGCTCTGCCTGATGCCACCTATCTTGGTTTTACAGGCACCCCTATTGAGAGCACCGATGTAAATACGCCTGCTGTTTTTGGTAATTATATTGATATCTACGATATAGCGCAGGCCGTTGATGATGGAGCAACAGTCAGGATTTATTATGAAAGCAGATTGGCTAAAATTAATCTTAGTGTAACTGGCAAACAACTGGTCGCTGCTTTGGATGATCAACTGGATCAAGGCGAACTGGCAGAAACGCAAAAGGTTAAAACAAAATGGACTCAGTTAGAAGCTTTGATTGGCAGCGAAAACCGGCTAAAACAGCTGGCCCGGGATATGGTCAATCATTTTGAACAAAGACAGGAAGTTTTTATGGGAAAAGGCTTGATTGTAGCCATGTCTCGCAGGATTGCCGCCGATCTATATCACGAAATCATTAGCATTAAACCACAGTGGCATAGCGATGATTTGAAAAAGGGGGTTATCAAAGTAGTGATGACCTCTGCCTCTGCTGACGGGTCAAAAATTGCTAAGCACTACACCACCAAAGAGCAGCGCAGAGCACTGGCAGATAGAATCAAGGATCCGGCAGATGAATTAAAACTGGTCATTGTGCGGGATATGTGGCTAACTGGTTTTGATGTGCCGGCGTTGCACACTTTGTATATCGATAAACCGATGCAAGGTCATAACCTGATGCAGGCTATTGCCCGGGTTAACCGGGTATATAAAGATAAACCCGGTGGTTTAGTGGTGGATTATCTGGGGATTGCCTCAGACTTGAAAAAAGCACTGGCTTTCTATTCTGACAGTGGGGGGAAGGGTGACCCGGCTATCGCTCAGGAAACAGCAGTGCAGTTAATGTTAGAAAAACTAGAAGTTGTTTCGCAGATGTACCATGGATTTGCTTACGAACATTATTTTGGTGCGGACACACCAAAGAAACTAGCGATGATCTTGGCAGCAGAGGAACATCTTCTCGGTCTGGAAAACGGTAAAAAAAGATACCTTGATGAAGTAACGGCATTATCAAAAGCTTTTGCCATTGCTATCCCCCATGAACAAGCAATAGATGTAAAAGAGGAGGTGGCGTTTTTTCAGGCGGTAAAGTCTCGGCTGGCAAAGTTTGATAGTGGCGGTACCGGCAAAACGAATGAAGCAATGGAAACGGTCATCAGGCAGGTTATTGATCAAGCTTTGGTCAGCGAGCAAGTAATAGATGTTTTTGATGCGGCGGGTATTAAAAAACCGGATATTTCGATCCTTTCCGAAGAATTTCTTTTAGAAGTGAAAAACATGGAGCATAAAAATGTTGCTCTAGAAGTGCTTAAGAAATTACTCTATGATGAAATAAAATCAAGGACTAAAAAGAACCTGGTCCAAAGTAAAGCTTTAATGGGAATGCTGGAAAATTCAATTAAAAAATATCACAACAAGATATTAACAGCGGCAGAAGTGATTGAAGAACTGATTACACTGGGTAAAGATATTCAACAAATGGACAAAGAGCCTCAAGAAATGGGTTTATCAGAATATGAATACGCTTTTTATACAGCCATTGCTAACAATGACAGTGCCAAAGAATTAATGCAAAAAGATAAATTGAGAGAATTGGCTGTTATATTATTTGAGAAAGTAAGAGAAAATGCATCAATAGACTGGACAATAAAAGCAAGCGTCAAAGCAAAATTAAAAGTGATTGTAAAACGGACTTTAAGGCAATATGGTTACCCGCCGGATATGCAGAAATTAGCTACAGAAACAGTCTTAAAACAAGCGGAATTGATTGCAGAGGAATTAACCTGATTGGGAACAGTAAATCTTGCTGGAATCAGCGCGCACAACTACTGACCAAAATCAAAAATCCCCTGGCGCATAATCAACAAATTGCGGAAGGATATCGCAAAGAAATACTGGCAGTTATAAATAAAGCTGATTTTTTGGCTTAAACCATTGGTGGTAATCAAAGGAGTGGCGTGAGTGGTTGCCTATTTAAAGTCATATGCGGTTGGCTTGCTACAGGAAAAAGTAATAAAGGCTAAGAAACATTTAAGGGAATGTTATCTTTGCCCCCATGAATGTGGTGTTAATAGAGCCAGAGAAAGTGGTTTTTGCCGGGCGAGAGATAAAATTATTCTTGCCAGCTACGGACCTCACTTTGGGGAGGAGGCTGTTTTGGTTGGCAGGAACGGTTCGGGAACTATTTTTTTTGGTTATTGTAATTTACGTTGTGTTTTCTGTCAGAACTACGAATTAAGTTATTATGGCGAGGGGGAATTGATTTCACCCGAAAAACTGGCTGAAAGCATGCTTGTTTTACAAAATCACTACCGCTGTCACAACATTAACCTGGTCACCTCCACCCATTTTGTAAGCAATATTTTAGAGGCTGTGCTGCTAACTGCGGAAAAAGGTCTTAATCTTCCCCTGGTTTATAATTGTGGTGGTTATGAAAGGCAGGAGACACTGACTCTTTTGGAGGGTGTTGTGGATATTTATATGCCAGATTTTAAATATGCTTCTTTGGAAGATGGTCAAAAGTATTCTTGCGTAAAAAATTATCCGGAAATAGCAAAAAAGGCTTTGCTGGAAATGGATCGTCAGGTTGGGGGGATAAAAACAGATGAGCGGGGGCTTGCCTATCAAGGACTACTTATCAGACATTTACAGTTGCCGGGGGGACTGGAAGACACCAAAGAAGTTTTAAGATTTATCAAAGATGAACTTTCGCCAGGTTGTTTAGTTAATTTAATGCCCCAGTATCATCCGGCACATAAAGCGTTTGAATATGAAGAGATTTCCGGCAAGTTGTCTTCTGGAGAGTACAAAGAAGCCGTCCGGTTTGCTGAGCAGTTGAACTTGAGGTTAGCGTGAATTAAGGCAGTAAATAAGTAAGTAAGGATAAACTAACCCATCGTGTTCGTTCTTGCTTACTAACTGGCAGCCGTAGGCTAATTTAGTTACGGAAGAACGCTCTCTAATCTTGGGAGCTGTTTTTTTAAGGAATCCCTAGTTGCTACTTTATTTCGGAAGGTATCTGTATGAGTAAAGATGAAATTATAAAGTAACAATCTAATTTTCTGCTCTACCTAGCAATAGCCGGCTACCGGATTAACTCCTGCCGGGCTAATCAGTGTATTAAGGGTAAATATAGTGAGTTTAATATAGTATAATGTAAAAGATAGTAAGACTGATTTTATAAATAGTTCAGTATTTATTAAGTAATATTTATCGGGAGGAGCACTCTCGGAAACAGTTAAAAAGCTCCAAACACCCCCTCCCCCTAACCCCCTCCCACTAGTGGAGGGGAAATCAAGTTCCCTCCCCCTTGATGGGGGAGCGGGTACCCACCCGAAGGGAAGGGTGCAGGTGGGGGTGAAAAAACGAAAACTTTCTTTGAAAGGTACAGAAATAGTGGGGTTAGACTTTCCGAGAGAATTCGGGAGATAAAGGAGGGGATCAGCTTGGAAGATTGGCAGATGTGGCTTATTATGGCGGTGGTTTTATTTATAGCAGAGATATTTACACCCGGTTTTTTGTTAGCGTGCTTAGGGGTGGCGTGTTTAATGGCCGGCTTGATGGCTTATTTAGGACTGGGGCTGGAAGTACAGATTATTGCTTTTTCTGTTTCGGCACTGGCGGTGTTTTTTGGGATCAGACCGCTACTGAAGAAACATTCCTATTTTTCAGAAAGCAAACTCAAAACAAATGTAGCTGCTTTGGTAGACAAAACCGGCATAGTAGTTGAAAAAATTGATCCGGTTCAAAATAAAGGGCGGGTAGTTGTGGGCGGAGAAAATTGGAAAGGGGTGTCAATTGACGGGACTATGCTGAAAGAAGGTGCTAAAGTGACAGTAGTTAGGGTAGAAGGGACAAAGTTGCTGGTTAAACGATTAGTTGATTTAAATAAAACTTAATGACTTTAGGGTAAAACAGTAAAGTTATATCCAGCAGGTCAATAATATAATAATAGTAAAGGGAGTGCATTTATTTATGGAAATATTAATGATTATAATTGCTGTTTTTGTAATAGTTTTTGCAGCTACCGGTTTTAAAATCATTCAGCAAGCAGAAACGATGGTGATTGAAAGATTAGGGAAATATCACAGCACCTTAAACCCGGGTATTAACATCATTTGGCCGGTAGTAGACCGGGCCAGGGCGATAACCAAGAAAGAAGTCCAGAAAACGGCTAAAGGAGAAAAATTTTTATTCAAGGTAAGTACCACTAAAATAGATTTGAGAGAAACGGTGTATGATTTCCCGCGCCAAAACGTAATTACCCGGGATAACGTGGTCATTGAGATTAATGCGTTATTATATTTTCAAATTACTGATCCGGTCAAAGCGATTTATGAAATAGAAAATCTGCCGGATGCTATTGAAAAACTAACCCAAACCACATTACGAAATATTATCGGGGAACTAAATTTAGATGAAACGTTATCGTCACGGGATACCATCAATAACAAATTACGGGCTATTTTAGACGATGCTACCGATAAGTGGGGGGTAAAAGTAAACCGGGTAGAACTGCAAGATATCAACCCGCCGATGGATATCCGGGAAGCAATGGAAAAGCAAATGCGGGCGGAGCGTGACCGGCGCGCTGCTATTTTAGAAGCAGAAGGCTTGAAAAGAGCAGCAATATTGGAAGCGGAAGGAATTAAACAGGCAGATATCAATAAAGCAGAGGGAGAAAGACAAGCCAGAATATTGATAGCCGAAGGGGAAGCGCAAGCCTTGGTAAAAGTAGCCCAAGCCGAGGCCGAAGCGATAAAAGAAATCACCGCCCAAATTTCGGTTAGTGACGGTGACCCGGCTAATTATCTGATTGCTATTAAGTATATTGAAACTTTAAAAGAAATGGTATCGGGTAAAGAAAACAAGGTGATCTACTTGCCTTACGAAGCAACCGGTATTCTTAGTTCTATCGGGGGTATCAAGGATATGCTGGAAGGAACTAAAGCAGGGAAGTGATTAAATGGAAGCGGTAATTGTAGTCAAAGATTTGGTTAAGAACTACGGTGACTTTGCAGCGGTAAAAGGCCTTAGTTTTGAAGTTTATGAAAATGAGATTTTTGGAATTATCGGACCAAACGGGGCTGGCAAAACAACTACGGTAGAATGTCTGGAAGGGTTACGGGCACCCTCCGGTGGTTCTACCCGTGTCTTAGGCTTAGATCCGCAAAAGGACGGGCAAAAGCTGAGACAATTAGTCGGTATCCAACTACAAGAAGGCAAACTACCGGAGCGGATCAAGACCCGGGAAGCACTGGAGTTGTTTGCCGGTTTTTACCAGCGATCTTTGCCGGCCAATTTGCTTTTGGCACAAGTAGAGTTACTGGATAAGAGCGAAAGTCACTTCGATACTCTATCCGGTGGGCAAAAACAGCGGCTTTTTATTGCCTTATCGCTGGTTAATGATCCCCAGGTAGTTTTCTTTGATGAACTTACTACTGGTTTGGATCCTCACGCCCGCCGGGCGATGTGGGAATTGGTCAGTAACACCCGTAATGCCGGCAAGAGCGTTGTTTTGGTGACTCATTTTATGGAGGAAGCAGAGCGGCTGTGTGACCGGGTGGCTATTGTTGATGGTGGTAAAATTGTGGCTTTAGATACCCCGGCTAAGCTGATCAAGAGCGTTAACGGTGGGCTGAAAATTAGTTTTTTGGTAGACAATCCGGCTGTAGTAACGCAGTTTAAGCACCTGGATATTAATTGCGAAAGCGGTGCCGGCGGCAGAGAGATTGTAATCCGGTGTGTGGATGAGCAAGTTATTGGTGCGGTAATTAGAATTTTAGGGGAAAACAATTGCCGCTTCCATAATTTCGTTGTTTCACGACCAAATCTGGAGGATGTATTTCTCGCTATTACCGGCAAGGAGATGAGAGAATGATTATTTTCAAGCAATTTATCAAGTTGACCAGTACCGAGTTGAAGTTGTTTTGGCGCGAACCGGAAGCGGTATTTTTTATGTTCATTTTACCGGTATTTTTTTTGTTTATCATCATGGAAGTGTTCACCCCGGCTAATGTGGCGAAAGAAGTAGTTATTAATCAAGTAGTACCGGCTTTGATGGGTCTGATTATTGCCAGTACTGCTATTCATAGTGTGCCGCAAACGGTAGTTAATTATCGTAAAATAAAGTTCTTGAAACGATTAAAAGGCACCCCGGTGACCCCGGTGATTATTTTAAGTAGTTTGGGCATGGCTGAATTTATTGTAACCGTGCTGGGAATTGTTTTGCTGATCGTAGTTGCTGTTTTAGTTTACGGTGCCGTGCTGACCGGGAGCATCTTAGCCTTTCTGGCCGGTTTTTTACTGGTGTTTACCAGCTTGGCTGCTTTCTTTTTATTTATCCCGGCGGTAGCCCGTTCGCCACGCACTGCCAGTGTTATCGGCATGGTGATTTATTTTCCGGTAATGTTTTTTTCCGGTGCTTTTGTGCCGTTGGACATGCTACCGGCTTGGATTGTGCAGTATATTTCGGTAGTGATACCGGTTACTTATGCGGTGGAGTTGCTACAGGGGTTGTGGATGGGTGAGTCGTTGTTAAGCTTTGCTTGGGAAATAGTTATTTTAACGGGCATTTTCTGTCTGGGCTTGGTGGTTGCCGCTTGTACTTTTCGCTGGGAGCAGGACCAAAGATAGCGCAATGCTTTTTAGATTTGGGCTATCAAGTAACAGAGGAGCTTAAAGGAGAAAATCCGGCAGAAATGTATCAAAAACTGATTTTTATTCGCCGGCAACCTGTGGACCGGTGTGTATTATATGTTTTTCGATGTGCTGTTTATTGTGTAAGCAAT
>JAJOKO010000049.1:4035-29461 GCA_021129825.1 Desulfotomaculum sp. | reverse complement strand
ATTAATATGTAAATTTCAAATATGCTAAATGGTACCCTTTTCGAACACGCACTATAAATTTATATTTGAAAAAAAAAAAGTTTTGTGATATCATGTTGGCTAGTGAGTGAGGGGCTGGTTTTTGCTATAGGAATATGTTCATGATTTCACAATCATAAAAAGAGGTTTAATATATTTCATTAAAATAAATAAGCATTTTTTATAAAGGGAGGGGGGATGATATGTCTGAGGATAAAGAAACTAGAAAATATGATCCGGAGTTTACTAAGGAAGTTTATAAAACAGAAAATGGTTATTGGGTAAAAATGTGTATGCAGTGTGGTATTTGTCCCACAACTTGTACTCTGAAAGATATGATGAAGCATTCGCCTCGGGAGATTATTCAACTTATCCGTTCCGGAGCTAAAGATGAAGTATTAAAGAGTAATACGATGTGGTTGTGTACTTCTTGTTATCATTGTACTTGCCGGTGCCCTAGAGGGGTGCCGCTGATGGATGTGATGAGTAATTTGCGTGATTTGGCAGAAAAAGCCGGACACGGCAAGAATAAAATCCATATGGCCAGAGCTTATTATGCTGATTTAGCTAAACGAGGGCGGATATGGGAAATGGGTTTGACGATGAGCTATGGTTTGAAAATCGGAATAGGTAATGCGATTAAAATGGCATTAGATATGCAGAGTACCGGTATCAATATGGTGAAACATAAAAGATTAACGTTTCGCCCGCCGCACGGGGTTAAAAATCCTGCTAAACTCAGAGCGGTAGTGGAAAAAGCAATGGATTTATCAAAGGAGGAAGGCTAAGTGCAGTATAGTTATTATCCGGGATGTGCCAGTGAAGGCAACGCCATGGCTGATTACCATGCTTTGCTGGCTGTGATGGAAACACTAGGTGTTGGATTTGAAGAAATTGAAGATTGGAATTGCTGTGGGGCTACGGTAACTTCTGGTGCTATTGGTAAATTTCCGGCACAAGTTTTGGCAGCGCGCAATTTGGCTTTAGCTGAAAAGAAACAACAGGATGTAGTGGCAAGTTGTAGTTCTTGTTATGCGGTTTTAGGGTTGGCTAATCAACAATTTGCTAATGAACAATATCGCAAAAAAGCTAATTTAGCCCTTAAAGAAGATGATTTGCAATATACAGGCAGCTTGAAAGTACGTTTTATTTTAGATGTTTTAGTAAATGATATTGGTGCCCAGAAAATCGCAGCAGTTGTAAAAAAACCTTTAACCGGTCTCAAGGTAGCCTGTTATGTTGGTTGCCAAAGTGTCAAGGTGTTGCCGGATGATTATGATGATTCGGAATATCCTACCGCTTTAGATAAAATAGTTACTGCCCTAGGTGCAGAACCAATAGATTATGAAAATAAAATGAAATGCTGTACCGCCGCCTTAGCCCTGACTGATCCTGCTATTACGGCCGCTACTATTAACTTGATTGTAGAGGGAGCGACTAAAGCGGGGGCGGATATTATTGTAACATCTTGCCCATTGTGTCAAATGAACCTGGATGCTTATCAAGCTCGGGCGAACAAACAAGCTCAAACAGATTATCATATACCGGTATTATTTATTAGCCAATTAATGGCGTTGGCGATGGGGTTGTCTGCTAAACAAACTGGTTTAAGTTATTGTATAGTTTCACCCGCTAAAAAACTTGCTAATTGGATTTAAAATTTTTTTTAAAAAAAGCAGGGATTCCAAAAGTTTATGTTGAATATATAACTAGACTGAAGTATAATCTAGGGGGAGGTTGCTTGTGCTGTTTTATTGAACAGGCAAGTTCAATTATTCACAATCCCTTAAAGTCATTTTGGTGGCAGTTGGTTATTTGGAAGCAAATGATTTTAAAACTACTTTTCAAGGAGGTAATTATTGTATGGCATTAGTTACACCGCATGGTGGTAAGTTGACTCCGGTTTTGGTAGCAAGAGAGGAACGTCCTGGCTTAGAGGCTAAAGCGAAGGGTCTTGACGTTATCCGGATTACTTCACGGGAAACATCTGATTGTTTAATGATTGGTATGGGTGCTTTTAGTCCGTTGACCGGATTTATGGGTAAAGCTGATTATGAAAGTGTAGTGAGCACCAAACATTTAAGTAATGGTTTAGCTTGGCCGGTGCCGATTACTTTATCGGTAACCAAAGAACAAGCTGCGAGTCTCACGGAAGGTAAGGAAGTAGCCTTAGTTGATGATGAAAGCGGTAAATATGTTGGCATATTAACGGTGCAAGAAAAGTACGAGTATGACAAAATCAAAGAATGTAAAGAAGTGTTTTTCACAGATGATGATGATCATCCTGGGGTTCAAAAAGTAAAAGCGCAAGGCGATATTAATGTGGGCGGTTCTTTAGTCACATTCAGTGAAATGGGTTATGCCAGTAAGTATCCGGAGCATTATGCTCATCCAGCCGATACCCGTAAATTGTTTGAAGAAAAAGGTTGGAATACAGTGTGTGCTTTCCAAACTCGGAATCCCTTGCACCGTTCTCATGAATTCTTGTGTAAAGTGGGCATGGAAGTTTGCGACGGGTTACTAATTCACCCGATTGTAGGTAAATTAAAGCAAGGTGATATTCCGGCCGAAGTTCGTTTTGAATGTTATAAAGTGTTATTGGAGAATTACTTTAACCTGGATAATGTGATCATGAAAGTTTATCCAATGGAAATGCGTTATGCTGGACCAAGTGAAGGAATTTTGCACTCTATTTTCCGGCAAAACTTTGGTTGTAGCCATATTTTAATTGGACGTGATCATGCTGGTGTGGGTGATTATTACACTGCTTACCAAGCGCAAGAAATTTTTGACCAGTTTAAGCCAGGCGAATTACTTTGTCAGCCATTAAAAGTGACTGCTGCTTATTATAGTCAAAAATGTGATGGTATGACCACTGAAAAAACAGGGCCGAAGTTAGGCAAAGAAGATCGTATTGCTATTAGTGGTACTAAGCTACGGGCGATGTTGGCAGAAGGCAAGCAACCGCCATTGGAGTTTGGGCGTAAAGAAGTAGTGGATATCTTGATTGAGTACTATAAAGGGCTTAAAAAATAGTTCGGTTTTAACCGCAAACCGTTAACTGGTTTTGAAGGTGCCCGGGGATACCCTTGGGCACCTTACAAATAAATTAAAAAAAATATTAGAATGGGAGGTTGAATTTTATGCCTAGTTTTGTAATTGCTGAAAAATGCGATGGTTGTCAAGGGCAAGAAAAAACTGCCTGCATGTACATCTGCCCCAATGATTTAATGGCGGTATATCCAGAGAATAAAAAGGCTTATAACCGTGATGTATCTCAATGTTGGGAATGTTATTGCTGTGTGAAAATTTGTCCGCAACAAGCGATTGACGTCCGGGGTTATGCTGATTTTGTGCCGATGGGTGCCAGTTGTGTGCCGTTGAGAAGTTCTGACAGTATTATGTGGACTGTTAAGTTCCGTAATGGGATGACCAAGCGGTTTAAATTCCCGATTAGAACTACCGAAGAAGGCGAAGCGGTGCCGGATGGTGGCTATACTGTTGATCAGAAAGATTTGAATGATCAACTATTGTGTACAGAGCCTTATTCTATTGGTTTAGATGCGTTACCAACTTTAAACAAATAACTAAATATTCTATGAAATGAAGGAGGTTATATAATGGCGGTTAACTTTGAAACTGTTGAAGTTACTACTGATATTTTATTGCTGGGTGGCGGCATGGCTAACTGTGGTGCGGCTGTAGAAGCTGTTTACTGGGCCAAAGAACATGGTTTAAAAATAACTCTTGTTGATAAAGCAGCGATGGATCGTTCCGGTGCGGTGGCGATGGGTTTGTCTGCTATTAACCAGTACCTTGGTGTAGGTAAAGGTGAAAATACAGTAGAAGATTATGTTCATTATGTTAAAAATGATTTGATGGGGATATCTCGTGATGACCAAGTTTATGATATTGCCCGTCACGTAGATTCATCGGTGCATTTGTTTGAAAAATGGGGTTTGCCTATTTGGAAAGGTGACGATGGCAACTATGTGCGTGGTGGTCGTTGGCAAATCATGTTAAACGGCGAATCTTACAAAGTGATTGTAGCGGAAGCAGCTAAAAATGTTTTAGATGCCGATAATATCTATGAGCGGGTGTTTATTACCGATCCGATTATGGATGGCGATAGAATTGCCGGGGCTATTGGTTTCAGTACCCGGGAAAATAAAGTTTATATATTTAAAGCGAAAGCAGTACTAGCTGCTATGGGTGGTGCGGTTGGCGTATTTAAGCCTCGTTCTACCGGTGAAGGTCAAGGACGTTCTTGGTACCCGCCGTTTAGTTCCGGTTCTTCGGCTTATTTCACCATTGTTGCTGGTGCAGAAATGACTTGTCAGGAAATACGTTTTATTCCGGTGCGGTTTAAAGATGCTTATGGTCCGGTGGGTGCTTGGTTCTTACTCTTTAAGTCCAGAGCCACTAATGCTGATGATGAAGAATACATGGTTACTCGGCGTCCGGAGTTGGAAAACTGGGGGAAATACGGTAAAGTGAAGCCTATTCCGGCTAATTTACGTAATTATCTCGGTATGATTGATGTTAACGAAGGTAAAGGTCCGATTTATATGCAGACTGCTGAAGCTATTGCTAATTTGGCTGCTAAGTATAAAGATAACAAAAAAGCTTGGAAAAAGAAAATGAAGGCGTTGGAAAGTGAAGCTTGGGAAGATTTCTTGGATATGACAGTATCTCAAGCGATTTTATGGGCTGCTTGTAACATTGCCCCGGAAGAAAAACCTTCTGAAATCGCTGCTGCTGAGCCGTACTTTATTGCCTCCCACTCTGGTGCTTCCGGTGCTTGGGTGAGTGGTCCGGCAGACATTGCTCCGAAAGAATATCAGTGGGGTTATACTAACATGACCACTATCAAAGGGTTGTTTGCTGCCGGAGATGCTTCCGGTGCTTCTGCGCATAAATTTTCTTCCGGTACCCATGCCGAAGGGCGTATTGCTGCTAAAGCAATGGTTAAGTTTTGTTTAGAAAATCCAGAGATGCCGAATATTGATGCTGCCTTAGTAGAAGAATTGAAAGAAAAAATGTTAAAACCGTTAAATTTGTATGAAGAGAAGAAAGACTTTACTACTGATCCGGAAATAAATCCAGAATATATTGTACCGAAACAGTATATGTTCCGGTTGCAAAAATTAATGGATGAATATGCCGGTGGTTGTTCAGCTAACTTCAGAACCAATAAAGCATTATTGGAAAAAGGTTTGGAATATTTAACAATGCTGAAAGAGGATTCCGAGAAATTGGGTGCTAGTAATATTTATGAATTGGCCCGCTGCTGGGAAAATATTCACAGAACAATGCAGGCTGAATCTCATATTCATACTGTATTATTCCGTAAAGAGACTCGTTTTCCAGGGTATTATTTCCGGACTGACCTGCCAACACTGGACGAAGAAAACTGGTTGTGTTTTGTAAATGGTACCTATGATGCTGCTACTGACAAATGGGAAATGAAAAAAGTGCCGGTGATCAGATTATTGGACGAAAAGTAAGCAATTAGGGTAAGGGAATAAAGGCACAAAGAGGCACAAAGGAAGATAAAGTGTACGGATTAACCTCTCAAACGTGACGGTGTGCGATTTCAATTAGGTAAGGTAACTATGTGCCTTTGTGTCTCTGTGCCTGAGTAGTTACAAGGTTGAAACCTAGAACCTTACACTGCGTACTTCCTATGGTCGTTGGTCGTTGGGCAGCAGTGATTGTCGCCTAACGTCTGACGGCTATTTCTATATTTTATTATAAATAAAAATAGACAATGGTTATTGCTGACGTCAGATTTTAGAGGTAAGGAGTGAAAAAATGGAAAATAAGAGTATTTTAGTAGTAGGTGGCGGCATCAGTGGTATTACTGCTGCTGTTGAAGCTGCTGAAGTGGGTTGCCAAGTATTTCTGGTAGAAAAAAACGCTTATTTAGGCGGTAAAGTGACCCAAATTAATGAGTACTTTCCCAAGATGTGCCCGCCTAATTGTGGTTTGGAAATTAACTTCCAACGGATCAAGAAGAATCCGAAAATAACGGTATTAACTTTAGCTGAGGTAGAAAATATCTCTGGTGCAGCAGGTAATTTTGATGTTAACATTAAATTAAATCCCAGGTATGTTCAGGATCAATGTACTGCTTGTCAGGAGTGTGTTGAAGTTTGTACTACTGAACGTGCTAATGATTTTAATTTTGGCGTAGATAATACCAAAGCGATTTATTTGCCGCATCCTTTTGCTTTTCCGATGAAATATGTGGTAGATATTGATGCTTTTAAAGGTAATGAAGCTGCCGAATTAGCAGCAGCTTGTAAACACGATCTGATTGATTTAGAAATGGAAGCTACCACCATGAAGGTAAATGTGGGTGCTATTATCTGGGCTACCGGTTGGAGTTCTTATGATATCAAAAACCTCAGTAATTATGGTGGTGGACGCTTTGAAAATGCAATTTCTAATATCATGATGGAGCGTTTGGCAGCTATCACCGGGCCAACAGGCGGCAAAATTTTACGCCCGTCGGATGATGGTGAACCCCAGAACATTGCTTTTGTACAATGTGCCGGATCGCGAGATGAACATCATCAAAAGGCGTGTTCTTCGGTTTGTTGTATGGCTACATTAAAGCAAGTTAATTATATTAGAAAACAATATCCGGATGCTAAGATTACTATTTACTTCATGGATATCCGGGCGATGGGTAAACATGAAGACTATTACCAGCAAGTGCTGGAGAAAAACGTTAAATTAATTAAAGGTAAACCTAGTGAAATAAAAGAAGATGCCACCAGTAAGAATTTGCTGGTGCTGTCAGAAGATCAATTTACACAGGAAATTGCTACTCTTGAATATGATTTATTGGTGCTAGCTACCGGTATGGAACCGGCAACTGCTGCAGATAATATTCCGGTAGAATTTAAATATGATGTGGATGGTTTTGCAATTAATGGTGTGACCACACCGGGCATTTATGCTGCTGGTTGTACCCGGAAGCCGGGTGATGTAGCCTCTTCGGTGCAGGATGCTACTGCGGCAGTACTTAAGGCTATCCAATCTACTACAGGGAGGGGGGGAGAACATGAGTAAAAAAATAGGTGTTTATATTTGTACCGGTTGTGGGATTGAAGATGTAATGGATATAGATGTTTTAGAAGAGGCTGCCGATGATAACGGGGCTAAAGTTTGTCAAACCAATTCGTTTCTTTGTGGTAGTGAAGGCGTAGAGATGATCCAGAAAGATTTGGACGAAGCAGGAATAGATACAGTGGTTATTGCTGCTTGTTCCGGTCGGGTAAACCATGACGTGTTTAATTTTGGTAGCGATAAAATTGTAGAACGAGCTAATATCAGAGAACAGGTAGCTTGGGTGCATGAGGCTGATGAACCGGATGATGATGAAGAAAACCATACCGCTTTACATGCGGCAGATGTAATCACGATGGCGATTACTAAAGTTAAAGACATGAAATTAGTGGAACCTTATCAAGCGGAAAATGTATCTAAAACAATATTGATAGTTGGTGGCGGCATGGCTGGTCTTACTGCTACTTTAGAAGCGGCTAAAGCTGGTTATCAAACAGTATTAGTAGAAAAAGAGGCTAATTTAGGTGGCTGGTTAAATAAGTTACATAAATTGACCCCGCTGGGTGCCCCTTACACCGGGTTAGTAGATCCGGATGTGGATGCCAGAGTTAAAGAATTAGAGGAGCATCCGAATGTAACTATTCATACCGCTGCTAAAATCAAAAAAACTATTGGTGCTCCCGGTATGTTTGATGTGGTGATTGCTGCTGGTAATGAAATCATCGAGAGAGCTGGTGCGGTTATTTTAGCTTCTGGTGCTACCCCGGTGGCAGCTGAAAAGTTAAGTCACTTAGGTTATGGTCAACACAAAAATGTGATTACTCACCTCGAATTAGAAGCAATGGCTAAAAACGGGAAAATAACCCGTCCATCTGATAGACAAGAAGTTAAAAAAATAGCCTTTATCCAGTGTGCCGGTTCTCGGGATCAAGAACGTTTGCCCTATTGTTCGGCATCGTGTTGTATTGATTCGTTGAAACAAGCTATCTATCTCAGTGAATTACATCCGGAAGCAATGGTCTATATATTTTATAAAGATATTCGTGCTTCCGGTGTCTACGAGCATTTTTACAAAGAAGCCCAAGCAGCTGGGACGGTGTTTATTAAGGGTGATATTACCAGTATGAACGAAGCGAGTGATACTACCCTAACCCTAGAGGCAGAAGATATTGTGCTGGGCGGTAAAGCCGGTTTAGATGAAGTTGATTTAGTGGTATTAGCTACCGGCATGGTGCCAACCACTGCTTATGGTACAGTAGCTAATGCTGAAGCAGATGATGCCAGTGACGGTGAAGAAGAAGCCCCCCAAGATGCGATTGTTGCTTCTGATATTTTAAATTTAGACTACCGGCAAGGTTCGGAATTACCAACATTAAAGTATGGTTTTCCCGATTCGCATTTTATTTGTTTCCCTTATGAAACCCGGCGTACCGGTATTTATGCTACCGGTTCAGTGCGAGCACCGATGGATATGGCTAAAGCAGTCACCGATGCTACCGGGGCGGCGTTAAAGGCTATTCAATGTGTGGAAGCAACTGCGGCTGGTGCAGCATGTCACCCCAGAAGTGGTGATTTGTCTTACCCAGAGATTAATTTAAAACGGTGCACCCAGTGTAAGCGTTGTACAGAGGAATGCCCGTTTGGAGCTATTAATGAAGATGAAAAGACCAACCCGCTAATGAATCCAACCCGTTGCAGAAGGTGTGGTACCTGCATGGGAGCATGTCCGGAACGGGTGATTTCTTTTAAAAATTACTCTGTAACGATGATTGGTAAAATGATTAAGGAAATCGAAATGCCGGAAGAAGATGAAGAAAAACCAAGAATTTTGATCTTGGCGTGTGAAAATGATGCCGTGCCGGCGTTGGATATGGCCGGGATTAATCGTCTCAAATATAATCCTTGGGTAAGGGTGATATCAGTTCGTTGCCTAGGTTCATTAAACTTGGTTTGGATTGCTGATGCTATGGGTATGGGTTATGATGGTATCTTGTTGATTGGCTGCAAACATGGTGAAGATTACCAATGCCACTTTATGAAAGGTAGTGAGTTAGCAGAAATTCGCCTTTCGAAAGTTTCGGAAACATTAGACCGGCTAGGATTAGAATCTGAACGAGTGCGGACGGTAGAAGTAAATATTATGGATTATATGGAAATACCTAAAATACTGGATGATTTTGCAGAAGAGTTGGAGGAGTTAGGACCTAACCCGATGAAAGACTTTGCTTAAAGAGTTTTGAGTTATAGGTTTTAAACACCCCGCAAATAAATATTTATTTGCGGGGTGTTTTTTATATTGGAACATTTTAACTATTATAAGCATAATATAGCAACATAAATGATGATTCGACAAAATTTGATATTAAGAATAAAGGATTATGACCGATGTTTATAGAAAATGATTATTAACGATTCTTATAAAACTTTCAAAATAGAACTTTCAAAAAATATTAGAGCATGTTTTTTAGCTAAAATGCCTAGGGGGGTAAAAATTTGCGAAAAGTAAAGACAGGCTACTTAAAACCCGGCATGAAAGTAGCTCGTTTGGTTTACAATAGCAGTAGGCAGGTGCTTTTAAACCGGGGAGTTATTCTTAATGATGGTTATATCAAGCGGCTAAAAGAACTAAAAATACCTGCTTTATATATAGATGATGGCTTAGGTTTGGAGTTAGCAGTAGATGATATTATAGCTGATGAAACTAGAGTCAAAGCAATCAGTAGTTTAAAAGAGATGTTTAATCCTAAATTTAGTAATGTATTGGCTAAAAATATTATTGTGCCCAAGGCAGTACTGGAGTCGGTGCAGCATATAATAACCGAAGTGCTAAACAAATCTAATACTGTGATCAATTTAGCAGATATCAGAACCAGTGACGATTATACTTTTGCCCATTCGGTTAATGTTTGCGTATTAGCACTTGTTACTGGTAGGGCATTGGGATATAATCATCAAAAACTATATAATTTAGCTGTGGGTGCCATATTACATGATATCGGCAAAATCAGAGTACCTAATGAAATATTAAATAAATCGGGTAAATTAACTTGGGAAGAATTCGAAATTATCAAAAAGCATTCCGATTGGGGTTATGAAATATTACAATCAAAGCTGGATATTAGTATTGCGTCCCGGGTAGCAGTTTATCAACACCATGAGCGTTTTAACGGGGAAGGTTACCCGCAAGGTTTAGCGGGTGTCCAAATTCATGAATTTGCTCAAATTATTGGTTTAGTGGACATGTATGATGCTATCGTGGCGGACCGGGTTTATCGCCCCGGTTTTCCAGCTCACGAAGCTTTTGAAATGATAGCCGGATCAGGAGATGTTTTATTTCGTTTTGAGATAGTGAAAGCTTTTCTAGATTATGTAGCAGTATATCCTGCCGGGACATGGGTAGAACTTAATACCGGTGAGCAAGCAGTAGTTATAGCTACCCAAGTAGGGTTGTCCTTACGTCCTCAAATAAAATTTTTTTTGGATCAGATGGCAAATTAAAAGAAAAGGTATTAGATGTTGATTTGGCTCAAGTTAGTGATATAATGATTACCAAAGTTTTAAAAGAAGCAGAAATAAGGAAAGTTGAAAAGTGAGGATAGCCAAATGAAAATCAAAGCTTATTTAATATTAGGTTCAGTTTTTGTGCTGTTAATGTTCATGGTTAGTTGTACTATGCCGGATAATAATATCAATATTGTAGAACAGCAACCTTTGGAGCAAAAGCAAGCAAACTTGGGCTTGCCGGGGGTAGGACCGGATACTATTGTTGAGATAGTTAAACAAGCCAGTCCGGCAGTAGTTAAAATAAAAACAGTGATATTGGAACCGTCAGAAAACTTCAGAAATGATCCTTTTTTTCGGCAATTTTTTGGGATACCCAGACAGCAACCACCACAAATACGTACCGGATTTGGTTCGGGCTTTATAATCTCTGAAGCAGGATATGTTTTGACAAACGAACATGTTATTAACAGGGCCAGTGAAATATACGTAAAAGTGAAAGGGTATCCAGAAGCTTTGTCTGCTAAAGTAATCGGGGCTGATTTCGATTTAGATTTAGCGGTATTAAAAATAGATAGTGACAAAAAATGGCCCCACTTAAAACTGGGTAGTTCTAAAGATCTCAAAGTAGGAGAATGGGTGATAGCGATAGGTAGCCCGTATGGTTTGGAGGGGACGGCAACGGTAGGGATAATTAGTGCTAAAGAACGCCCGGTAACGGTAGAGGATCGTCACTTCGAACATCTTTTACAAACAGATGCCGCTATTAATCCGGGGAATAGTGGTGGTCCACTACTTAATTTGCGTAGTGAAGTAGTGGGTATCAATACAGCAGTTAATGTCCGGGCTCAAGGCATTGGCTTTGCTATTCCAACTAATACTGTAAAAGCAGTACTGGATCAATTAATAGCAGCAGGGCGGGTGATTCGTCCGTGGTTAGGTGTGCATATCCAAACTATTACACCCAAAATAGCTAAACACTTTGAGTTGGAACATGATACAGGGGTGCTGGTGTTTGAAGTACAAAAAGGTAGTCCCGCTGCTAAAGTGGGGATCCTACCAGGAGATATAATTATCAGTCTTGATAATTATCAAATAACCAGTGCTGAAGAACTGATTGATATTATTCAACTAAAGCAAGTAGGGGATCTTTTAAAGATAGGTGTAATGCGAGCAGCAAAGGAAATCGAATTAACGGCAACTATTACAGAGCGACCGGTGGGGGTGAAATAGTTTGGGGACTGGGAACCAAGGGGACAGTTCTTGCGGTTTAAAAACCGAAACCACGAAAAACCGCAAACACCCCCTCCCCTTAATCCCCTCCCACGAGGGGAGGGGAAATCAAGTTCTCTCCCCCTTGATGGGGGAGCGGGTACCCACCCGAAGGGAAGGGTGCAGGTGGGGGTGAAAAAACGAAAACTTTCTCTGAAAGGTACATAAATAGTGGTGTTAGACTTTCCGAGAGCACTTAAAAAAACTAGGAGGTAATATTTTGGAAAAATCTATCAATGAAATCATTAAGCAAATGCGCTCTCAGAAATACAAGTTAACTCCTCAAAGAGAAAAGATATTAAGGGTGTTATTGGAGAACAAAGACAAACATTTAAGTGCAGAAGACATTTATTATATAGTGAAACAAAAAGCACTGGAAATTGGCTTGGCTACAGTTTATCGTACTTTGGAATTGTTTTTAGAAAATGGTGTTATTCGCAGTGTGGATTTTGGTGACGGCAAAAAAAGATATGAAATGGGCAATCAAGACAAAGAGCATCATCATCATCATCATGCGATATGTTTAAATTGCAATAAAATAATTGAAATCAATGAAGATTTATTATGCGAATTAGAAACTCAAGTGCATAAAGAATATAATTTCAAAATAGAAAACCATGAAGTGAAATTTTTCGGTTATTGTAGTGAGTGTGATCATAAGTAAAGATTAAGAGATTAAGAGATTAAGAGGTTAAAAGAAATTCCTTCATCTCTTTACCTCTTTTGAAGTGGGGTGGTAAAGATGCTTGTTGACTATCACTGGCATACTACCCGTTGTGGTCATGCCAGCGGTACTATGCAAGAGTATTTGAATGTGGCCCGGGCTAAAGGATTAACGGAAGTAGGGTTTGCAGACCATATTCCGATGTACTGGTTAAAATCTAATAAAATAGATCCTGAGCTAGCAATGTCAACGACTGAATTGCCTGAATATCTAGCAGAAGTAGAGTTATTGCGGCGCACTAATTTAGATATTAATATTAAATTAGGACTGGAGGTAGATTTTATACCTGGTCATGAAGCTACTGCTAAAAAAATACTAACTGCTTTGCCGTTGGATTATGTTTTGGGTTCGGTACACTATCTAAATGATTGGGGTTTTGATAATCCACATTTAATACACCATTATCAAGAGTGGGACTTGTTAGAACTATACCACTGTTATTTTGAACAAATTCGTGCTGCTGCTAGCAGTGGCTTGTTTGATATTATCGCTCACCCGGATTTAATCAAAAAATTTGGTTACCGACCGCAAAAGGAAATAACTGAAATTTATCGCCAGACAGCGCGTGTTTTTGCGGATAGTGAAGTTTGTGTAGAGATAAACACTGCTGGTTTACGGGTACCGGCTCAAGAAATTTATCCGAGTTTAGCATTTTTGAAGTTATTGCACCGGTATAAAGTGCCGGTGACTACTGGTTCCGATGCTCATAAACCGGAACATGTAGGGCAGGGCTTTAAAGAAGCTTTGCAATTACTTGAATTAGCTGGTTACCGGGAGATTACGCTATTTAATAAGCGCCAAAAATCATATTGCAAAATATAAAAGTTAGGACTAACAACCTGAATTTTAGGTAGTTGGTCCTATTTTTTTATTTTTTTAAATTATTAGCAGGGATTCTATAATTGATACAGAATAAATAAAAAAGTGGTGATAAGTGGTGATAAGTGGTGAATATGATTTTGTTTATGGGGTGACTGGGCATGTTTATGGGAGAACACTCGCATACTATTGATGCTAAAGGAAGATTAATTATTCCAGCCCGCTTCCGCGAAGGCTTGGGAGACCAGTTTGTTGTTACCAAAGGGCTAGATAATTGCCTCTTTGTTTACCCGCAGCAAGAATGGGTAGCTTTGGAACAAAAACTTAAGTCGTTGCCTTTTACCAAGGCAGATGCCCGGGCCTTCGTTAGATTTTTATTTTCCGGTGCTAATGAATGCGAAGTAGATAAACAAGGGCGGGTATTAATCCCGGCTAATCTACGTGAATATGCCCAGTTATCTAAAGAAGTAGTTGTTTTAGGTGTTTCATCAAGAGTAGAAATATGGTCTGAGCAGCATTGGCATAGCTACAATACTACTGCTAATGAATCTTTTGAAGAAATTGCTGAAAAAATTGTAGACTTGCTTTGAATGTTCAGCTATCAGCAAAAGCAAAAGATTTTAAAGATTTTAAGCTGATCGCTGACTGCTGAAAGCTGACTGCTAAGGATGTGAAATGAAATGAACTTTGATCATATCCCGGTTTTATTAGAAGAAGTAATAGCGGGATTGAAATTAAAGCCTGGTGGTGTCTATCTAGATTGCACGCTGGGTGGTGCTGGACATGCCTATCAAATATTACAGTGTACGACCCCGGATGGCAAATTAATTGGCTTAGATCATGATCCGGTGGCGGTTTCTGCTGCTACCAAACGACTGTTAGCATTCGAACAGCGGGTTACTATAGTACAAGCTAGCTTTACCGAATTGGCTACAGTATTAAAAAAATTAAAAGCAACTAATGTAAATGGAGTACTATTTGATTTGGGAGTGTCGTCGCCCCAGCTTGATGATCCCCAAAGAGGTTTTTCATATCGCTATGATGCACCGCTGGATATGCGCATGAACCCGGCAAATGCTAACACCGCCCAACAGGTGATCAATACTTTTTCTGAAGCGCAACTTACCGCTATTATTCAAGATTATGGTGAAGAAAAATGGGCCAAACGCATTGCTAGTTTTATTGTTAAAGAACGTCAAAACAAGCCAGTAAGTACTACTTTTGAATTGGTAGAAATAATTAAAAAAGCAATACCAGCTGCTGCCAGACGATCTGGTCCACATCCGGCTAAACGTACGTTTCAAGCAATACGTATAGCAGTTAATGATGAACTTAATATTCTCAAAAATGCTTTTATTCAAGCAGTACAAGTTTTGCAACCGGGTGGTCGGATAGCTGTGATTACTTTTCATTCTTTAGAAGATCGAATCACCAAAGAATTATTCAAGTATTTAGCATTAGATTGTATTTGTCCACCGAAATTACCGGTTTGTAACTGCAATAAAAAACGAGAAATCAAAATAATTAATCGGAAACCAGTAGAACCGTCCCGTCAGGAAATAGAGCGGAATCGCAGGGCGCGTAGTGCTAAGTTACGGATAGCTGAAAAACTGTAAGTTGTAAAAGGATCTTCAGTTCTAAAATGCTGGAAGGGTGAATAAATTTTGATATTAGCCAGAAAGCAAGTAGATTATAATTTACCGCCTGAAACAGTTCAAACCCCGGCATCATTATCGCCTAAAAAAACGTTTCACCGGTTACCGATAAAGCGAAAGCTGGCCTTAGTTGCTATGGTGCTATGTTGTTTTGTGATGGGTATTATGGTGGCTTTTTACTATGCGCAAGTTGCTTATTTAGGCTATAAAATTGATACACTTCAACATAAAATAGTAGATTTGAGATTAGAAAGCCATAATTTAGACCGGGAAATCACCCAAATAACATCTCTTGCTCAAATTGAAGCTATTGCTAAGGAAGAATTAGGTATGATTAGACCTAACAGTGAAAAAGTAGTGGCAGTAGCGGCAATTTCATTTCCAGAAAAGTCATTAGCGCCAAATCAACATCAACAGACCGGAGATACTAGTATGCCAGAAGAAGCTGAAAAGCAGCAAGTACCCCGAAACGAAATTATTCAGGCGTTTGCCGAGATGGTAGGGCGGTAAAAGGGAGGTGTACAGTGAAATCTACTAATATTGTGATTCGCAAACGGATTACGGTGTTGTTTATATTAGCAATGCTACTATTTTCTGTATTGATAGTTCGGTTAGCATGGATTCAATTTGTGCAGGGTGATGAATTAAGAGAACAAGCGGCTGCATTTAGGATGCGTGAAGTGCCGGTAGAGGCCAAAAGAGGCACTATTTATGATCGCAACAAAAATGAACTGGTAGTTAGTATTAGTTCTGATTCGGTATATGTGATACCTGCGCATATTAAAGATCAAGCAGAAACTGCCAAACAACTGGCGCATTTATTAAACTTGGATCAAGAAGCGGTACTTAAAAGAATAAGCAGGAATAGTTACTTTGAATGGATTCAACGCCGGATAGATTGGGATACAGCCCAGAAAATAAAAAAGCTCAACCTTAGTGGTGTGGGTTTTGCTGAAGAAAGTAAGCGTTTTTATAAACAGGAAAGATTATCCCCGCATCTATTAGGTTTTGTGGGGATGGATAACCAGGGGCTAACCGGTATTGAAAAAACATTTGAAGATCATCTTCAAGGTATTTCCGGTCGAATTATTGTAGAGCATGATGCTGTCGGGAGAGAAATACCACAGGCGCTACATGATTACATCCCCCCGTTACCAGGTCATAATTTAGTGTTAACCATAGATCAAACTATTCAACATTTTGTAGAGCGGGAACTGGATAAAATTATAGACCGTTTTAATCCTGCCGGTGCAGTAATTATAGTGATGGATCCTCTAACCGGTGAAATACTGGCTATGGGTAACCGGCCGACATTTAATCCGAATGCTTGGCAAGATTATCAACCGGCTATCTGGGATCGCAATAGGGCGATTTGGTATAATTATGAACCAGGATCGACTTTTAAAATTATTACTGCGGCAGTAGCTTTGGAAGAAGATAAAGTGGGACTAGATGAACATTTTCACTGTCCCGGTTATATTAAAGTGGCGGACCGGCGCATTCGCTGCTGGAGACATGAAGGTCATGGAGATCAAACCTTTAGAGAGGTTGTTAAAAATTCATGTAACCCCGGTTTTATTGAAGTGGGTTTAAATATTGGCATTGAAAAATTTTATAAATACATCAGAAATTTTGGCTTTGGGCAACCAACGGGCATTGAATTACCTGGTGAAGCCCGGGGTATTTTAATTGACGAAAAAAAAGCTACTAATTTAAATCTAGCCACTATCTCTATCGGGCAGTCTATTGCGACTACTCCTATTCAATTAATTACTGCTGTTTCCGCAGCAATTAACGGTGGATATTTAATGCGACCATATGTGGTCAAAGAAATTAGAGACAACCAAAATAAGCTTATTAAAGAAAACAACCCTCAAAAAGTGCACCGGGTTATTTCTGAAAAAACCTCTTTGGTTATCCGGGGATTATTAGCTGATGTGGTTTTACATGGTACTGGTAAAAATGCCTATGTTGACGGTTATCCGGCAGGAGGGAAAACCGGCACAGCGCAAATAGTTGGCGACTGTGGTGGCTATGTAAGTGGTAGGTACGTAGCCTCTTTTGCTGGTTTTGCCCCGGTAGATAACCCGCGTATTGCGGTATTGATTATGGTGCAAGAGCCTCAAGGTGGTATTTATTATGGTAGTCAAGTAGCAGCACCTGTTTTTTCGCAATTAGCCCGGGATATTTTACGTTACTTGGGTGTGCCGGAAAAGTTGAATATGGAACGTCCTGTCAATCCGTTGCTATTTACTGAAAAAACACCAGAACAAAAGTTAACAATAGCAGTTCCTAATGTAGTGAATTTACCGTTGCATGAGGCTAGAAATAAATTAAAGGCAGCGGGATTGGCTTTTGATATTGCAGGTTCTGGAGCAATGATTTACCAACAAACCCCCCGGGGTGGTGCTGTGGTAAAAAAAGATGTAACGGTCTTATTAAATTCAAATCCACCAGACGATTTACCGGCAGGTAAAGTAACTATGCCGGATTTAACCGGGAGTACTATTAGAGAAGCAGGCACATTGTTAGAAAGCCTCGGTTTATTTTTGGAACTATCCGGCACCGGCTTGGTTGTTAACCAAAGTATTAAGCCCGGCACAAAAATTGATAAAGGAAGTATGATAAAAGTGGAATTCAAACCACCTGGTTAAAAAGTAAAAGGTAAAAGGTAAAAGTAGGGGTAACCCTTGTGCCTACCCGATATTTTCATGCTAATAATGGGTATACTAATATAAAAACCCAAAAAGGTTGGTGAAAAAACTGTGCTTTTTAGTGAATTGTTGATAGGGCTTAAGGTATTGCATGTAAATGGCAACTTGGCTATTCCGATTACAGGGATTGCTTATGATTCCCGTAAAGTACAACCGGGATTTGTTTTTGTGGCGGTACCGGGGTTTGTTACTGATGGCCATGCCTATATAGATCAAGCGATTGCTAACGGGGCTCAAGCATTAATTGTAGAAAAATCGCCAGGGGATAAAGGGATACCAATGGCGCAGGTAGCAAACAGCCGGTTAGCATTAGCACAAGTAGCAGTCGTTTTTTATGAACATCCATCCAGCAAATTAACGATAACCGGTGTGACTGGTACTAATGGTAAAACTACTACCGCCCATTTATTAGCTGCTATCTATAAAGCTGCCGGACACAAAACAGGCTTGATGGGTACAATTCAGAATCTTATTGGTGGCCAAGAATTGGCTGTTATTAACACTACGCCTGAATCGTTGGATTTGCAGCAATTACTTGACCAAATGGTAAAGGCCGGGGTTACCCATGTAGTAATGGAGGTTTCTTCTCACGCTTTAGCTTTAGAGAGAACTGCCGGGGTGCAGTTTGATGCGGCAATTTTCACTAATCTATCTCAGGATCATTTAGATTTTCATACTAGTATGGATGATTATGCTATGGCTAAAGCAAAACTTTTTCAGTCGGCATCTTTATCGATTATAAATATGGATGATGCCCGGGCTAGTGAGATGATTTCAGCCAGCATTGGTACTGTAGTTACCTATGGATTGCACAGTGCCAGTAATGTCGGGGCCAAAGAAATAAAGGTTACTGCTAGCGGAGTTTCTTTTATTATTACCGGTAAATATGGAGAACACCAGTTGAATTTAAAGTTAACCGGTGAATTTAATGTGTATAATGCCTTAGCAGCTTTTACAACGGCGATGGCCCAGGGTTTTGCTTCTAAAGTAGTGCTGTCTGCATTGCAAGAGATAACCGGGGTGCCCGGTCGTTTGGAATTGGTGAATTGCGGGCAGCCTTTTATAGTAATAGTAGATTATGCCCACACACCTGCCGGATTAGAAAATATTCTGGTTACTGCTAAACAACTGGCAAAAAACAGACTGATTACTCTATTTGGTTGTGGAGGAGACCGGGACAGGACTAAAAGATCGCTTATGGGTGAAATTGGCGGGCGTTACAGTGATTTAGTGGTGATAACCTCTGATAATCCTCGCAGCGAAGATCCTCATAAAATAATTGATGATATTTTAAGCGGTTGTCAGCATAATTATATAGTGGTTGAACAGCGGCGAGCTGCTATTTTTCGGGCTATTAAAGAGGCTGCTGCCGGTGATGTAGTGGTAATAGCCGGTAAAGGTCATGAAACATACCAGATTATTGGTAAAACTAAACATGATTTTGATGACCGGGCGGTAGCTGTTGCTGCCTTAGCGGAAATAGGATATCATTAACTATAGCTAATTAGGAGTAGATATTATGAAAAAATTTACTATTGCCGAAGTAGCTTTAGCTGTTAACGGGCGTCTGGTACAAAGTGATCAATATCAAATAGTAGCAAATGTTTCTATTGATACCAGAAGCTTGCGACCAGGGGATTTGTTTGTGGCTTTAAAAGGTGAAAATTTTGATGCCCATGACTATGTTCGACAAGCGGTAGCATCTGGGGCAGCGGCTTTGATGCTATCTAAACCGGTTGCTGGTTTAGATGATTTAGCTAATGATTTACCGGTGATTATGGTGGCGAACACGCTTACTGCTTTACAAAAGTTAGCTGCATATAATCGCCGGCAGTTTGACATTCCGGTGATCGGGGTTACCGGTAGTAACGGTAAAACCACCACTAAAGATTTAATTTATACCATATTGAGTAAAAAATACCCGGTGCTTAAAACTAAGGGTAATTTTAATAATGAAATTGGTTTGCCACTGACATTATTAAAGTTGAATGCTGATTACCAAGCGGTAGTGTTGGAAATGGGGATGCGGGGACCGGGTCAAATTGATCATTTATGCGCTATTGCCGGTATAAATGCGGCGGTAATTACCAATATTGGTGAAGCGCACCTGGAACTTTTGGGTTCAGTGGAAAATATAGCAATGGCTAAAGGGGAAATATTGGATCATGTGCCCCCGGGTGGTTTTGCTTTGATACCGGCCGAAAATGAATTGGCTAAACGACAAGCACCCCGGTGTCAAGGGGCTATAGCTACTTTTGGCATAAATGAAAGAGGAAATGATAACGCAGATTATGTCGCTATTGATATAAAAACAGGACAAGCCGGCAGTAAATTTATTGCGGTTACCCCGGTGGGAAAAATAACGGTGCAATTACCTTTACCAGGTAAACATAATATTGCTAATGCCATGGCGGCATTGGCAGTAGGAGTTAAAATGGGACTACCATTAGCAGAAATAGCTGCTGCTTTAGCCGGAGCGGAAATTTCAGCTATGCGGCTGCAAATTTTACAAATAGGAGCAATCACTATCATCAATGACGCTTATAATGCTAATCCAGTCGCGACCAAGGCGGCCCTAGATACTTTGGCTGATTTAGCTAAAGATCGCCGCCAAGTAGCTGTGCTGGGTAGTATGTTTGAATTGGGTTCCAGAGAGCAACAAGGTCATTATGAGACCGGATTAGCGGCATTAAATGTTGATTTACTGTTAACGGTGGGTGCATTAGCTACCCAAATTGCTGTTGGAGCTAAAGCAGCCGGTTTAACATCGGATTTGATCCACCGTTGCGCTGATAATAATGCTGCTATCTCTTGTTTGAAAAACAATTTACTTCCCGGGGATGTAGTATTAGTAAAAGGTTCCCGGGGGATGCAGATGGAAGAAATAATTACAGGCTTAAAGTTAGGATAATCAATGATGAATGATATTTATATTTATTTGAATATTGCTTTTGGTTTGGTATTTTTAATTACAGTGATTGTAGGGTTGATTTTAATACCGGTACTTAAAAAAATTAAATTTGGTCAAAATATTCGTGATGACGGGCCAGTAAGCCATTTTAAAAAAACCGGTACACCAACTATGGGCGGAATAATATTTTTGATCGGGATTGCAGTAGTTAGTTTTAGCTTGTTAGGGGCAGGTTTGTCGCTATCCGGCATTCAAGACGGTCTGGTAGTGTTGGTAGTGCTTTTAGGTTTTGGGTTAATTGGATTTTTAGATGATTTTATTAAAATTGGTTTAAAACGCTCTTTAGGTTTAAAAGTTAGAGAAAAATTACTGGGTCAAATAATTGTGGCTTTGGGTTTAGGTATTACTGCGGTGATGATCTTAGGGCGTGGTACGGATATAGTGATACCTTTTTCTGGTTTTTTGATAGAAAATGGTTGGAGATATGATCTAGGTTTGGTTGGTTTTTTAATCTTTACTATCTTGGTAGTGGTGGGTGCCAGTAATGCAGTTAATTTAACTGACGGGTTAGATGGATTGGCTGCTGGAAATGTTTTAATAGCAGCAGTACCGTTTATAATTATTGCTTTAATTACTGCTAAAGAGGGTATTGCATTGGTGTTGGCAGCAGTAGTGGGCGGTTGTTTAGGATTTTTAATCTTTAATCGCTATCCGGCTAAAGTGTTTATGGGTGATACCGGTTCGCTAGCATTGGGTGGAGCGTTGGGTGCGGCCGCAGTACTGACACGTAGCGAAATATTTTTGCTGATTATCGGTGGTATATTTGTATTGGAGACGTTATCAGTGATCATCCAAGTAATATCTTTTAAAATTACCGGTAAACGTATATTTCGAATGAGTCCACTACATCACCATTTTGAACTAAGTGGTTGGTCAGAAAACCGGGTAGTGATTACCTTTTGGTTAGTAGGCATATTGTTTGGGGTGCTGGGATTGCTAGGACTTTACGGGTTATAGAAAGGGTAAAGGGGTAAGGTAACTATGTGCCTATGTGCCTTTGCCCCTATGTTCCTAAGCGAAGCGTTGGAGGTCTTTGTTAATGCAATTAGAAAACAAAAAAATACTGGTGGTCGGAGCGGCTCAAAGCGGTATTGCGGCAGCTGAATTTTTAATAAAAAAAGGTGCTGAAGTAACACTGACGGATACCAAATCGGCAGAGCAACTAGGCGAACCGGTGCAAAAACTGGCCAAGCAAGGAGTGTATTTGGCTTTGGACGGTCAGTATCCTAATCCAGTGCAACAGGGTTTTTATATGGTGGTAGTGAGTCCGGGTGTGCCGTTAACGATTCAACCGGTAGTGTTGGCGTATCAGGGTGAGGTGCCGGTAATCAGTGAACTAGAACTAGCCTACCGTTTTGCTAAAGCGCCGATCATTGCTATTACCGGCACTAATGGCAAAACGACTACTGCCAGCTTGATTGGGCAAATATTTAGTGACGCCGGTGTAAAAACATTAGTGGCTGGCAATATTGGCTTGCCATTAATTAGTGCAGTGGAAAATTATGCTGAAAACGATGTTATTGTGGCTGAGGTTTCCAGCTTTCAGTTAGAAACGGTGCAAATTTTTCGGCCCCGGGTAGCGGTAATCTTAAATATTACACCTGATCATTTGGACAGGCATCATTCTATGGAAAATTATATTAATGCTAAAGCTAAAATATTCGCTAAGCAAAGCCCTTTTAATCATACAGTTTTAAACTATGATGACCCGCGCACAGCGGTATTGGCAAGAAAAACAACGGGGAAAGTGATATTTTTTAGTTGGCGGCATATTTTAGATACAGGTGTATATATTAAAAATGATCAGATAGTGGTGACGGTAGATGATATTACCACGACTATAATGGCTGTTAATGAATTAAGTTTACCTGGTAGACACAACTTAGAAAATGCTCTGGCTGCGGTGGCTTGTGCCTTTGTGCTGGGTATTGCTGCCAAGCAGATAGCACGAACGCTGGGTACTTTTAGCGGGGTTGCGCATCGTTTGGAAACAGTGACCGAAATAAACAAGGTGTGTTATATCAATGACTCTAAAGCTACCAACCCGGAAGCTACTATCAGTGCGCTGCATGCTTTTAATAACCAGATAATCCTGATTGCCGGTGGACTTAATAAAAATAGTGACTTTACTGAATTAGCAAAAGTTATTAAGAAAAAAGTGTATTTACTGCTCTTACTGGGCAAACATGGTATTCAAATAAAAAATGCGGTACAGCAGCAAGGATTTGAAGATTTTATAACGGTTTCGGATTATTCAGAAGCAGTAAAAATAGCTTATCAAACAGCTAAACCAGGGGATATAGTGCTATTATCACCGGCTTGCGCCAGTTGGGATATGTTCAAAAATTACGAACAGCGTGGCGACTTATTTCGACAGTTAGTACTAGAAAGAAGAAATAGCGAGTAAGGGGGGATTGCCTTGCGGATAAAGAAAAGACCACCCGACTTTATATTATTTATGACTGTCTTGATGCTTTTGAGTATTGGTATTGTGATGGTGTTTAGTGCTAGTCAGTATGTAACCATTGTTCGTTTTCAGAATCCCTTCTTTTTCTTAGAACGCCAGTTATTGTGGGCTTTAATTGGGATAGCAGCGATGATTTTTATGATGAATTTTGATTATTTTAAGATTAAACGCTGGGTTGGTTTAATTATTATTGTAGCATTTGTATTACTAGTTTTGGTATTGATACCCGGTATTGGCATAGAAGTAAACGGGGCCAGGCGTTGGATTTGTTTGGGTTTTATATCGTTTGCCCCGGCTGAATTAGTCAAACTGGGCATGATTACTTTTGTGGCTTTTGGGCTTTCTAAAAAACAAAATGCAGTACAAAACTTTAGGACCGGGATATTACCTTATTTAATAATCATGCTTTTAGCAGCCGGTTTAATCCTGAAACAACCAGACTTAGGTACAGCGGTAATTTTATGTGGTACCGTGATGATTATGTTTTTAGCGGCGGGAGCCCGCTTATTTCATTTGGGTGCTTTGGGCGGTATTGGTATGGCGGGAGTAGCGTTAGCTATTTATTTTGAACCTTATCGCATACGGCGTTTTTTAGCATTTATGGATCCAGCAGCAGACCCGCAAGGTGCTGGTTACCAAATCATCCAATCTCTTTTTGCTTTGGGTTCCGGTGGGCTTTTTGGGATGGGTTTAGGTCAAAGCAAACAAAAATTCTTATATTTACCTGAGAACCATACTGATTTTATATTTGCGATCATCGGTGAAGAACTAGGGTTTATTGGAGCATCGCTGGTAATATTATTATTTGCTCTGTTTGTTTGGCGCGGTTTGAAAATTGCGATTACCGCACCGGATCCTTTTGCTAGTTTATTAGCAGCGGGCATCACTTGTAGCGTTGCGTTGCAGGTTATTATTAATATTGGAGTGGTAACCGGTTCGCTACCAGTTACCGGGGCCCCGTTACCTTTTATTAGTTTTGGCGGCAGCTCTCTTTTGTTTACTTTAATGGGAGTAGGGATACTGCTAAATATATCTAAATACAGCACATCAAGATGAAACGCTATTTTATTGAGGTGAGGTAGTTGAGAGTAATTATTAGTGGTGGCGGCACTGGTGGGCATATCTACCCGGCACTGGCTATAGCTAAAGGGATTGAAACTCGTTATCCGAAAACCAAAATACTTTATGTGGGTACAAACCAGGGTTTAGAAGCAGATATTGTACCTAAAGCAGGCTATTCTTTGGAAACAATTAATGTTTCGGGGCTGAAACGTCAATTATCTGTCAAAAACTGCCGGGCGATCTGGCAGGCTGGTTGGGGTTTATATCAAGCAGCTAAGTTGATGCGCCGGTTTAAGCCGGATTTAGTGATTGGAACCGGTGGCTATGTTTGTGGGCCGGTGGTTATGGCTGCGGCAATAAAAAAAATTCCGACTTTAATCCATGAACAAAATGCACTACCAGGGGTGACCAATCGTATTCTAGCCAGATTTGTTACCGGGGTAGCGGTTACCTTTAAAGATTCAGTCCAGCGGTTTTCAGGTCGGGTAAATATAAATTTAACCGGTTTACCGGTTCGACCGGAGCTGTTTTCTGTTAACAAAAAAGAAGCCTATTTTAGCTTGGGTTTAAATCCCAAAAAACCGGTATTACTGGTATTTGGTGGTAGCAGAGGTGCCCAGCGTATTAATGCGGCAATGATTAAAGTAACCCAAACATTACAGCAGTATACCAAGGTGCAATTATTGCATGCTACCGGTCAGATTGGTTATGATCAACACATCAAAGACTTAGAGTCTGTGGGTATATCCAGCACTAATATGGATAACATTATTATTAGGCCTTATTTATATAACATGCCCGCTGCTTTGGCTGTAGCTGATTTAGTTATTTGTCGAGCCGGCGCAACTACATTGGCGGAAATAACAGCATTAGGCTTACCAAGCATATTGGTGCCGTATCCTTATGCAGCAGAAAATCATCAGGAGTTTAATGCCCGTGCTTTAACTGGATGCGGTGCGGCGGTAATGATTTTAGACCAAAAATTAACGGGCACAGTATTAATGACAAATATTTCAAAATTATTATTACCTGTACAATCAAAACAATTATCTAAGATGGCTGCTGAAAGTTTAAAGTTGGCTCGCCCGAAAGCATTAGAGGATATTTTGCATCTAATTGATAATATAATATAATATAATATAATAT
>JAJOKO010000049.1:0-3935 GCA_021129825.1 Desulfotomaculum sp. | reverse complement strand
ATAATATAATATAATATAATATAATATGATGTAGTATATGGACAAGTATTGTCACATTAGATAATATTGTTGCATAATATAGATTAACTTGGAGTAAATAAGGGGGATGATTACCAAGTGCAGGAAATTCCTGGCAAAATTCATTTTATAGGTATTGGTGGCTCCGGCATGAGTGGTATTGCTTGGGTATTGGCCGGGTTGGGTTATAAAGTAACCGGTTCAGATATAAAAGCATCAGAAATCACTAAAAAATTAACTTCAATTGGAGTAACCTGTTTCACCGGGCATCATGCTGAAAATCTGGGAGAGGCAGAAATAGTAGTTGTATCTACCGCAATACCATTAGATAATCCAGAATTGTTGCAGGCCCAAAAACAGGGGATAGCTATTGTTCATCGAGGTGAAATGCTGGCGGCACTGGTGCGTAGGCAAAAAGGGATAACGGTGGCTGGTGCGCATGGCAAAACTACTACTACCTCTATGTTAGGTTTAGTGTTGGAAAAAGGTGATTACGACCCTACGATTATCATTGGTGGTGAACTTAATGATATCGGCGGTAGTGCTAAGACTGGTTTCGGCAAATATTTAGTGGCGGAAGCAGATGAAAGTGACGGGTCATTTTTATTGTTAAAGCCATATATCACCATCATTACTAATATTGAGGATGATCATTTGGATCATTACCAAACAATGGATAACATAAATGAAGCTTTTAAAATATTTATTAGTCAAATAGACCCTGGTGGTTTGGCTGTATTGTGTTATGATGATCCTAATGTGCGGGCGATGATGTCAGATATTACTGTGCCGACAGTAACTTATGGCACTAGTACTCAGGCGGATTATACTATTAAAAACATGTCTTTAAACGGGAAAGCTAATGCAGCGGATGTTTACCGGGGATCTGAATACCTAGGCCGCTTAGAATTGGGGATGCCAGGTCAGCATAATTTATTAAATGCTTTGGCAGTAGTGGCGGTATCTTTACATATTGGCTTAGATTTTGCAACGGTAGTCAAAGCTTTACGTGAGTTCCGGGGAGTACGCCGCCGTTATCAAATTTTAGGAGAATTGAATGGGGTTAAAGTGATAGACGATTATGCCCATCATCCTGCAGAAATTAAAGCGACATTACAAGCAGCTCGCCAGGCTAATCCCGGTCGGGTAATTGGGGTCTTTCAACCACATCGTTATACCCGGACTAAATATTTATACGAACGATTTGGCTCTTCTTTAACCGGTGCGGATATAGCCATTATCAGCAATATTTACAGTGCCGGTGAACAACCGCTGGCAGGGGTTGATGCTCAGTTGATTGTTGATGCTGCTAAGCGTCACCAGGTACGTGAAGTAAAATATATAGATGATTTAGCTGATGTAGCTGGTTATCTGACAAATATTATCCGACCGGGAGACGTTGTTTTAACGATGGGAGCAGGCAATGTTTGGATGTGCGGGCAGGAATTGATGAAAAGGTTAAAAGATGAAAAAGTTTTGAGTGTTGGGTTTTGAGTTTTGGGTTAAAAAATCAGTTAGCCACTTGTGGCAAATAGTTAATGGTAAATAGTGAAGGGTAAAGAGTGAAAAAACCACCAAGCACCAATTATATTTCATGGTGTTTTGTGCCTGGAGCGAAGCGAAAGGAATGGCTATAATAATGACTGGTTTGGTAGTGCAAAGTGAACTAAATGCTAAGTTGGCTACCGGACTGTTACTTAATGAACCGATGCATAAACATACTAGTTGGCACATTGGTGGACCGGCAGAATATTTTATAGAACCTAAAGATACAGCAATTTTTAAAAAATGTATTTTATTAGCTAAAGAACTGGCTTTGCCCCTAACTATCATTGGCAAAGGTACTAATTTGCTGGTATTAGATAGCGGTATCCCGGGTTTGGTACTTAAATTGGGACCGGGCTTTAAGGATATTAAGATTATTGATACGCAGATCACAGTAGGTGCCGGGGCGCTACTGCCGACTGTAGCGCAAACAGCACTGCAACATAATTTGGCAGGGTTTGCTTGGGTTGCTGGTATTCCCGGCAGTATTGGTGGGGCGGTAGTAATGAATGCCGGTGCTCATGGCTGTTGTATCAGTGAAATTATCCAATCAGTTAAAATAATCAATGAGCAAGGTCAAATATTCGATTTAGCTAAAGAACAATTATTTTTTGGTTATCGCACCAGTATTTTGAAAGATGATCGCAGCCGGTGGGTGGTAGAGGCTACGTTTAATTGCTGGTCTGACCAGCGGCAAACGCTAGCGAAACAAATGAAACAGTATCTGGCTAAACGCCGGCAAGTACAACCGCAGGGATATCCCAATGCCGGTAGTGTATTTAAGAATCCTTCTGGTGAATCAGCTGGTAAACTTATTGAATTGGCAGGTTGTAAAGGGATTAAAGTAGGGCAGGCTCAAGTGTCTGAAATACACGCTAACTGGATTGTTAATTTAGGTAATGCCACTGCTAAAGATGTGATCACCTTAATAAATATCATCAAAAATAAAGTTAAAGAAAAATTTAATATTACCCTCCAATTAGAAGTGCGTGTGTTGGGCTAACATACGTGGAGGTGCTGTAGCGTGAAAAAAGATAGTCAAAAATTTTTGGTTGTAGGTGGTAATCGTTTAAAAGGCAAAGTATGTGTAAATGGGAGTAAAAATGCTAGTTTACCAATATTGGCGGCAACGTTATTATCTGAAGAAACGATTACGGTAAAAGGTGTGCCTGAACTGCAAGATATTAATACCATGAAGGATGTGCTAACTTATTTGGGGGCACGAGTGACGTGGACCGGTAAGAAGATCATGGTTGATGGTAGCGATGTGCAATCGTTGGAAATATCTGAAGAGTTAATGCGCCGGATGCGCGCTTCAAATTTACTTTTAGGACCGTTATTAGCGCGCTTTGGCTATGTTAAAATCAGTTATCCCGGTGGTTGTGATATTGGCAGTCGTCCAATGGATTTACACTTAAAAGGTTTGCGTGCTATGGGCGTAGTCATTAAAGAGAAATTTGGTTATATTACGGCGGAAGCTCCCGGCGGACTGCAAGGAACAGAGATACATTTGGATTTACCTAGTGTTGGAGCCACGGAAAACTTAATGACAGCGGCTACACTGGCTCAGGGTATTACGTTGATTCGTAATGTGGCTAAAGAACCGGAAATCGTAGAGTTACAAGTTTTTTTAAATGCTATGGGTGCTAAAGTTACCGGGGCTGGTACGGATACTATCAAAATTGAAGGGGTTAGCAAATTAAATGCTGCTGAGCACACAGTAATACCAGACCGCATTGAAGCAGGAACATATATGGTGGCAGCGGCAATTACTAACGGTGATATTACTTTAAATAATGTGATCCCGTTACATCTGGAACCAGTAATGGCCAAATTAAAAGAAACAGGGGTGCGATTAACAGTAAATAAAGATGCAATCCGGGTGCAACAAGATGCCGTTCGCCCCAACGCAGTGGATATTAAAACAATGTATTACCCGGGATTTCCCACTGATATGCAACCCCAGATGATGGCGTTATTATCACTGGCAAAAGGTAGTAGTATCATTAGTGAAACAATTTTTGAAAACAGGTTTAAACATGTATCGGAATTGCGCCGGATGGGCGCAAATATTCACTTAGAAGCCAATACTGCGGTGGTAAAAGGGGTAGCTAATCTTTCGGGGGCTTATGTGGAAGTTTCAGATTTACGAGCAGGCGCAGCCTTAGTGTTAGCAGCTTTAGCGGCTGAAGAGGGAAGCGTGCTGGATGGAATTGAACATATAGACCGGGGGTACGAAAAAATGGAAATTAGATACAATAATCTGGGAGCTAGAATTATCCGGGTAAAAGGATAGGGGACACACCACCCGTAAGGAAGGGTTATCAGCAGCAGGTAGATTTGCTTGACAAACGTAAAAAAACATAATACAA
>JAJOKO010000002.1 GCA_021129825.1 Desulfotomaculum sp. | reverse complement strand
AAAACTTTCTTTGAAAGGTACAGAAATAGTGGGGTTAGACTTTCCGAGAGAATTCTTAAATAAAAGGAGGTAACTAGCGAATGCTTAAACGGGCTCTAATCAGCGTATCCAATAAAGAAGGCTTAGTAGAGTTTGGTCGTGGTTTGGTTGCTATGGGCATCGAAATTATATCTACCGGCGGCACAGCCAAAACACTACAAAAGGCAGCAGTGCCGGTGACGTACATATCAGAGGTAACCGGTTTTCCGGAAATCTTAGACGGTCGGGTAAAAACACTGCACCCTAACGTGCATGCCGGCATACTGGCACTGCGTAGCGAAGCACACTTAAATCAACTTAAAGAATTAAAGATCACTCCTATTGATTTAGTGGTAGTCAATTTATATCCTTTTAGAGAAACTATTGCCAAGCCCGGCACCACACTGGCAGTGGTCCTTGAAAACATTGATATTGGCGGACCGGCGATGGTACGGGCAGCAGCTAAAAACTATCAAAACGTGTTGGTAGTTGTTAATCCCAATAGATATCCGGAAGTATTAACTGAACTTAATAGGACAGGGGACACACCATTTCATGGAATGTCCCCATCAATTCACAAATTGCGCCTAGCACTGGCTGGCGAGGCTTTTGCGCATGTGGCTGCTTATGACAGTGCGGTTGCTAATTATTTTACCGAAACAGCTGGGGAAATATTCCCGGCAGAATTAAGTGTAACAGCCCAACGGGTACAAACTTTGCGTTATGGTGAAAATCCGCACCAGCAAGCTGCTTTTTACCGGCAAACAACAGTGTCTGGGGCGTGTATAGCTAATGCCCAGCAATTACATGGTAAAGAACTTTCATATAACAATATTTTGGATGCCAATGCGGCTTTAGAGTTAGGGCGTGAATTTACTGAACCAACAGTGGTAATTGTTAAGCATAATAATCCTTGTGGCTGTGCTAGTGCCGGTGAGTTGAAGGTAGCTTATCAAAAAGCACTGGATGGTGACCCGGTATCTGCTTTTGGCGGCATTGTGGCTTGTAATCGTCCGGTGGATGCGGCTACTGCTCAGAAAATGAACGCTATTTTTTTAGAAGCAATCGTTGCCCCGGATTTTGATGAGCAAGCACTGAATATCTTAACTCAAAAATCTAATTTACGCTTGTTGAAAACCGGGGATTTATCACTACAAACCAATAATCTAGTGGAAAAGGGACACACCGCGCAAGAGAACACGCGGAATGTCCCCTTCAATTTAGTGGAAGTACGTAGCGTTAACGGTGGTTTGTTAATCCAAGAAAATAATCGCCAGTTACTGAATCCCAAAGAACTATGGACAGTAACGGAAAAACAGCTGAATAAACAAGCACTGGAGGAACTTATTTTTGCGTGCACTGTTGTAAAACACGTTAAGTCCAATGCTATTGTGGTTACTAAAAACAAGCAACTTATTGGTGTTGGTGCCGGGCAGATGAACCGGGTTGATTCAGTAGAGCTAGCGTTAAAGCAAGCCGGCGAAAAAGTAGCCGGAGCAGTACTGGCATCGGATGCTTTTTTTCCGTTCCGGGATAATGTGGATGTAGCGGTTAAAGCTGGCATCAAAGCAATTATTCAACCGGGTGGTTCAGTGCGGGATGAAGAATCTATTGCTGCCTGCAATGAAAACGGGCTAGCGATGGTGTTTACCGGCATCAGGCATTTTAAGCATTAAATATTGGTTAAGTTATAATTAATTAAAGTTAGAAGGTGTTTTTCGTGAAGAAAATACTAAGAATATTTTTAACAGGTTTGACAGCATTATTACCGTTGACTTTAACGATCTGGATTTTATACTTGATATTTATGTTTATAGATGGGATTACAGCAGAATTAATAAAAGCATTGTTTGGTGAAAAAATAGTTGGTCTGGGATTTGTGACAACAATTCTGTTTATATTTTTAGTAGGTGTGATTACTAACAATATTATAGGCAAGAAGCTATTGGAAATAACAGATAATTTAGCTAAAAAAATCCCGGTAGTAAAAAGTGTATACAAAGTAATTCAAGAAGCCAGTAACACCCTGCTAAATGGAAACAAAAAGTCTTTTCAACAGGCGGTATTGGTACAGTTTCCGGGAAAAGAAATAAAAAGCGTTGGTTTTATTACTAATAATAATATTATGATTAACGGCGAAAAAAGAATTTTTGTGTTTATTCCTACTACACCAAATATCACTACTGGTTTTCTAATTAATGTTCCTGAAAACGAAGTAGAATATTTGGATATAAATGTAAATGAAACTATGAAATTGATCGTATCTTTAGGTGTTGTCGGTCCACCGGAGATTAATACCAAAACAAATTGCTGTATTGTTACTGATCTGAATCAGAAAGGCGGTATTTACTGAATGAAAGTTTTAGTAGTAGGTGGGGGCGGTCGGGAACATGCCTTGGTATGGAAAATAGCTCAAAGCCCTAAAGTTGAAAAAATATTCTGTGCGCCGGGTAATGCTGGTATTGCTCAAATAGCTACTTGCGTTGATATTAAAGCAGCAGATGTAGCCGGTTTACTTCGATTTGCTCAAAAAGAAAAGATGGATTTGACGGTAGTTGGTCCGGAAATGCCTCTGGTGGCAGGGATAGTAGATCAATTTACCGCTGCCGGTTTGCGAATTTTTGGTCCAACTAAAAATGCGGCTCAACTGGAAGGCAGTAAAGCATTATCCAAGCATTTTATGGCTAAATATAACATTCCTACTGCTAAGTATGCCGCATTTCCCAATGCTCATGAAGCGACTGATTATGTGCGAGCTAAAGGTGGTCCACTGGTGGTGAAGGCATCCGGCTTAGCTGCCGGCAAAGGGGTGCTTATTTGTCAGCATACGGCTGATGCTTTGGCTGCGGTGAATAAGGTGATTGTAGACAAAGAATTTGGTGAAGCCGGTAACCAGGTAGTAATTGAAGAATTTTTGGTAGGACAAGAAGTCAGTGTATTAGCTTTTACAGACGGTAAAACCATTATTCCGATGTTAGCCTCCCAAGATCACAAGCGGGCCTTTGACGATGACTGTGGACCGAATACAGGCGGCATGGGTGCTTATGCTCCGACACCATTGTACACGCCGGAGTTGAACGAAATTGTAATGAGGGATATTTTAGAACCGACTGTTAAAGGCATGGCTGCCCAAGGTTGGCAGTATCAAGGGGTAATTTATGCCGGGCTGATGCTCACAGCTGACGGGCCTAAAGTATTGGAATATAACGTGCGTTTTGGCGATCCGGAAACCCAACCGGTGCTGTCGCTTTTAGATACTGACTTGGTGGCAATAATGGAAGCAGTGATTGATGAGCGTTTGGACCAAGTGGACATAGCATGGAAACAAGCTGTTTCTGTATGCGTGGTCATGGCTGCCGGCGGTTATCCCGGCAAGTATACCAAAGGAGATCTAATCACCGGTCTGGATATAGGAACCAAAGATGTAATAGTGTTTCATGCCGGTACAGCGGCAAAAGATGGGCAAATTGTGACCAATGGCGGGCGAGTGTTAGGAGTGACCTCGGTCGGTAATGATATCCCCGAAGCGATTGCTAAAGCCTATAACGGGGTGGGTAAAATAAAGTTTAAAGGCGGATATTGCCGTAAGGATATTGGTAGTAAGGCGATTTTAAAGCAGTGAGAAGTGAAGGGATTATAGCTATGAGCTATTTAAAGCAATTTCCGGAAATTGAAAACGAAATAATTAAATGTATCAAATGTGGCAATTGCCAAGCGGTTTGTCCTCTTTACCAGGAAACAAAGACAGAGGATATGGTGGCTCGTGGTAAAGTACATTTAGCGGCAGCGGTATTAAAAGGGGTGTTAAAACCTACTAAGGACTTAACCCGAATTTTTACTACTTGTCTAATTTGTAAGGCTTGCGCCGGTAGTTGTCCCAGTGGAGTAGCGCCGGATAAAATTGTGCTAGCGGCCAGAGTGATGCTAGCTAAAGAACGCAGTTTACCATTAGCCAAAAAACTACTTTTTAAATGTTTAGCCCAACCAACTTTGTTTAAAGCCGGTATGGCTATTGGGGCTAAAACGCAGGACTTGTTTTTTAAACGTAGCGAGGATAGTATGAATATTCGTTATCCAGTTAGCGGTTTAGAATTGCGCCGGGTGATGCCTGTATTGGCGGACAAGCCTTTTTTGCTCAACCTACCGGCAATAAACAAGGTCACTGATCCCCGGAGTAAAGTTGCTTTTTTTAGCGGTTGTACTACTAATTTCATCTATCCTAATACCGGGCAGGCTTTCTTAACGGTGATGGCACATAATAATATTGAAGTAGTTGTTCCCAAAAAACAACATTGCTGTGGTACGCCGGTATTGTTACATGGCGATACCGCTACCACTATGGACATAGCTAAATCACAAGTAGCTATTTTCAGCCAGTGTGATGTAGATGCGCTAGTAACCGTTTGCGGTACCTGTGGAGAGGCTTTTAAAAAGCATTACCCGGAGTTATTAAAAGATGTGCCGGAATATAGTGAGAAAGCTGCAATACTGGCTAAAAAGGTTTACGACTTTTCTCAATTGCTAGTTAACTTACAACCATTAAACAAAGAAAATTTGGGTGTGGTTAATAAAACAGTAACCTATCATCAACCTTGTCATGTTGGTCGGGGGATAGGTGCGGTGCAAGAACCATTGAAAATAATTAAAACTATCCCAGGATTGAAATTTAACCCGCTAAAACAACCGAATCGCTGTTGCGGTGGGGCGGGTTCTTTTAGTTTGACGCATTATGACCTCTCTTATAAGATCTTAAAACGAAAATTGGCAGATATAGCATCTACCACTGCGGCTACTGTAATTACTGCATGTGGTTCTTGCCGGATGCAGTTAAGTGACGGTTTGGCTCAAGAAAAAATGTCTCAACCGGTAAGGCATCTTGTAGAGTTGCTGGCAGAGTCATATCAAAATTTTCACGATGATCTGTGAATGTTAGAATATTTTTAATTGACGTTAGTGCTATTAAATTGTTAGAATAGAGCATTAAATTAATTATTCTTTAAAAAATAAGGGGGCTTTTTACAAATGAAAAGAATTAGAATGCTGGCTTTAATCACATGTATGATGGTAACCATGCTTTTATTAACGGCATGTGGTCAACAGCAAGCAGAACAAGCGGTAACAGAGGATGAACCACAGGTAATTAAACTGGCTCATGTAGTTAATGAACAGGATATTTATCATGTCACTGCTGTGAAGTTTAAAGAACTACTAGAACAAAAAACTAACGGTCAAATTAAAGTTAAAATTTACCCTAATGCCGTTTTGGGAGATGAACGCACGTTAATTGAAAGTATGCAAATTGGCACAGTAGATATGGGTGTAATTACCAACGGGCCGATTGCTAATTTTTTACCGGAGATAGCTATTTTTGATATGCCGTTTCTTTTTGCTGATGCTGAAGAAGCACATAAAGTGCTTGACAGTGAAGTAGGTCAAAAAGTACTGGATAAATTAGAAACTGTTAACCTAAAAGGATTGGCTTTTGCTGAACGTGGCTTTAGAAATTTGACTAACTCCGTTCATCCGGTTAATACACCAGCAGATATTGAAGGTTTAAAAATCCGGGTTATGGAAAATCCGGTTTATATCGAAACCTTTCAAGCTTTAGGAGCTAATACTGTGCCGATGGCCTGGACAGAGGCTTTAACAGCTTTGCAGCAAGGTACGATTGACGGGCAAGAAAATCCGGTTAATGTTATCAAAGCTTTTAAATTATATGAAACTCAAAAATACATGTCTATGACCCGGCATACCTACGCTCCGGTCACTATTCTAATGGGTAAAGGATTATTCGATTCTTTTTCGGCAGAAGAACAAGCTATTTTAGTTGAATCTGCTCAAATAGCAGCAGAATATGCCCGGGAATGGAATGCGCTACAAATAACAGAACAAATAACCTATCTAAAAGAACAAGGGATGGAAATTATTGAACCTGATTTAGCCCCGTTTAGAGCAGCGGTGCAACCAGTTTATGAAAAATACCAAGAACGATTTGGTGATTTACTTAAAGAAATTGAAGCAGTGAAGCAATAGTAGGTTATCCTGAAAATAACGGTTGCCGATTCTAGACAGGTCTTTGTGCTTTTTTAGAATCGGCAATTTTCGAATTTTGCCGGAGGATGTTAATGGACATTATTTTCAAAACACTAGATAAATTAAGCATATCGGTGGACTGGTTAGTAACCCGGTTGGTGTTTGTTTTAATGGTCGGTTTAGTGATCACTACTACTTTACAAATTATTTTTAGGGTATTTTTTGATGCTTTGATTTGGAGTGAAGAATTATCCAGATATCTTTTGGTATGGATTACTTTTTTTGCAGCAACCATGGCTTATAAAAGAGGCACGCATATTGTTATTAATTTTGCGGTCAATAATCTCAAAGCTAAAATCAAGATTTGGTTTACCACTTTCCAATATTTAATATCAATGATTTTTTTTGGTGTACTGCTTTATTATAACTGGCAAATGATTCAATTGCAGATTTTTCAAATTTCTCCAGCGATGTCGTTACCGATGCAGTACGTTTATTTCGGTATTACTGCCAGTATGGGTATCATGTTGATTCACGCCTTGGCTGGTTTGAGTATGGAATTTAGTAGCCATGTGCAAAAGCAGGTGAAAAAGTAATGATATTACTGTTAGTAGTACTTTTTTGTATGTTGCTTTTGTTGGGTATTCCGGTGGCTGTGGTGATTGGTGTCACTACCATAGTAGTATTATTCAGTGAAGGGATACCACTTATGGTTGTGCCGCAGAGAATGTTTGCCGGTGTCGATTCATTTCCGTTGATAGCAATTCCTTTTTTTATTTTAGCCGGTGATCTGTTGGCAAAAGGTAAAATATCCGAAAGATTGATTCAGTTTGCAGATTCATTTTTAGGTTTTTTAAGAGGTGGGTTATGGGTGGTGACGGTAAAAGCTTCGATGTTTTTTGCCGCTATTTCCGGATCCGGTGCAGCTACTACAGCAGCGGTGGGTAGCACGTTGATACCGGAGTTACGAAAAAAAGGGTATGATCCTCCTTTTTCAGCGGCACTGGTTGCTGCCGGGGGATGTGCCGGGATAGTAATACCGCCCTCGGTACCAATGATAATTTATGCAGTCATGGCGGAGCAATCAGCGGCGCGACTTTTTATGAACGGGATTATTCCAGGGATACTTATCGGGTTAACCTTAATGAGCATAGCCCTGTATATTGCTTATAAAAATAACTACCCTAAGGGTACGCCGTTTTCAGCGGCAAATATTTGGCGAACATTTAAAGGATCTATTTGGGGCTTGATGACCCCGGTGATTATTTTAGGCGGTATATTTTCCGGATATTTTACCCCCTCTGAAGCAGCGGTGATAGCTGTGAATTGGGCTTTAATAGTAGCTGTTTTTATTTACCGGGATATGGGTTGGCAAGATATTTTTAATATTGTTATTCGTTCTGCCGTAACCACATCGGTAATCATGTTTATTATTGCTACGTCCAGTGCTTTAAGCTGGGTTTTAGCTAAGTGGCAGATTCCGAATATGATTGCCGGGGCGGTGCTATCTTTATCCGAAAACACGTTGGTAATCCTTTTACTGATTAATTTGATTATTTTGTTTACTGGTATCTTTATGGAAACAGCATCAGCCTTAATTATTCTTACCCCAATTTTTTTGCCGCTGGTAATTGCTTTAGAAGTAGATTTAATTCATTTTGGTATTATTATGATGCTGGGTTTGGCTATTGGGATGATTACGCCGCCGGTGGCTATAAATTTATATATTGCCAGTATTGTTTCTAATATTTCTATTGGTAAGATCAGCCGGGCGGTAGTCCCGTTGATAGGGGCATTAATTTTTGTTTTATTGATAGTAACTTATGTGCCGCTGTTTTTTGATGTTATTTTTTAGGAGGGGTAAAAAATGCTTATACAACAAGCGCTCAAAGAGTTAGCAGAAACCTTGGGTCAAGATAAAATAACTACTAAACCGGCAGAACTGGCTTGCTATTCTTTTGATGCTACTGCCGGTATGCCGGTAAAAACGCCGGCTGTAGTGGTTACTCCTACTTGTACTGAAGAGGTAGTGCAAGTGATTAATATTGCTCGCAAATATAAAATTCCGGTATATCCTCGTGGCGCCGGCACCAACATTAGTGGTGGCACGGTGCCACTCCACGGTGGTTTAGTGTTATCTTTGTTAAAAATGGCTAAAATCTTAGAAGTTGATGCTGAAAATTTGGTGGCAGTGGTACAATCGGGGGTTATTATTCAGGAGTTAGATAATGCGGTAGCCCCTGCTGGTCTAATTTATCCTCCCGACCCCGGTTCGGTAGCTACTGCGACGATGGGCGGTAGTGTGGCCGAGTGCTCCGGTGGTTTGCGGGGGTTAAAATACGGGGTAACTAAACATTACATCATGGGTTTAGAAGTAGTACTGGCAGATGGTCAAGTACTTAAAATTGGCGGTAAAACAGTTAAGAATGTTACCGGTTATGATCTGGTCAAGCTATTCACCGGTTCGGAGGGTACGCTGGGGATTATCACCGAAATAACAGTGCGTTTGATCCCGGCACCGGAGGCGCGTGCTACTATGATGGCTACCTTTGAACGGTTGGCCGATGCCGGTAATGCCATTCAAGAGATTATTAAAAACAAAGTTATTCCGGCTACCATGGAAATTATGGACCAAATGTCGGTGCAAGTGATCGAAAACTTTGCCAAGGTCGGTTTACCTACCGATAAGCAGGCTGTTTTATTGATTGAAGTAGATGGTATTCCGGCAGTGGTAGAACAAGAAGCAGAAATAGTGATTAAAACAGTGCAGCAAAATAACGGTAGCATCAAAAAAGCAAAAGATGAGCGGGAACGGGAAGCACTTTGGACCGCCCGCCGGGCAGCATTTCCTGCTTTAGCACAGCTTAAACCAACTATAATAATAGAGGATGCTACTGTACCACGTAGTGAAATAACTACGATGTTAATAGCAATTAACGAAATTGCTCAAAAGCACAATGTAACTATTTGTACCCTCGGTCATGCTGGGGACGGCAACCTGCACCCCGCTATTTTAACCGATACCAAGGATAAAGAAGAGATGGTACGAGTACATCAAGCGATGGATGAAATATTCAAAAAAGCCTTGGAACTAGGCGGCACATTAACCGGCGAACACGGTATTGGCTTGGCGAAATCCCGTTACTTGCCGTGGGAAATGGGTGATGCCGGTATGGACGTAATGAAGCGGATTAAAAAGGCGTTAGATCCGGAAGGGCTTTTGAACCCCGGCAAGATGTTTCCGGATTAGAAAATAAATTAGAATCAGCGTTGGTTGTGGACTGCTGTTTTTTAGAGGAGATACCAATGGTGGTAAGACTTTAAAAGAACATCTGGAAGTAATCAACCATCAAGATGCTATTTTATATATAGAGGATATAGTAAATAAAAACGAGCCTTTTACAGAATGGCAAATCAAAAATATGCACCGGCTTATTTTAAAGGGCATTGATGATCAAAATGCCGGAATATACAGAACAGAAAATGTGATGATTAGCGGGGCAACCCACATTCCGCCTGATTTTTTATCAATATCCGGAGAAATGGCAGGCTTAATTAAATGGTATCAAGAGGATAGGGGACACACCACAAAATCGTGGAATGTCCCCATCAATCTAATATTTGAAATTATTAAAGTAATTGGATGTGAGTGCAGATGCCCTTGCGGTTTATAATTGGTCGGGCTGGCAGCGGTAAAACTACCTACTGCTTAAACAGCATCAGGGAAAAATTACAGCAACAACCAGTGCCAGGAGTAGGTAATAATTTAATATTATTGGTGCCGGAACAGGCTACTTTTCAAAATGAAAAAGCACTAGCTACTACTGTTGATTTAGAGGATAGGGGACACACCGCAACACCCTTCCCTTTCGGGATGGGTACCCGGCGGAATGTCCCCATCAATTTAGACGGCACTATGCGGGCGCAAGTGTTTAGTTTTCGCCGCTTGGCTAGGCAGGTATTGCAGCAAGTGGGTGGTGGGGCTAGAATACATATTGGTGAACTGGGTAAGTATATGTTATTACGGCGGTTCTTAGAAAATCGCCGGGCGGAATTAAAATTCTTTAGTGTTGCTAGCGAACAGTTTGGTTTTGTGGCAAGTTTGGCTGGTGCTATTTCAGAATTAAAAATGCATCAAATTAAAGCGGCAGATTTAAACTGGTTACTTGAATCTGAAAATGAAAACAAAACCGGGTCAGTAGAAACAACCAGTTATTTACTGGCAGCCAAACTCAAAGATTTGCAACTGGTATATCAAGATTTGGAAGCATACTTGGCCGGTAAATATACCGATCCGGATGATTATTTAAATTTGCTGGCTGAAAAATTACCGTTAGCACCACTGGTTCAAGATGCTGAAATTTGGCTGGACGGTTTTAACGGGTTTACCCCGCAAGAACTGCAAGTACTGGTAGCTCTCTGCCAAACAGCACGTCAGGTTAATATTACGCTTACTTTAGAGCGGGTGCCCTCTGGGCGTGGACACACCGCAACACCCTTCCCTTTCGGGGTGGGTACCCGGCGGAATGTCCCCATCAATTCAGTTGCTGATAAACTACCGGAAAACACACTAACAAATATTGTTTACTTATCTGATCACTTTAACAAAACGCAAAATACTTACTTTAAAATTCAGAAATTAGCGGTAGCTAACAATATTATTGTGAAAAGAGCGCATTTATTGCAGCAACCGGTGCCTTATCGCTTTCAGCACACTGCCGATATAGCCTATTTAGAAAAATGTTTTTTTGATTTAAGAGTAGCACCTTTTGACGAAGAAGTTGAAAATATAAAAATTACCGCTACCCAAAATCACCGAGCTGAAGTGGAAGTAGTGGCGTTGGAAATTAGCAACCTTTGCCGTCAGGGTTTTCGTTACCGGGATATAGCAGTATTATTAAGAGATTTTGGTAACTACGATTTGTTATTAGAAACTATTTTTGCGGATTATGATATCCCTTTTTTCATGGATTGCAAGCGGGCAGTAGTGCATCACCCGTTAGTAGAGTTAATTCGGGCTGCGCTAGAAACAGTACAGAGTGGTTGGCACTACGAACCTATTTTTCGCTATCTAAAAACAGATTTGGTCAATGTTAACCGGGATGAGGTTAATATTTTAGAAAATTTTGTTTTGGCTTATGGCATTAGAGGACGCCGGTGGTACGATCAAAAGCCTTGGCAGGGTAGTGTAAAGGGTGATTTAAAGGTTTCAAACGAAAAAACAAGCGAAGCACTGAATGAAGTGCGCCGGCGGGCGGTGGCTGAATTGGTGGCTTTTGGTGCTAAAATCAAAAAAGCGACCGGTACTTTGGAGTTAGTCCGGGCGGTGTATGAATTGTTGGAAGAATTGCAGGTAGCAGAGAAAATAAGCCGGTGGGCGGAAGAAACTACCGGTCAAGGGCAACTGGAGATAGGACAGCAGCATAACCAAATTTGGCAGGAGCTAATTGATCTTTTAGATCAATTAGCTGAAACTATTCCCGATAATACCGGGTCAGAAACTGGCAGTCAAAAATCACAAAATCTAGTGGAGTTTATAAAAATAATTGATACTGGTTTTGAAAACATGAAACTAGGTTTAATCCCACCCGGTTTAGATCAAGTAATTATTGGTTCGCTGGAGCGATCCAGAAATGCTAATTTGAAAGTTGTTTTTGTGCCTGGTGTGGGCGATGGTGTTTTACCGGCTAAACAGGTGAATAGCGGGTTATTAAATGAAACGGAACGGCAGTACTTAAAAACTAAAGGGATAGAGTTGGCACCCGGTATTGTTGAAAAACTGCACGAGGAGCAATTTTTAGTTTATACTGCCTTAACTAGAGCCAGTGACCGGCTGTATTTAAGTTATCCTTTGGCAGATGCTGAAGGGAAGGCTTTGAGACCGTCACCAGTAATTGAAAGAATTAAAAAGATGTTTCCTGAACTGCGGGTAAAAAATACCGATTTAGAAGCACCGGTCATAAAAACAGCAAGTGATAATACCAGTTTAAATTTTAGCATGCACCCGCGCCGGGCTTTAGTTTATTTGTCTCAACAATTACGCTATGTTAAAGAAGGGCAAAAAACAGACCCGGTTTGGTGGGTTGTTTATAACTGGTTGCTTAATGATAGCCAGTGGTTGGAGAGGTTACGTTTAGTAATTGAAGGATTATTTTTTAGTAACCGGGTAATAGCGATCAAGCCTGCTCTAGCCGGTAATTTGTATGGCAACCCCCTGCGAGCCAGCATTTCACGTTTAGAAAAATTTCAAGCGTGTCCCTTTGCCCATTTTATGTCCTACGGGTTGCGTTTAAAGGAGCGTCAAATATATCAATTGAGTTACCCTGATTTAGGACAGTTTTTTCATGCTGCTTTAGAACAATTTGCTCATAATTTACAAGAACGTAATTTAGATTGGGATAAAATAGCTAAAAAAGAAATTATTGATATTAGCAGTGAGGTAGTTGCTGGTTTAGTGCCACAATTACAAAGTGAAATATTGCTCAGTTCAGCTCGCTACCGTTATTTAACTAAAAAATTCAAAAAAATAGTACAACGGTCGGCGTTGGTGTTGGCAGAACATGCCCGGCGGGGTAAATTTAAACCAGTGGGATTAGAAGTAGCGTTTAAATCGGGTGCGAGTACCCGGGGCAGGGTGTTGCCGGCCTTGAAAATCACTTTGGAAGATGGTGGTGTGATGGAACTGGCCGGTCGGATCGATCGAGTTGACGGTTGTGCTCAAGATGGTAAATACTACTTACGGGTGATTGATTATAAATCCGGTCGAGCTGGTTTAAGTTTATTAGAAGTTTACTATGGTTTGAAATTACAGCTAGTTGCTTATTTAGATGTAATTTTAAATTATGCCGATAAACTATTGAATGTACCGGTAGATGAAAAACAAGTGGTACCGGCGGGGTTGCTTTATTTTCAATTACAAGACCCGTTGTTAAAGATTACTGCTCCGCTGTCCGATAAACAAATTGAATCAGCAATCCTGAAAGAATTTAAAATGAAAGGTTTAGTGTTAGCAGATTTAGTTGCTTTTCAGTTAATGGACAGTGAAACCAAAAGTGGTTATTCGCCTTTGCTGCCGGTGGCGCTCACCAAAGCGGGTGGTGATTTGTTGAAAGCAGGGGGAACAAGTGTTGTTGGTGAGCAGCAAACGGATCAAGCCCGGTTTTTTTACAGTAGTTCTTCTGTATGTACCGGTGAGCAAATAACGGTATTGCGGCAACATGTTCGCAAAATACTAGCTAAAGCGGGTACTGCTATTATGGCGGGGGAAACAGCTATCAAACCGTACCGGTTAAAGGATTTTAAGTCTTGCCAATATTGTGTTTTTCAACCAGTGTGTCAATTTGATGTGCAGGTAGAAGGGTGTGATTATCGAAATTTAAAGCCGGTTGATAAACAAGAAATTTGGCATAAGTTGGGTGAGAAAAAGAATGTGATAAAGAGGTAAAGAGACGAAAAGATTTTTTTAGCCTTTTAATCTCTTTTTGTGATATAATGCGAGTGTAAGTTATTATTCTGAAAAAGTTTAAGGGGGTTATCGGTAAAGTGGCTGAAGAAAAAAAAGAAGAAAAAAAGTCCGGTTTTCCGATGCAGATGATTATTATAATATTATTGCTTGTAGTAATTTTGGTGGGTGGAGCGATTGCAGCGTATTTTTTGTTTTTGAAGCCACCGGTAGATGCTGAACCGGAACCACCTGCAATGACTTCGCTAATGTTAAGAGAAAGTATGTTGGTTAATCTAAAGGATGGCAGAAGTTTTTTGCGTTTTACAGCAATGATGGAGTTTGAAGCAGAAAACACGGAATTAGCAATTGAATTAGAGGAAAAAAGTCATATTTTGCAACATGAAGTACTTGTTTTATTACGCAACAAAGAACTAGCAGAAGTGCGACCACCGGACAGCATCGAAAAAGTTCAAAAAGCGATGACCAAAGTGATTAATGCTAGACTAGAACATGGTGAAATAGCAAGAATTTATTTTACCGAATATATAATTCAGTAGGTGATAATGATGATGTCTCCCCAAGAAATCCAAGATTTAATGAATAAAGCACCAAAAAGAATTGAGGATCAAGAGATGATCAGTACAGAAAAAAAGCAGATTATTAAACCGGTAGTGTTTCCGCCCATTAATATTGCGGATGACCAGTTGGCTGTTAAATCAACTTTAAGTCATTTTGAAGATGTTGTTTTGGAAATTTGTGCTGAATTAGGTCAAACGGAATTAAAAGTAAGAGCAGTATTGGAGTTGGGTATTGATTCGGTAATTGAACTACCTAGAGTAGCCGGTGAAAATTTAGACGTTTATGTTAATGAGGAATTGTGTGCTCAAGCAGAAGTCTTAGTTATTAATGAAAAGCTAAATATTCGTTTAAGTAAAATGCTGCATCCAGAGATAATCAACAAACAATTTTTGGAGAAACAGCACCAGCAAGAAACAGTTGCTAAATAATATCTAAATTAAGGAAGATGATATGGATCAAGAAATTTTCTACGCGTTTCTCAGAATGTTAATTATTTTACCATTAGTTGCTGGACTTGCTTATTTAGTGATCAAATATGGTTTAGCCCGCCGTTGGAATCCTGCTGGTGTGGCTAAAAGACGTCATTCTGCAATTAAAGTGATTGAGCAGGTGCCGTTGGGGTCTAAGGGGTTGCTTAGTTTAATAGAAATTGGCGGCAAATATTACTTATTAGCTCATTCGGAAACTAGTTTTGAATTAATTAAAGAATTTGAAACGCCGCCTATTGATTTAGAACAAAATGATGTTTTGGATAAACAAAAGAGCATGAAAATAATTGATTTTGCTAAAATATTGAAACTCAAATTCAAAAAACCTTCAAAATAATGACGGACAATCGTTTCAGAGGATAGGCAAACAGGATACCCTTCCTAGAGGATAAAAAAGGAGTAAAAAATGCTTGCCAGATTCAAATTTGTTTTTATAACAGTATTTTTAGCAGTAATATTCGTGTTTAATTTCATACCGGTACAGGCTTGGGCGGAACCGTTGCCAGCGATAGAATTAACGATTCAACCAACTGATGAACCGCAAAAAATGGCGGATACTGTTAAGTTATTGCTGTTATTATCTTTTTTATCGTTTATTCCGGCTTTTTTAATGATGTTTACTTGCTTTATTCGTATTATAGTAGTGCTAGCTTTTTTGAGGCATGGATTGGGAACACCACAAACACCGCCCACACAGATTTTGATAGGACTGGCTTTGTTTTTGACAATATTCATTATGGCTCCAGTATATAATGAAATTAATACTACTGCTCTGCAACCTTTTTTAAATGAGGAAATTGATCAACAACAAGCTTTTGAATTGGCAGCTAAGCCTATAAGGGATTTTATGGCTGCTCAAACTCGTGAAAAAGACTTAGCTTTATTTTTAGAACTGGCTGAAATGGAAAAACCGTACAGCATTGATGACGTGCCTTTGACAGTGTTGACACCAGCTTTTATTATTAGCGAATTAAAGACAGCGTTTTTAATTGGCTTTTTAATATTTGTACCTTTTTTGGTTATTGATATGGTAGTAGCCAGTACTCTGATGTCTATGGGGATGTTTATGTTACCACCAATTATGATTTCATTACCCTTTAAAATTTTGCTATTTGTGATGGTAGACGGTTGGTATTTAGTGGTTAAGTCGTTGATGCAAAGTTTTGGTTGACGGTAGTTCGGTCGTCAGTCAGGTGTAGGACTAGACCTGTGTGTTTGCCTAGGCAAAAGGAGTTATTTAAATGAATCAAGCTGACATTATTTATATTAGCCGGGAAGCACTAATGATGGTAATAATATTAGCCGGTCCCGGTTTGGGTATGGCTATGTTGGTGGGATTATTAGTAGGTATATTTCAAGCTACTACCCAAATTCAGGAGCAAACGCTGGCTTTTGTGCCTAAAATAATTGCGGTATTTGTTACTTTGCTTATTTTGGTCAGCTGGTTGATGACTGTAATTATTGAATTTACCTACCGGGTGTATGAGCACATCCCCCAAATTGTACGATGATGATTGGTAGGTGAATATTTTGCTACCAGACATAGCAATATTACCCAGTTTCATGTTAATTTTTATTCGTTGTTCAGCTTTTTTAATCACCAGTCCGATTTTTATTATCAGGGGAATACCGCCGCTGGTTAAGGCCGGTTTTGCTTTTACATTGGCGCTTATAATTTTTCCGCTGGTTCCGGAAAATGAGTTAATCGTGGTTGGTGGCTTCTGGGATTATGGTTTAATGGTTCTTAGTGAAACAGCAGTAGGCTTAGCGATGGGTTTGATGTGTACGATTATTTTTAATATTATGCGCATGGCCGGGCAAATGATTGACTTTCAAATTGGGTTTGCGATGTCGCAAGTGATGGACCCGGCCAGTGGTTCGGTTAATACGCTACTAGGTAGATTTTTGTATTTTGTGACTTTGGCTACCTTTTTTAGTATGGATGGTCATCATGGTTTGATCTGGGGACTAGTAAATAGTTACCAAATATTGCCGCTGGGCACGGCGGAAATTTCAGGTTCGGCTACAGAATTTTTTGTGCGAGTGTTGGCGGACAGTCTGATCATGGCTTTAAAAGTAGCGATGCCAGTAGTGGCAGCATTATTGATGACGGATATGGCTTTGGGTGTAATGGGGCGGGCAGCACCGCAAATGAATGTTTTTATGCTCGGCTTTCCTTTTAAGATTATGTTTGGTTTGGTTTCTTTAGCTATATTATTGCCGTTACTAGGCGTGGTATTTACCACTATATTTGACCAAATGCAGCGAGATTTATTAATATTAATTAGGGAGTTAAGTTGAGATGCCTCCTTCCTCCAGTGCTCAAGAAAAAACAGAACCAGCTACACCCAAAAAATTATTGGATGCTCGCAATAAAGGTCAAGTACCTAAAAGTGCAGACTTTAATGCGGCGATGTGTTTGGTTGTTGGCGTAGCTTATGTCTATGTTATGCGTGAAGATTTGGGTTATGGGGTTCAAGAGTTGTTGAATTATTATTTCCATAACTATATTACCAGTCCACCTACGCCGGAGGTGGCGGTGGAGCTTCTTTTTGCTATGACTATCGCCGGATTTGCTTTATTGTTGCCGTTGTTTATTACCTTAGTATTAATTGCTATTGTGGCTAATATCATTCAATTTGGTTTTTTATTTGCCCCGAAGGCAATTGAACCGAAATTTTCAAAACTTGATCCTATTCAAGGCACCAAAAAAATGTTTAGTGCCCGGACGCTTTTTGAATTGTTTAAGTCGGTGCTTAAAGTGGCTGTCATTGGAATAGTAGTTTTTTTAGTAGCTCGTGGGCAGTATGGACCAATGCTTAAACTGTTTTATGGACCGCCAGTGTATATATTTCATCAAGTGGTTGAAGCACTATTGATAGTATTGTTTTGGGGAGGGGTAACCTATTTATTTATTGCTATTTTAGACCTGATTTTCCAGCGTTATGATTTCCTTAAAAATCAGCGGATGACCATCCAAGAGGTTAAAGATGAACTTAAACAGAGTGAGGGTGACCCGCAAATTAAAGCATGGCTTAAACGGCGGCAGCGGGATTTATTAATGAATACGATTAAAGAAGAAGTGCCTAAAGCAACAGTGGTAGTAACTAACCCTACTCATTATGCAGTGGCTTTAAAATATAATACAGATAGTGCGCTACAAGCAAATGCGGATATGGTAGCACCGGTGGTTGTAGCTAAAGGAGCAGATCTGATGGCTCAAAAAATCAAGGAAATAGCGCGGCAACATAATGTGCCCGTGCAGGAAAACAAAGAAATAGCCCAGTTTTTATATCATAATATTGAAATAGGGCAAGAAGTACCGCCAGAATTGTATCATGCGGTGGCAGAAATTTTAGCTACAGTGTACAGGTTAAATGAAAGGTGAGAACAAGCATGGCCTTGATTAGTCCTAAACAGGTTCAGGAAAGCCTAACTAGAAATACTGATATTATTATAGCCGGCTTAATTGTAGGTACTATTTTATTGATTATTGTGCCGTTAGGTCCTAGTGCGTTGGATGTTTTATTAGCGATTAGTTTGGCTTTAGGTTTTATGATTTTACTGATTACCTTATTTACGACTGAACCCTTGGAATTTTCTGTATTTCCGAGCTTGTTACTAGTAGTAACAATGTATCGTTTGGCTTTAAATATATCATCTACTCGCTTGATTTTAAGTGAAGCATCGGCAGGACAAATCATTCAAGCTTTTGGCACTTTTGTGGTTGGTGGTAGCTATATTGTCGGGGTAGTGGTATTTTTAATTATTACTTTGATTCAGTTTGTGGTAATCACTAAGGGTGCTGGTCGGGTATCGGAAGTAGCGGCACGTTTTACGCTGGACGCCATGCCGGGCAAACAAATGAGTATTGATGCTGATCTTAATTCCGGATTAATCAGCGAAGATGAAGCCCGGGCGAAAAGGGAACGTTTAGAGCGTGAGGCTGATTTTTATGGTTCAATGGATGGTGCCAGTAAATTTGTAAAGGGTGAAGCGATAGCCGGGTTGGTAATTATTTTTATTAATATTACCGCCGGTTTTATTGTTGGGATGGTTGAGCACGGTATGAGCATGGGTGAATCTTTATCTACTTATACTAAACTTACTATCGGCGACGGGCTAGTTACGCAAATACCAGCTTTGGTAATTGCTACTGCCTCCGGTATTTTGGTAACCCAGTCTACTTCTGATAAAAGTTTGGGTGAAGATTTATCTCAGCAGTTTTTTCATTTCCCGAAAGTATTAGTTTTGACAGCCGGTTTGTTTTTTATAGTAGGTTTAGTGCCGGGGATGCCTAGCTGGTTGTTTATGGGCTTGGCTGGAGCGATGGGTTACACGGCATATGTCTTAAATAAAGAAAAGAAACAAGAAAAAGTCAAAAAACAGCAAGTTAAAGCAGAAACTATGCAGGAACAAAAGAAAGAACCGGAGAATGTATTTACATACTTCCAAGTAGATGCTTTGGAAATTGAAATTGGGTACAATTTGATTGTATTGACAGATGAAAGTCAAGGCGGTGACTTATTGCAACGATTGGCAGCAGTACGGCGCCAGTGTGCTAATGAGTTGGGTGTTTTAGTGCGTCCTATTCGCATTAGAGATAATATGCAGTTGAATCAAAGCCAGTATTTAATTAAAGTCAAAGGAGTGCAGGTGGCTGAAGGGGAATTAATGCCTAGTCATTATTTGGCCATGGATGCTACTGGTGCTGCCGATGTTAATAAAATTAAGGGAATAGCTACTACCGAGCCCACTTTCAATTTGCCGGCTTGGTGGGTGGAGGAAGCGGAGCGGGAGCGGGTAGAATTAAATGGCTTAACTGTTGTGGATTGCAGTACCGTTTTAATTACCCATTTAACAGAAATAATCAAACGGTATTCGGCGGAATTATTGGGTCGTCAAGAGGTAAAAGAATTACTGAATGTAGTTAAAGAAAAATCGCCGGCGGTAGTGGAAGAATTAGTACCGGATTTGTTGTCGCTGGGTGAAATTCAAAAAGTGATGCAAAACTTACTTAAAGAGCAGGTGCCGATTAAAGATTTGGCTACTATCTTAGAATATTTATCTGACGGGGCCAGAATAAATAAAGATACCGATTTTCTGACCGAGCATGTTCGGCAGGGGTTAGCGCGTACTATCTGCCAAATGTATGCTACTCCGGATAAAAAAATACAGGTAATTACGCTACATCCTAAACTGGAGCAAGCGGTGGCGGATTCAGTGCAGCAAACGCAATGGGGACAGTATCCGGCATTAGATCCCAAGCAAACTAATATTTTACTGGAGAAATTACAAAAAGCGATGAAAAAAATAAATACCGGTGCTACTCCGGTATTATTGTGTTCACCAGGCATCAGATTACCATTAAGACGGTTATTAGAGCGATATCTACCGGGTACTGCAGTGATATCTTTAAATGAAGTGACTACAGGGATTGAAGTGGAAGCAGTGGGGACGGTGAATACTGAGTAATGATTATAAAAAAATATTTAGTGAATAGTATGCACCAGGCAGTGCAGCAAATTAAAACAGAGTTAGGACCGGATGCGGTGATTGTAAACACTCAAAAAGTTTACGGACCGGGTTTAATTGGTCTTTTCAAAAAGCAATTGGAGGTAACGGCGGTTTTAGATAAAAACCAGCCCTTACCACCGGCGTTACCGCAAAACAAGGCAGCATCACCGGATTTAATTAATCCCAGCCGGACAGTAGTAGCAGAACAGCTAAAAAACAAGCAAACTAATTTGTATTTAACGGCAGATGCTGAATTGCAAAGGACGGTTAGTGCCAGTCAAATACTCCCAAAAAAGAGCAAGTTGACAAATGTAGAAAATACCCCCAAGACCTCTTTGGTGGCAGAGTTTAGCAACATCAATAAGAGCGGTGGGCAAGCTGCTGTGGAATTTAAGCCGTTGTTGAAAGCAGCAACAATGAAATCTTTAGAACAGCAGGAAAAGGACCGCTTGTTGGTGGCACTAGAACACCAGTTAACAAAAATGAATAAAGCTGGCGATGCGCATTTTAAACGGCGGTGGTTGCAGGTACTGGTCGATGCGGATATTGATCAAGGGATTGCCAAACAATTAGTAGAAGATTTAGAGCAAATTATTAGCAAGTACGGTGGAGTAGATGTAAAGGAAGCGGATGCTGCTAAAGTTAAAGATGATTTGGTGAAAGTGGCTTTAATTAACCGGATAACAGAATTGGTAGAGCCTGCTTATAAGAGCGTTGATAGTGGGGCGGCTGGAGTATCTGGGGTGAAATGCTTGGCTTTTATCGGTCCACCCGGAGTAGGTAAAACTACTACATTGGCTAAATTAGCTACCCGTTTCAAGCTGTTAGAAGCTAAAAAGGTTGCTTTAATTACTGTTTATACTTATCGTTATGGTGCAGCTGACCAGTTAAAAATATATGGTAATACTATCGATGTGCCGGTAGAAGTAGTAATGACCCCGGCGGAATTGCGCCAAGCGGTAGAGAAACATGCTGACAAAGATTATGTTTTGATAGATACCGTCGGGCGTTCTTCTAAAAACACCGGTCAAGTATTAGAAATAAAAGGATTTTTAGAAGCGATTAACGAGTGGAAACAAATTTATTTGGTGATGAGTGCCACTACTAAAGATCGTGATTTATTGCGGATTATCAAAGATTTCCAGATTGCCCGGTATACCGGGTGCATATTTACTAAAACAGATGAAACGGAAACATTAGGCTCAATGCTGAATATCGTATTAAAGACAGGGGTGCCTTTGCGCTATTGCACTGATGGTCAGGTGATTCCGGATGATCTGACAACAGTGCAACCGCGTAATTTAGCCCAATTTATTTTTAGAGGTATTAATTAAATGAAAGCTTTGATTATCAAGGCCGAAAACAATATTATTACCGCTGGTCCCCGGGTGATAGCGGTTACCAGCGGCAAGGGTGGAGTAGGTAAAACCAATATAACCGTTAATTTAGCTTTAGCTTTGGCTGATTTAGATCAACGGGTGGTAATTTTTGATGCTGATTTGGGTTTAGCTAATGCGGAAGTCTTATTAGGATTGGCACCCCGCTATTCTATTTATGATTTTTTATATAATCAAAAGTCATTGATGGATATTTTAACTCCCGGACCGAACCAGGTTAACTTAATATCTGGTGGTTCGGGTTTATGGGAATTAGCTAATTTAGATATTGAGGTTATTGATTATTTAAGGGAGGCGGTGCATGATTTTGAAATAGGCACGGACTGGGTGTTGGTAGATACCGGTGCCGGGCTTAATAAAAACGTACTGGCTTTTGTAGCCGCAGCATCAGAGGTAATCACGGTAGTTACTCCCGAACCGACTGCTATCGTAGACGCTTACGGGATAATTAAGGTACTAGCTCGTTATGATGTACATGACAAAATAAATATAATTGTAAATAAAGTGCTAAATCAGCAGGAATCTGACGATACCATGCGGAAGTTACAGGTAACAGCGGCACACTTTTTGCCAAATGTAAAATTAAACCATTTAGGCACAATCCCTGAAGATGCTAAGCTGGTGCAAGCGGTAAAAGCGCAGCAACCGGTTGTGTTATTTAAGCCTGATAGTTTAGCCAGTAAGGCCATTAAGTCTATAGCCAACCGGCTTGCCGGCGTGGAAACACTTGAACAGCAACGAGCGGTAACTGGCCAGTCAGGTAGTGTTGATAATCAAACCGGGATAGCTGGTTTCTTTAGTCGTTTGACCAAATTATTTAGTTGATAGGGGGGAGAAAATGAGTACAGCTGATATTGAAGCCTATAAAATCAATCAACGTATTACCATTACCAGGGTAACCAGCCCGGACGAACCGGAGTATTACTCTGTTATTCAGGATATCAAAAATAGTACACTTTATATCACTACACCGTACCAGAAAGAGGACCCGCTGGTGTTGATGCGTAATGAACAAGTCAGATTAAAATACATTACCAGTGGGGCTGCTTTTGTATTTACTGCCCCTTACTTGGGAGTACATCAAGAAGAATCTTTACGACTATATAAAATAAAAGAACCTTTTTTAGAAGATATTGAAAGAATCCAATTGCGCCGCTTTGTGCGGGTAGAAGTGATGATGGATGTAGAGTATCGCCAGTTTGATGCTGTTGCTCCAAGTCCCGAAACACTTTCCAACGTAACAGTGCCAGCACCAGCCAAGCGTACCCGGCGTCGGCAAGGGAGTGTCCAAAAAGATCTACCGGAACCGGAAACCGACTGGAAAAAAGCCACTATTTTGGATATTAGCGGTGGCGGTATGCGTATGATACTTAAAGAGAAGTTAGAAACTGGCGTAGTATTAAATATCCATTTTAAAATATTTATAAAAAAAGAAAATATTAATATGAATTTAAAAACAGCAGTGATCCGTTGTAATTTAACGGATGGAGATACTAAATTGTATCAAGCTAGCTTGAAGTTTTTAGATATTGATCGCAACTTAGAAGATAGTCTTTGTGCTTTTGTGTTTGCTAAACAGATGGAACAAATTCGCAAACAATAAATTGGAAGTGAAATCATGCCATTAAATACCTTGAAAGAAACCGGTGATTTATGGGCACAATTTTTTGATTGCCGGAAGATTAGTGTTTTAAATAAGCAGGAGTTTGCAGCTATCAGAGAGAAGTTAATTATAAATTACTTACCCTTGGTTAGAAATATTGCTGGTAGGTTGGCGGTGAAAGTACCGTTTTTTTTGCAACAAGATGATTTGGAAAGTTGCGGAATAATTGGCTTAATGGAAGCGGTTGATAAATTTGATCCGGATTTAGGGGTAGCTTTTGAATCTTTTGCTTATCACCGTATCAGGGGGGCAATGTTGGATGAGTTGCGCCGCCAAAATTGGTTGCCGCGGACAGTGTGGCAAAAACAACAACTGATCAAATCAGCTCATTTGAAACTACAACAAAATGGTCAAGAAGTTACCGAAAAAGCTTTAGTTAAAGCAACTGGTATTTCGTTGCCAGAGCTTAGGGAAATTACCAGTCCGGTTAATTCTGGTCAAGTATATTCTTTGGATGAAGATGTGTATAGCACTGAGGGGGATGCTGTGCGCCGGGGTGATTTAGTGGAGGGCCCGGATAGTTTCGAACCATTGGAAGAAATAAGTAAGGCAGAAGATGCGAAAATTTTAGCAGTAGCAGTAGAGGCTTTAAATAAACGGGAGAAATTGATTTTAGCGCTATATTATCAAGAAAAATTAACTTTAAAAGAAATTGGTAAAGTGCTGGCAGTTTCGGAATCGCGAGTGTGTCAATTACATAGTCAGGCTATCAAACGGTTGAAAAAAGCATTAAAAGGATAGGGGAGAGGAGTGATGATCTATTGTTAGGTGGCATCTATAATGCGTTAAGCGGCATGGGAGTGCAACAAGCTAAGTTAGATACTATCACCAGTAATTTAACTAATGTTAATACCCTTGGTTTTAAAAGCGAACAAGCTATTTCGCAAACTTTTGGTCAAGTATTACGTGGTCATCAAGGACCGCAAACTAATGGAATAAATATTGTGGGCAAAACTAATATGGGTAGTGTTATATCCAGAGTAGTTGTAAACCAAGCTCAAGGGCAGTTAATCCAAACTGGTAATAATCTGGATTTAGCTTTGAATGGTGCTGGTTTTTATACTGTTCAGGTTGCTTCTGAACAAGGTGCTCCCCGCCAGTTGTACAGTCGGAACAGTTCATTTAGTATTGACAGGGATGGTTATTTGATTACATCCCAGGGAGATTTATTATTGGATGTTGCCGGTAAAGCTATTCCACTCGGTCAAGCTGAATTTACAGTAAATCCTGATGGAACAATAGTGACAGATGAAAACCAATTCAGGCTAATGATTACAGAGTTTGCTAATCCAGAACAATTAAAGAAAACAGGGGAGGGTTATTTTTCCAGAACTGATGAACTGGAACAATTAGCAACAGTAACTACCCAAATAAGACAAGGATTTGTAGAAAAATCAAATGTAGATGTTGTAAATGAAATGACCGGTATGATTGCAGCATTACGAAGCTACGAAGCTACCAAAAAGTTAATTCAAGCTCATAATGAATTACTAGGTAAGGTTATTAGTCAAGTAGGGACGTTGAGATAATGACAAAAAACAAGGAACTAGGATAAAGGATTGAGGAACGAGGATAAAGGAACTAGGAAAAGAAGAACCTAGAACCTTTTATTTTGCTTTTAAAATAAATCAGGAGGTGGCAATTGGTGTTATCAACTATCCAGTCTGGACGTTCGGGCATGTGGGCGCAGCAACTGCAAATGGCTACTGTAGGTAATAACATAGCAAATATTAATACTACTGGTTTTAAAAAAGATCGAATAGTATTTAGCGAATTAGTTAGGCAAAAAATAGGGCATACTGGTAAGCCAGTATTACCGGATACTAACATAGTGCCGGAAGTAAGTAACGGGGTAAAGGTCGCTAGTTTAGATAAAGTTTTCAACCAAGGTATGTTGAAAGCAACAGAACGCTCATTAGATGTAGCTATTGACGGGGCTGGCTTTTTAGGTTTAGTGGCACCTGACGGGGGAACTTTATATACTAGAGATGGGATGTTTTCGCGGACTAAAGACGGGTATTTGGTGAATGCTGCTGGTTATAAGTTGCCCGGGGTAAAATTATCAGAGGATGTACAGGAAATATTAATTGGTACAGACGGAAAAATCACCGGCATTAACAGTGCCGGGGAACAAGAACAAATTGATGCTCAGATTATGCTACATCGTTTTGAAAATCCAACCGGTTTGATGTCTATTGGTCAGAATATGTTTAAACAAACTGAAGATGCCGGTTTAAAATTAACCGGACACCCGGCATCGGGTAATTTTGGTGAAATTCGACAGAATCATCTGGAACGATCTAATGTAGATTTAACGGCAGCAATGGTGCAAATGATCACTGCCCAGCGGGCCTATGCTTTTAATTCCCGGGCAATTAGAACAGCTGATGAGATGTGGGGTATGGCTAACAATATCCGCCAGTAAGAGGATGTTCGAAAAGTCCGTGCGAAATACCCGGCGAATTTCTGCGTTGACTTGGTAATGGCGACGCTTACGTATTATTTATACGTTTCACCCCGCCATTACCAAGTCACCTTGAACTTCTTGGGTCTATCGTACTCTTTTTCGAACACGCACAGTAAGAGGATTTTAAGTTATTATATTTGTGAATGGGGGTATTAGTGGGTCAGCTTTTCGAGACCTTTTATAATACATGTTAAAAGACATCCAAGTAGGAATAGCGGATTACAAAACGGCGAATAATCCTAACAAGATAATTACTTTAGGCTTAGGGTCTTGTGTAGGTTTAACTCTGTATGACCCGCAAGTAAAAATAGGTGGATTATTACACATCATGCTACCGGATAGCAAGCGATTTAGCGGTGTAATTAAACCGGCAAAGTTTGCTGATACCGGGATACCATTAATGTTGAAAGAATTACAACGAAAAGGGGTTATATTGGGTCGGTTACAAGCCAAATTAGCAGGTGGGGCTCAAATGTTTTCTGGATTAGACAAAAAATTCACGATGAATATTGGTCAGCAAAATACTGAAGCAACTAAAAAAATATTAAAAGAAAGTGGTATTAAAATTTTAGCAAGCGAAACAGGCGGCAAGCACGGGCGGACAATAATATTAGATTTAAGTACTGGTTTGCTTACTATCCGTACCGTAGGCACTTCTTTAAAGGTGGTTTAGATGATGGAATTTTTAGATTTCAAAAATCAAGTACATCAAAAATTTGGTTTAGATCTCAACAGTTATAAAAAAAAGCAACTAAAACGTCGTTTAGATAATTTATTAGTTAAAAAGAAAATAGCAAATTACGGTCAATTTTTCAAAATTATTACCGATGATAGAAAAGAGTATCATAATTTTTTAGATTATTTAACTATTAATGTATCTGAATTTTTCCGCGATGCTAAAATGTTTGCAGTATTGGAAGATAAGGTCATGCCGGAATTAATGGCGAAAACAGTTGATTTGAAAATGTGGAGTGCGGCGTGTTCTATTGGTGCCGAGCCCTATTCGTTGGCTATAATCATGAATGAATTAAAGCCGGGAAGTGCTTATAAAATTGATGCTACAGATTTAGACCAAAGTATTTTGCAAAAAGCGCAACAAGGTGAATATAATCTGGATGCGGTGAAAAACATCAGTAAATTAAGATTAAAAAAATATTTTTTAGAGCAAAGCAATAAATATTTGATTAAGCCGGAAATTAAAAACAAGATAAAGTATCGTCAACATGATTTATTGGCTGATAACTATCCACGGGGATATGATCTAATTCTTTGCCGGAATGTAACGATTTATTTTGTGCGGGAGGCTCAGGATAAAATTAACCGGCAATTTTCAGAATCATTAAATCCAGGTGGCTATCTATTTATTGGTGGTAGTGAAACAATTTTTAATTATGCAGAATTTGGTTTGGAAAAGATTTACCCGTGTTTTTATCAAAAAAAATGAAAGGAGATTAGGTAGTGAGTGCTACTGTAAATAATCAAAAGCTAACAGATGTACATTTGGATGTATTGAAAGAAATTGGTAATATTGGTTTAGGTAATGCGACTACGTCTTTGGCTCAAATGCTCAATAAAAAAGTGGATATGCAGGTACCCCAAGCAGTATTCATTTCTATGGAAGAAGCGATGGAGAAAATTGGTGGACTAGAAGAAGTAGTAGCATGTGTGACTTTACGAGTAGAGGGAGAAGTGCCAGCACAAGTTTTATTTGTTTTTAATGCAGCCAGTGCTTGGTATTTGGTAGATATGCTGATGGGATTACTGCCAGGTACCACTAACCAGATGGATGAAATGGGTCAATCTGTAATTCAGGAAGTAGGTAATATGCTGACCGGTTCTTTTTTAGCGGCTATTGGCACAATGGCTAATTTAAAAATGGTTCCTAATGTGCCGATGTTTGCTTACGATATGTTGGGGGCAGTTTTGAGTACTTCATTGATAGAAGGCGGCTATGTGGAAGAACATATCTTGTTGATAGAAACAGTTTTGTTTGAAGAACAGAAGCATATTAAAGGTCACTTTTTTTTCATTACTAAAAATAAATCTTTAGACGTACTTTTTAAAGCGTTGGGAATAATTACGAATTCATAGGATAAGGGACACACCCAGCGTTCAATTTTAAGAAAATTATGTTTAAAGATAAAATTATTGTAGAGTTGAACGCCGGGAATGTCCCTATCAATTCATAGGAGGAAAAATCCAGTGAGTAAAAAAATTATTATTGTAGATGATGCTGCTTTCATGAGAATGATGATTAAAAATATCCTTTCTAAAGCCGGTTATGACGTGGTAGGTGAAGCGGAAAATGGTGCGATAGCATTGGAGTTATATAAAGAAAAACAACCGGATTTGGTCACTATGGATATTACTATGCCGGAAATGGACGGCATTCAGGCAGTCAAAGCGATTAAAGAATTTGATCCTAATGCTAATGTGGTTATGTGTAGCGCGATGGGACAGCAAGCGATGGTGATGGAAGCTATTCAAGCCGGCGCTAAAGATTTTGTAGTAAAACCATTTCAGCAAGATCGTATTTTGCAGACTATTGAGCGAGTGCTAGGTAAGTAATATTCGGTCGTCGGGCAGTGGGTAGCAGGTCAAGCAGTATAGGTAGAAAATTTTGGTTTTTAATCAAAACTTATTTTATTTAAAAAAGGGAGGGTAACTACGTGGGGGATGTGCTTTCCCAAGCTGAAATCGATGCTTTATTAGAAGGGTTGGTATCAGGAGAAGTAACAGCGGAGCAAGTAGAAGCAGAGGCAATAAGTCAAAAGTTAAAGCCTTATGATTTTCGGCAACCGAATAAGTTTACCAAGGAGCAATTGGTTACATTGCAAGCTTTACACGGGGGGTACGCCCGGTTGCTGACTAACTTTTTATCTGGTTTATTGAATGCCAATATTGATATTGAGTTAGCTTCTGTAGGTCAAGTTACGTATGAAGAATTTGCTCGTTCGGTAGTTACCCCGACATTGCTTACTATTTTTAATTTTAATGAACATAAAGGGCATGCTATTATGGAAACTAATGCCCAGTTTTTAAAACCTTTAGTTGATTTACAAATGGGTGGCGAAGGCCAGATGCCTGACCGGGCAGCGGAATTGACCGAGATTGAAATGTCGGTAGCGCGTAAGATTTTAGAAAAAATGATTAACCAATTAGATATAGTTTGGAAAGATATTTTTAAAGGGCAGCCTTCGATAGTAGCGTTAGAAACCAACCCGCATTTAACCCAACTTTTGGCACCCAGTGATATTGTACTGGTGATTACATTTGCTACTGATGTGGAAGAAAGTAAAGGTTTATTAAATTTATGCTTATCTTATAATTTCTTAGAGCCGGTGTTACCGAAATTCACCTCTAATCAATTTAAGCAAGGGTTACAGCAACCGGAACCGGATGATGTTAAGGCCCTAGAGCATTGGATTAAGTCTTCAGGAATAGAAATGAGTGTTTTAGTGGGGTGCGGCAAGCTGAGAATCAAAGATTTTTTGGAGCTGCATGCTGGAGATGTGTTAATGCTGGATCGACAGCAGGGGCATGATCTGGAACTATTTGTGCAAGATCAGTTGAAATTCAAAGTGCAACCGGGGCGGATTGGTCAAAAATTAGCGATTCAAGTGACGTCTTTGGCGGGGGAGGGCTAAAAAATTGGCAGAAGATAAAGTTTTAAGTCAAGAAGAAATTGAACTTTTGATGAGTAATCAGTCTCAGGATACAGTTGAAGACAAAAGCGAAAATAGCACTAAAAATCTGGCTATGGCATCACCTGAATTAGAGTTTGGAAAATTACTTTCAGAAGAAATAGATGCTTTAGGAGAAGTCGGTAATATTTCTATGGGGGCGGCAGCGACCACTCTTTCGGAATTATTGAATCACCGGGTTGCTATTACCAGTCCGCAAGTAAAGGTAATTACTAAAAAGCAACTTTTGGAAACTTTTACAGTTCCTTATATGGTAATTAAAGTAGAATTTACCGCTGGTCTAAAAGGTTTTAATATGTTGATGTTGAAGGTAGCGGATGCCTTGGTGATTGCTGATTTGATGATGGGTGGCACAGGTAAACCAGAAGCAACAGAGTTATCCGAGATGGAAATAAGCGCCACGTCAGAAGCGATGAATATGATGATCGGAGCATCATCAACTTCGTTATCACAATTATTTAGTAAACCAGTTAATATTTCTACACCGACTGCGTTAGTGTTCAATGAAGATAAAACAGATATTAGTAAATTATTATTACCTGCCGATGATGCTAGCGAATTAGTAATAGTATCATTTCAAATGACTATAGGTGATTTAGTAGATACTAAAATCATGCAAATCATGGGTGTGGAAACAGCTAAAAACAAAGCGGCAGAACTTTTGAAAGGTTTAGATAATAGCGAAGCGGAAAATATTAAAGTGGAAAATATTAATGAACAATCTCAGCCGGAGGTTACTAGCAATAATAGTACAGAACAGATAGTACCACGAAATTTAGATTTAATTCTAGATGTTCCGCTCAAGGTGTCGGTAATATTAGGGCGTACCAGAAGACCAATTAAAGAAGTGTTGAACATAGGTCCTGGTTCGTTGGTAGAGCTAGAATCAATGGTCAATGAACCGGTAGAAATTTTAGTTAACGGTATGTTGATTGCTGAAGGTGAAGTAGTAGTGGTAAATGAAAATTTTGGTGTGAAAGTGACCAGTATTATCAGTCCGACCGAGAGAATAAAAAGGTTAACCAGCTAGGCGATATAAGCATTTTTTTGCGGTCTGATGATTGCTTGCGAGGGATGATTTAATACGGACAGGGTGATTTTTTTATGTCAGCGGACTTACATATTCACACTAATTTTTCTGATGGTACGGACACCCCGGTTGAAATAATAACTAAGGCTTTATTATTAGGATTAAAAACTATTGCTATTACTGATCATGATATTATGGATGGTCTGGTTGGTGCTTGGCAAGCAGCCCAAGGTAAAAAAATAGAGGTTTTAGCCGGGGTAGAAATGAGTTGTTATTATGACCGGCGTGAAATTCATATTTTAGGATATTTTGCAGAAATGAACAATGCGGAATTAATAGCAACTTTGGATGAAATGTGTAAATTTAGAATATCAAGAGCAAAATTGATAATCGATAAGCTGAGAACTATGGGTTTAGATATAGAGTGGAGCAAAGTGCAACGAATATCTGGTAGTGGTTCTGTTGGGCGTCCCCATATTGCTGATGCTTTAGTAGAAAAAGGGATAGTATCTAGTCGCGAAGCAGCTTTTAAAAAATATATTGGGGTTGGTTGCCCGGCTTATATTCCTTATGAAAAAATGTGTCCGGCAAAAGCAATAAAATTAATTTCCCGGGCTAAAGGAGTGGCGGTGTTGGCGCATCCGGCAATTAGTAAGTGTGCTGATATTTTACCGGAGTTAATTGAGTATAATTTAAAAGGAATTGAAGTATGGCACCCGGGACATACTTGGCTGCAGCAGGAGTATTACTTCAGGCAAACTCAAAAGTGGCATTTGATACCAACAGGTGGATCTGACTACCATGGTGAAAAGCATAAATTTTGCAATCGCTTGGGAGCGGCTACTGCGCCAAGTAGTTCGGTTAACCGGATTAAAGATTATTTTTAGTTAGCATTATCTGCTTGTTGTAATAAAATCAACTCCATGGGAGCATTTTTATTTAAATGATCATGATGCTGCTCTATCAGGGTTATTATTGATGCAGGTACTTGTGCTTTTTTAGCGATTTTTGCACCCCGGTTACTATGAATTGATTGAATATAAAAGGCATTGCTTAATGTGCCAGCAGACTTGGTTTGACCTTGTTGGATCATTTTTTTGGCAAAGTTAGGCATGAAAGCTTGGCTTAATACAATAGCTACCCGGTGCAAGGTGGTTACTTCGCCTGCTTTTTTACCGCAATCATGCAGTAAAGCAGCTTTTAATAACACCTCTTTATTTATTTTAGGATGATTTTGCAATAATTCCCAGCAAGTATAAGCAACATTTAAACAATGTTTTTGAGTAGGTACATCCATATCAAAAAAAAGCTTTTGTTCTTTAAGATTCAGATACAGTAAAATAAAGTGTTGGTCTTTTGAATTTATAGTACTGTTTATTGCTGAAAAAAATTGTTTTATTCTAGTATAGAACATCCAGATCACCTTTTCGAACACGCATTTTACAGACCTTTATATTATACTGTAAAAAACTTTAAATGACTATTTTAAATATTTTAAGTGCATGTTCGAAAAGGGTATCATTTATCACATTTAAAATTTGCATATTAACCCAATTGACCTTAAAACACACCCCCACCCTACCCTCCCCCATCCAGGGGGAGGAGACTTGATTTCCCCTCCCCTCGTGGGAGGGGCGGGTACCCACCCGAAGGGAAGGGTGCGGGGAGGGGGGTTTTTACCACAAACATACTTTTCGAACACGCACTTTAAAGGTAATTGTGGTAAAAAAAATTTAGATATGATATAATCAGAAAAAGAATA
>JAJOKO010000164.1 GCA_021129825.1 Desulfotomaculum sp. | reverse complement strand
CGCACCCTTCCCTTCGGGTGGGTACCCGCCCCTCCCACGAGGGGAGGGGGGGACTTAATCTCCTCCCCCTTGATGGGGGAGGGTAGGGTGGGGGTGTGTTTTAAGGTTGATTGGATTAATATGTAAATTTTAAATGTACTAAATGGTACCCTTTTCGAACCTGCACTTATATTAATTTCTTATTCTTTTAAAATCAGCGTTAATCATAAAAATCAGCGTCTAATCTTTTTTTCACTTTGCACCAAAAACGCCTGCTTTTAGTGCCGTTTCCGGTTTGATCAATTGTTCCCACTCTGCTGCACTCAGTACTTTGTTGGCTAATATCACTTGGCGGAGGCTACATTTTTTTTGCAATGCTTCTTCAGCCAACTGGGTCGCTTGTTCATAACCAATTTGTGGCACCAACACCGTAATCAAACTAATACTATTTTCCAGTAACTGCCGGCAGTGATCAGCGTTCGCTTCAATCCCTAATATACATCGTTCAGCAAATAACTTGAGTGCCTTACTCAAGTTATCCATAGCCGGCAGCAAATTAGCGGCAATTAAAGGTAAAAAGGCGTTTAACTCTAACTGCCCCGCCTGCCCGGCCATGGTAATTGCTAAATCATGAGCGATTACTTGGTACGCTACTTGCGTCACCATTTCCGGCAGTACCGGGTTCACTTTGCCCGGCATAATCGATGAACCGGCCTGTAAATCCGGCAATTTTATTTCACCCAACCCTGCTCGCGGGCCAGAAGACAACAATCGTAAATCAGCAGCAATTTTAATTTGAGTAGTTGCCGCCGCTTTAATCAGACCAGCTACTTCTACAAATACATCTGCATTTTGGGTGACATCAACCATGTTTTCAGCCCGGGCTAATCCTAAACCAGTTAAGCCGCGCAAGCGTTCAATAACGGTATAGGTATATTTTCGCCGGGCGTTTAATCCGGTGCCTACCGCCGTACCACCTAAGTTCACCTGGCGCAAACGTTCTTCTACTTTATACAATCGCCAGCGATCCCGGGCTACTGCTTCAACATAAGCGCCAAATTCCTGCCCTAAAGTAATCGGTACCGCATCTTGCATTTCAGTACGTCCCACTTTCAATACCCCGGCAAATTCTGCTTCTTTTTTTTGTAATGCTCCTTGCAACAACGCACAATGTGCACTCAACGGCTGTAATAAACGAATCGCCGCAATCCGCAAGGCGGTGGGATAAACATCATTTGTGGATTGACTGCTATTGACGTGATCAATAGGATGCACCAGGGTATAGTCACCTTTTTTCCCGCCCAGCAGTTCAATAGCCCGGTTAGCTAATACTTCGTTCATATTCATATTGGTAGATGTACCCGCCCCACCTTGGAGGGCATCTACAATAAATTGATCCAGTAATTGCCCTGCCGCCACTTCGCCGGCCGCTTGGTAAATGGCATCACCAATTTTTCGGTCTAATATCCCCATAGTGATGTTAGCAGCCGCCGCCGCTTGTTTAACCACCGCCAAGGCCTTAATTAACTGATGATGCACCCCCGTACCGGTAACATCAAAGTTTTCTGCTGCCCGGGCGGTATGAATACCGTAATAGGCTTCTGCTGGTAATTTTACTGTCCCGATTAAATCTTGTTCTATTCTATCCATTTAGATCACCCGTATTATCTTGAGAATTTACTACTAGATTGATGGGGACCTTCCCGGTACTCAATTCAGAAACAAAGATTTGTTTAACGATATCTTCTTGCGTCTGAATTGAGTGCCGGGAAGGGTGCGGTGTGTCCCCTATCTACTTAACGCTGATTTTACTTGTACTCCTTTAATGTTACCCAATTTACCGGTCATTGCTCCTACTTGATCTGTTGTTCCTTCAATTATCAGCGAAATCACGCTAAGTTGTTTGTTTTGATAGGGTACGCCCATCCGACCAATAATCATGTCACCGTACTCACTAAGGATAGCATTAATTTGGGCTGCTTTAGCACGATCTTCTACCACTATCCCAATCACCCCGATACGTTGCTCCATTAACATCGCCACCTCCCTTTATTTGGTCGAGTACTCTCGGAAAGTCTAACCCCACTATTTCTGTACCTTTCAAAGAAAGTTTTCGTTTTTTCACCCCCACCTGCACCCTTCCCTTCGGGTGGGTACCCGCTCCCCCATCAAGGGGGAGGGAACTTGATTTCCCCTCCACTAGTGGGAGGGGGTTAGGGGGAGGGGGTGTTTGGAACTTTTTAACTGTTTCCGAGAGTGCTCTTTGGTCGTCAATCACCCGCAGGCATCAAACAACACTGGCAAACACAAAGCACCCACTGCCCTGAAATAGGGGAGCGGGTGCATTAACAACAACAGATGGCACCCCCCTTGGCAATAGTACCTAACCAGACCCGCAGGGAATTTCCTGAATTTTTTCCATCCTCAGTAGCAGGATAATCCCCCTACCTCAGATACTTGCTATTATTATATGCTTATTTGATTGTTATAGTCAACCACCAACAATCATAATTATATTTATTTTGATATTTTAAACAGGATAATGCTTGTTAGTGTCGAAATTACTTACTATGAAATATAATAAAATATAAAAACAAATTAGGAGGAATTTAAAATGTCCGCAGTAACTGAAGTAACTGAAGTAACTGATGACCAATTAGTCGTATTCCAGCTAAGTGATCAAAACTATGCTCTGCCCATTCAAGAAATACAAGAAATAATTCGGATGACCGAAATTACCCCGATACCCAGTACCCACTTTTATGTGACCGGGGTGATTAATTTGCGTGGCAATATTTTACCGGTAATTAATCTCAGCCAACGTTTTGGTTTAACTGAAAAAGAAACTGATCAAGATACCCGCATTGTAGTGGTCGAAACTAAAGTGCAAAATATTGGTATGATTGTGGATCAAGTGCTAGAAGTGGGACGATACCAACAGTCAGAAATAGAACCTGCCCATACAGTAGACAGCAACACAGAATTTTTAACCGGCGTAGTCAAAAAAGATAATCAACTGTGGTTATTATTAAACACGGATAAAGTTTTATAAACGGAGTGTTTTCTTAATGCTAAAAAAAATCAAAAAGATCGCTTTAATATTTTCAATAACCCTGCTGGCGTCTTTTTTAATCATCCAATTACTTATTTTTAATGAATCTCACTCTGTTAACATCACTGAATTACAGACCCAAGAATTTGATTATATTATCGTTTTAGGAGCAGCTGTTTGGGGCAGTGAACCTTCCCCTGCTTTATACAACCGGTTAGTTACAACCTATCAATTTGCTAAGGATAATAATGTTAAAATAATTGTATGCGGTGGATTAGGTGCCGGAAATACTATTACCGAGGCCGCAGCAATGAAATCATTTTTAATTAATAAAAACATCAATGCAGCCAGAATATTTAAGGAAGAACATTCTACCAGTACGTTTGAAAATTTTAAATATGCCCGGGATAAAATAGCCCCAGCTGCCGGCATAGATAATCCCCGGATATTAATTATTAGTTCTGATTTCCACTTATTCAGAGCTAAGTTTCTTGCTCAAAGGTTAGGTTTTGAAGTAGCCGGGTTGCCGGCAGAAACACCACCAAACACCAAAATAAGCATGTTCTTCAGAGAATATTTTGCAGTGATAAAATCATTTTTATTTGATCACTAATAAATAATCTATTACTACCAGAGCAAGTAAACTCACCACACCGGCATAAATTACCGCCGGTATAAAGTTGCGGCGGATCATCACCCCTTCCTTACCCGCCAAACCCACAGTAGCATAGGCGGCAATCACTTTGTGTACGCAAATCATGTTGCCTATCGCCCCACCAACATTTTGCAAAGCGAGCACTACCACCCCCGGTATCTGCAATTGCTGGGCTACTTCATATTGAAAAGAAGCAAATAAAATATTAGATACGGTACCAGAGCCACTTATAAAAGTACCTAATATTCCCACAAAGGGAGCTACTACCGGCCAAGCCCCACCCACAATTTGAGCGGTAGCAGTAGCCATGACAATCATCATCCCGTCAATTCCCTTTAGATTAACACCAGACTGCAGCATTACCTGTACCATCGCCACCGCAAACAACAATGCTATAGTAATACTGGGTAATTGTTTAAAAGTATCCGCCCACGCTTGCTGTGCTTTTCGGACCGGTATTTTGTGGATAAATATGATCATTACTGCCACCAGTATAAATGGTACTGTACCCGGTGAATACAGATATGAAAAACTATAATTAATACCGGTGCCCATAATATCCGGCCAACTGACTACTTGGTTCATTAAAATTTCTTTTAAACCCAAACCGGGAATACGAGTGATTACTAGAATCAAAGCAATTAAGATATACGGTGTCCAAGCTAACCAGAGCGGCATATTGCTTTTTTCATCTGCCGCTATTTTCGTGCCTTGCCAAGCATCCGGCCATTGTTTCGGTGGGGGGAAATCCCAAGTATCTTTAGGTGTCAAAAAATTCTTTTGAGCGGCCAGCAATACCACCGGTAAACCAATCAGTGCTCCAACCAAAGATGGGAATTCCGGACCTAAAAACAGGGCCGTTAGCAAATACGGAACCGTAAAAGCTAAGCCGGCAAAAAATGCAAAAGGAGCCGCCGCTAAACCATATTTAATACTTCTTTCACCAGCAGGACTAAAGAAAAAAGATAACATACACAAGGCAATTAAAGGAATAAAAGAACCAACTATAAAATGAAATAAAGCGGTCCAAATCCCTATATCATGCAAAAAAGGCAGCCAAGCTGCCTCGCCCGCCTGTGCTACTACTGTATCCTTCATTACCGCTCCAATACCACCGGTAATCGGTAATCCCACCGCTCCAAAACTAACAGCGGTACTGTTCATCACCAAAGCCACCATCACCGCTGCCAGCGGTGGAAAACCTAAACCAACCAGGAGCGGGGCCGCCAAAGCAGCCGGGGTGCCAAAACCGGCGGCTCCTTCAATAAACGAAACAAACATCCAACCAATAATAACCGCTTGCACCCGGCGGTCAGCAGACACCTGGTGAAAGCCCCGGCTAATGGCGGCCATCGCCCCACTTTTTTTCAAAGTATTTAAAATTAAAATAGCACCAAAAATAATGATTAAGATGTTAAAAGCCGAAAGGCAACCAAAGATAGTCGCAGCAATAATACGTTGCAGTTCCACACCCCAAATAGCATAAGCAACAATTACCACTAGCAGCCAAGCCACCGGCATCACTTTTTTGGCCGGCCAAGAAAAAACGGTCATCATTATAATTGTAAATAAAATAGGAGCAAAAGCCAGTAGAGCCATGGTGTAAATATTATCCAATATTCTCGCCTGCTTTCTGCCGCCTTTTCAAATATTAAATCACTTCAAAAGCTTTTCGTACTGCTTCAATGGTAATATCTATATCTGTATCTGTATGTGCTGTAGACATAAAAGCTGCTTCAAACTGTGATGGCGCCAAGTATATTCCTTCTGCCAGCATAGCCCGGAAAAAACGACCAAATTTTTCGGTATCTGAACTACAGGCAGTCTGGTAATCAACAACCGGTCCGACGGCAGTAAAGAAAGTACCCAGCATCGAACCTACCCGGTTTTGGGTGATTTTAACGCCGGTATCCAAAGCCGCTTGGGCGATCCCCTCTGCCAAACGGGTTGATTTACGCTCCAGTTCTTGATAAACGCCGGACCGGGCCAATTCAGTCAGAGTAGCAATACCGGCGGTCATCGCCAAGGGATTGCCGGACAGTGTACCGGCCTGATATACCGGGCCAAGTGGGGCTATTTGCGCCATTATTTCTTTTTTACCGCCGTAAGCTCCTACCGGTAACCCGCCGCCAATAACTTTGCCCAAGCAGGTAAGATCCGGTTCAATGTTATATAACGACTGGGCTCCGCCATAAGCCACCCTAAAACCGGTCATCACTTCGTCAAATATCAACAAACTACCATGCTGGCGGGTAAGTTCACGCAGTGCTGCCAAATAACCTGGTTGCGGCGGTACCACACCCATGTTACCTGCTACCGGTTCTAAAATTACAGCGGCAATAGCCGCCCCTTGTTTGGTAAATATTTGCTCTAATAGCTCTATATCGTTAAAAGGAGCAGTAATCGTATTTGTAGCGGTGTCTGCCGGCACTCCCGGGCTGGTAGGCACCCCTAGCGTCAGTGCCCCGGAACCGGCTTTAATTAATAAGCAGTCCGCATGACCATGATAACAACCTTCGAATTTCACAATTTTATCCCTATTGGTATAGCCACGGGCCAAACGCAAAGCACTCATTGTAGCCTCGGTGCCAGAGTTAACCATCCGCACCATTTCAATAGCAGGCATCGCCTTGATAATAATTTGGGCCAGTGCTGTTTCCAGTACGGTAGGCGCACCGTAACTGGTGCCTTTTGCTAATTGATTTTGCAGCGCCTCTGTCACCGCCGGGTGCCGGTGCCCCAGTAGCAGCGGTCCCCATGAACCAACATAATCCAAATAGCGATTACCATCTACATCCCAAAGATAAGCCCCGTCACCACGCTCAATAAACAGCGGGTCACCGCCAACGGATTTAAAAGCCCGCACCGGACTGTTCACCCCACCTGGTATGTATTTTTGCGCCTCGGTAAACATAGCAACAGATTGATCATAACGCCTAGACATTGCTCCACCGTTCCCTTCGTTAAATATATTTTAAAAAATCGTATCAACCACCCGGTTTAATGCTAGGCACAACTTGCAAATCACAGTTTTGGGCCGCTTTCCATAATCTCACATCCCAACATCCCATGGTAACCGGTTGGCTAACTTGCTGTTTTAAAATTACCGCAGCTGCCAAATGCATCGCATCAAAACCGCGCAAGGCATGTTTTTCTGCTAAATCGCCGGCAAGTCGAATAAGTATATCAGAAACTTCCAAAGAAAAATAACTCTCCCAGTCCTGCTGAAAAGCACTGGTAATCAGATCATAATTTTTGTTATCCAAAATCCCCTCACGATGCCCCCGGGCAAAGGCTGCTCTCGCTTCAGCATAAGCTATTTTACAAGTTGCGACAACATCAGAATCCCTAGTTAACTCATAAACAATTTCTGAACCGGGTTCTTGCACATATAATTTTACCAAAGCACTGGTATCCAAATAACAAATCACTGGCGATCCTCCATAACTATCTCCGCCATTGTTTTAGTACCATGCCCTTCGGGAAGAACGGCTAATCCTTTTGGTTTACCGCCTTTCCAAGAAACCAGCCCGGCACTTACCAAGTTTGAAATTTCTGCCGGTACCTGCTTTTGTAACGGCATTAATTTCGCTATCGGAATATTACGCTCTGTAATAATAAGCGTTTCACCCTTTTTTACTTTGATTAGATAACCGCTAAAGTGATTTCTCATTTCCCTAATGCCTACTTCCATATTGATCACTCCCATCTTTCAAGTGACTACATTATAACACCTATGAAGTCACCACACAATATTTTATAATCAGATCAGGTTAAAATCCACTTTACCGTTACCTTATAAAAAAAATAAGTGAAGAGGTAACCCTTCACTTGTCCTTAATTACTGTTGATAAATTAAAACTCAACACCCAAAATTTAAAACTTATTTTTCAAAGCCGGTCTTTAAAATTCAACTCTTTATTATGTGAATTTTCAGTAAAATAATGCATGCTACTCTTTTTTAGTTCTTTAGTACTAAATACCAATTGGTATTCTTTAATACCAATTGCAGCAGCTATTTCAGCAGCAAAATGATAACATTCTGCCCGGGTTTGCCGGTGAATCATGGTATAGAAATTATACGGCCAGCTTTGATGATATTTACGCTGGTAAACGTGCGTAATATCTTTGTGTTGAGCTAACTGCTGACCGATTTTTTCAATTTGATCTTCTGGAATATACCATACCACCATGGCATTGGCTGCATAGCCTACTTTACGGTGACGTAATGCTGCCCCGATACGCCGCATATAGCCTTTTTCTATAAATTCTTCAATTTTTTGTAACACGCGTTGTTCCGTCAAACCAACCTTATCACCTAGTTCGGCAAAGGGGCGGGAAGAAAGCGGCAAACCAGTTTGTAATTCCCGAATTAAAGTTTTTTCCTGTTCAGTAAGCATTACTATCCCTCATCCAGTTCAAAATTCACTAATACTTTAAAAAATCTTTCGGCAGGTAAGTTTAGCAAGTCATTAATACCGGTTTTTTTAATTATTTCTTGTAATATATCTGCCGTCTTTTCTGACGAATCCGTCAATACTGTAAACCAAATATTGTACTGATGATCACGCAAATAATTATGAGTAATCGCCACATAATTATTAATTAACGCTGTTATTTCGTCCACTCGTTCCGGCGGTACTTTCATCGCACACAAAGTCCCTTTATAACCCAAACTACGCGAATTAAATACCCCGCCAAAACGACGAATAATATCAGTTTCCATCAAACAGCGCAAGCGGCTAAGCACTTCTTGCTCTGTTATATTTAGCTTTTCAGCTAATTCCCGGTATGGTTCCGGCACAATAGGGAATTTAGTTTGCACTAAGTTCAATAATTTACGATCAATTGGGTCTAATTTCATGCTTATACCTCTTATAAGTTAATTCTAATACTAGCCACATTATATAATAAAAATTACCTTATTGACAATAGTAATTTAATATCCTTTGCGCCCGTGATACAAACACCAAGGTTCTTCAGCCATATAATCACCATGATAATAGTAAGCCCGGGCCCGGCAACCACCACATATTTTTTGATAGTCACAAGTGCCACAACCACCTTGTAACGGCTGATTACGCAAGCGGTTAAATACTGCGTTATCCCGCCAAATTTCACTAAAAGGGGTTTCGCGCACATTACCTGCCGGGATATTCAGATAAGCACAGGGTTGCACGATTCCTTTGGGACTGATGATACAGTAACCGGTGCCGGCCAAACAGCCTTTACTAAAGCGCATTTTAACGCCCAGCTGTTTGGCAATGCGCATAAATTGCGGGGCACAGGTTGGTTTTAATTCAATAGCTACTTGTTGCTGTTTAGTCATAATCCGGTGTAATAATTTTTCATATTGCTCTGCCTTTAAAGTTTCTTGTTCAATATTGACAGCCCGACCGGTAGGTACTAAAAAGAAGGTATGATGCGCAAGCGCCCCCTCTTTAATCGCAAAATCCGTTAAAGTCTCTACTTCAGCATAGTTCCAATCCACTACAGTGGTATGGATTTGAAAGGGTAATCCCGCTTGTCGACAGTTACGCATCCCCTGCACTGCTCCTTGCCACGCCCCAGGGGTAGCTCTAAAACGGTCATGTTTAGCCACATCTACACTATCTAAACTAATGCCGATAGCTAACGCTCCGGCTGTTTTTAAGCGTTTAGCCATCTCCAGGGTAATTAACGTACCATTAGTACCAAATACCGGTCGCAACCCCTTTGATTTAGCATGCGCTACCAATTCAATAATATCCGGTCGCATCAGCGGTTCACCACCGCTGAAAATCATGATTTTAAAACCCGCTTTAGCAATTTCAGTGATCAACGCCTTACCCTCAACAGTGTTTAGTTCTTCATCTGCCTTAGCCCCGGCATCACGATAACAATGTTGACAATACATATTACAAGCATTGGTAGTGTTCCAAGATACAATCACTTACCCATCCCCCTTAAGCCAGCGAGCGGCATCTTTGGCATGATAAGTAATAATCATATCCGCCCCGGCTCGCTTAAACCCGGTTAATGTTTCCAGTACTACTTTTTTTTCATCAATCCAGCCTTTTTGAGCAGCCGCTTTAATCATCGCATACTCACCACTGACATTATACGCTACCGTAGGGTAACCAAATTGGGCTTTAATCCGCCAGATGATATCCAGGTAAGCTAAGCCCGGCTTAATCATCACCATATCCGCCCCTTCTTCAATATCCAACCGGGTTTCTCGCAACGCTTCATCACTGTTAGCCGGATCCATTTGGTAAGCTTTTCGATCACCAAATTGTGGCGTTGAACCAGCCGCTTCTCTAAAGGGACCATAATAGGCCGAAGCATACTTGGCCGCATAAGCCATAATCGGCACATTCGTAAAATCATTTTCATCCAACCCTTGACGAATAGCCGCTACCCGTCCGTCCATCATATCTGACGGGGCTATTATATCGGCACCGGCTTTAGCCTGAGCTACTGCTGTTTTGACCAGCAACTCTAACGTGGCATCGTTATCAACGTTATTGTTTTTGAGCACCCCACAGTGACCGTGGCTAGTAAATTCACACAAGCACACATCGGTAATCACCAGTAATTCAGGCTGTTTTTCTTTGATAGCTTGTACCGCTTGTTGGACAATGCCGTTAGGATCATAAGCGCCGGATCCCAAGCTGTCTTTTTGACTGGCCGCTAATACGCCAAAAATAATAATAGCCGGGATTTTAAGACCCGCTATTTCTGTCAACTCTACCAGCAACCGGTCCACAGAAAAATTGTAAACCCCCGGCATAGCTGAAATTTCTTTTTTGATGTTTGCTCCTGGGGTCACAAAAAGCGGGTAGATTAAATCCGCTACCTGCAAACAGTGCTGACGCACCATTCGCCGGATATTATTGTTAGCACGCAATCGTCTCAAGCGCATCACTGGAAAAGACACAGCATTCATACCTCCATTAACAACCCTATTTACACAATCCCAATTTCTTGATCCGTCAGGTAACAGGCCGGATCTTCAGCCCAAAAATCATTATAGATCGCTTCGGCCCGGGGACGAAAATTACCGTTACACACTGCTAGCCACTTACACCGGGCACAGCGTCCTTTAATAAACGGTTTCCGATTTTTTAATTTGAGTAACAGCGGGTGATCCGGATTAGTCCAAATAGCGCTGAATTTGCGCTTGCGCACGTTACCAAAAGTATAATTGGGGGTAAATTGATCGGCGTGGACATTGCCGTTCCAATCTACTTGTCCAATCGCTATCCCACTGCGATTACCGCCGTTTCTACTTAATAGTTCCCAAGCCTTAGCCGCTTGCACCGGGTCTTTTTCTTTTAGTTTTAAATAAATATATACCGCATCAGCATGATTGTCTACCGTGAGCACTTCTTTATTTAAACCCCGGTGATCCATTGCTTCAGTACGCTCAATAATTAAATCCAGTGCTTCCCGGGCTTCCTGGTGACTAATATCTTCATTTTTCATACTAGTAGCCCGGCCAGAATACACTAAATGATAAAAACAAACCCGGGGGATCTGCTCTTGTTCCAGTAAATCAAAAACAGCACCTAGTTCATTGATATTATGACGATTAATAGTAAAACGCAACCCCACTTTTTGTCCTACCGCTAAACAATTACGAATACCAGTTAAAGCCGCTTCATAAGCCCCTTCACGACCACGAAAACGATCATTATTAAAGCCGATGCCGTCTAGACTAATACCGACATAACTGGTACCGATCTCTTTCAGTTTTTGAGCTATTGCCGGGGTAATTAAAGTGCCGTTTGTAGATACAGTAATGCGCAAACCCAACTCTTTGGCATAGCTGGCCCATTCAAAAAAATGCGGACTGATCAGCGGTTCACCACCGGAAAAGAGTACCACCGGCACCTTGAAATCTACTAAATCACGCAATAATTGCCGCCCTTCATCAACGGTCAATTCGTTTTCATACCGGCGGTCATCAGAACTGGAATAACAATGGATACATTTTAAATTACAAGTGCGGGTGATATTCCACACCACTACCGGGCCATGACCGGCATGTGTGCCATTAACTTGGTTGCGGGAATCATGAGCATACCGCAATGAATCACCAAAATTTTCAGTACCGCATAATAATCTGCTTACGCTAATCATTATATTTTTAATAAACCACCTTCACTTTTTACTTTTCGAAGACCCTCTAATTGCTTCTACCAAACCGGCTATAGTAGATTCTTTAGCCTCTAACGTGACTTCAATCCCCAGTTCACAAGCAGTAGCGGAGGTAATCGGTCCAATACTAGCCACAGTTACGCCCTGTAACAACTCTTGTAAATTATCTGCCGCTAATAATTTAACAAAGTTTTTCACGGTAGAAGCACTGGTAAAAGTTAAAATATGTAATTCTCTTTTCTGCAACATTGCTTTCAACCGGGTGGCATCTCCTGCTGCCGCTACTGTCCGGTAGGTAATCACATCTTCTACTACCGCTCCTGCTTCAGCCAGTAGTTGCGGTAAAATCTGGCGAGCAAGGTCAGCCCGGGGCAACAACACCCGGTCACCTGGTTTTAATTTTTCCTTCAAACCGGCAGTGATTTGTTCAGCCCGGTATTCTCCCGGCACATAATTAACCAGCAAACCATAAGCTTCCAAAGCTGCTTTGGTTTTAGGCCCAACAGCAACCAACTCAATCCCTTGTAAATTCCTAATATCTTTATTAAGTATTTTCAGGCGATCCATAAAATATTTAACCCCGTTAACACTGGTAAAAATCATCCACTGGTATAACGGTAGTTTACCGATAGCGGCATCCAGCGCAGTATAATCTGCCGGTGCAGCGATCCTGATAGTAGGAAATTCCCAGGCTTCGCCACCCAATTCCTCAATCTGCCGGGATAACTCGCTAGCCTGCTCGCGAGAGCGAGTGACCAGTACCCGTTTACCAAACAACGGTTTACTCTCAAACCAAGCTAATTTATCCCGTAATCTGACCACTTCACCAACCACAATTACTGCCGGGTTTTTAAATTTAGCTTGCCGAGCTTCAGCAGCTATGGTTGCTAAAGTACCTACCAACGTTCGTTGTTCCGGACGAGTACCCCAACGCACCAAAGCCACCGGTGTAGCCGGTGAACGCCCGTGTTGCACTAGTTTGTCACAGATAACCGGCAAGTTACTCATACCCATCAAAAAAACTAGCGTACCCAAACCGGTAGCAATTTGATCCCAAGCAATATTAGAATTTTCTTTGGTCGGGTCTTCATTGCCGGTAATCACCGCAAAGCTACTGGTAGCATCCCGGTGGGTAACTGGAATACCGGCATAAGCCGGGGCTGCTACTGCCGAAGTAATCCCAGGCACTACTTCAAATCTAATGCCATTTTCAACCAATGTTTCCGCTTCTTCGCCGCCCCGGCCAAATACAAAGGGATCGCCGCCTTTTAATCTGGTGACTATTTGGCCGGATTGAGCCTTGTCCACCAACAGTTGGTTAATTTGCTGCTGTTTCATAGCATGACCATCCGGTGATTTACCTACATAAATTAATTCTGTTTCCGGACTAATCTTAGCCAGTAGTTTCGGACTTGCCAGACGATCGTATACAATCACACCGGCTTTTTGAATACATTCCAACCCTTTGACCGTAATTAAACCAGGATCCCCAGGACCAGCCCCGACCAAATAAACAATACCGTTATTCATGATGGATTAATCTCCTTGTTAGTTTGCTAATCCTGCTAATATTTCACCGGCACCGTTTGCCAATAAACGCTCTGCCAGTTGTGTGCCTACCTCTGCTGCTTGTTCGGCAGTGCCGCTGTGATTTAATCTTACCTGCTTAGTACCGTCAATACTTACTACGGCGGCTTCCAAACGTATATTGTTTTTAAATACTATCCCGAAAGCCCCAATAGGCACTTGACAGCCACCTTCCAGTTGGCGTAGCAAAGCCCGTTCCGCCTCAATAGCCAACAAAGATTCCCGGTGTTCAAGGCTTTTAACCAGCTGCAATATTGTCGCATCACCCGCTCTGATTTCAATCCCAATAGCCCCTTGTCCCACTGCCGGTAAACATATTTGCGGAGGAATATACTGGGTAATCCGCTCACTCCAACCCATTCTAAGCATGCCGGCGGCTGCCAAAATAATAGCATCTAGTTTTTCAGATTGTAACTTTTTTATTCTAGTATTTAGATTACCCCGTATTGATACTGGTTTAAAATCCGGGCGATAGCGGAGTAATTGAGCACTGCGACGTAAACTAGAAGTGCCCAATTGCGCCCCGGGCGGTAATTCTTCCAACCTTTGACCTTCCCGGCTAACCAACACATCCCCCGGATGCTCTCGTTTACAAACGGCCCCGATAATTAACCCTTCAGGTAGCTTGGTAGGTAAATCTTTGATACTGTGGACTGCCAAATCAATTTCACCCTGCAACATAGCCAGTTCTAATTCTTTGGTAAATAATCCTTTATCACCTATTTTGGCTAAAGCCACATCTAGAATCCGATCCCCGCGGGTTTTAATTTTAACTATTTCCAGCTTGATCTCCGGGTAATTTCTTTGCAATTGTTCTACCACCCAGTTAGTTTGCCACATCGCCAAGGCACTTTCCCGCGTGCCTACTATCACTTTTTTTTTCATTTTTGACTACTCCTGGCTGGATTCTTTTTTTGTTTAGTTTGCAGCGTATCAATATATTTTTGAAAAGGTAAACAATAGCCACTGGCGCGCAATTTTATTTCATCATGCCAATTAAATTTTAAATTTAATCTTTGCAGGGTATCTTTTAGTTTGCTTTCATTGCTACTGCCTGCTACCTTTAACTCAAAAAGATTTTGTAAGGCCTCGGTGTATATATTTCCCTCGGTAGTTAAAGCGTATTCTTTTAAACACATAATCGGCGCATGCATTAATTTCTGCGTAATAGAGTGCGCCAACGCACTAATAATTTGATGCTCTCGCTCGGAAACATCCCCCAAACGCTTAAATGCCCGCTCCAGTTCTTGTTGTTTTATTTCTTCACTCCTGCTTTTTAGAGCAGTAATAGTCGGCACTACATATCTAAAAGCCAACCAATTGATAAAATCATTTAGTTGATCTTCAATAATCCCTTCCGCTACTACCGCCGCCCGGCGCCGCTCCGCTAAATTATTATCAATAACTGTTTGTAAATCATCTATATCGTACAACGTTACCCCGGGGATTTTACCTACCGCCGGATCAATATCCCGGGGCACCGCTATGTCAATAAGCATTATTTTTTTGTCTGGATTTAATTGAATTAACCTCACTATATCCGCATACCTAATCACATAGTGGCTGGCCGCAGTAGAACTGATAATAATATCAGTATCTTGCAAATATTGAAACATATCATCAAATTTAACGGCTTGACCGTTAAATTGTTTTGCTAATATCTCCGCCCGGTCATAAGAACGATTAGACACGATCACACCGGATACACCGTTAGCTAAAAGATGCTTGGCGGTAAGTTCACTCATTTTACCGGCACCAACCACTAATACCGAACGCCCCTTCAAGTCGCCAAATTTTTGCTGGGCCAATTTCACTGCCGCATAACTGACCGATACCGCATTTTTATCAATACCGGTTTCACTACGCACTTTTTTACCCACCGTGATCGCTTGTTTGAAAAATGTGTTCAATACCCCGTTGGTAGTACCGGCTTTTAAGGCAATTTCATAAGTGTCACGTACTTGCCCTAAGATTTGAGTTTCACCTAAAATCATTGAATCTAAACCAGCCGAAACCCGGAATAAGTGCCGGACCGCATCATAAAGAGTATGCGTAAAAGTATAGCTTTTGATTTCTGAAATATCCAACCCGGAATATTCTGATAAAAAATCCCATATCGCCCGCAATCCGTCCTCCACTTCAGTCGGATTAGCATAGATTTCGGTGCGATTACAGGTAGAAATAATCGCACAGCCCTCTATTTCACCGTGATTCTGCAAACGTTGTAAATGCGCCGGCAGTGAACGAGCTGAAAAAGAAAGTTTTTCTCTCACTGCCAACGGGGCGGTACGGTGGTTAACCCCCACCGCTACGATAAGCACTTTGCACCCACTCCTTTATTTGATCATAACGTTTTTCTTTAAATAACAATAAAACATCCGGTTCAACTAAACGCTCTAATATTTCCCGACGCCGGTCTGGTTCAGGGATGTTTTCTAATAAATCCTGCCGTACTTGACCCAATAATTCCAATAATTCCGCATACCCATCACCATATTGAGTTTCTAATTGGGCTCTAATGCGGGCCGCCAAAAGGGGGCTCTTGCCATCAGTAGATACCGCAATGGTTAATAAACCCCGGCGCACTACCGCCGGCACAAAAAAATTACACTTAGGCGGGTCATCTACTACGTTAACTAATATTTTCTTAGCAAAGCAATGCTCTGCCACCTGACGGTTAGCCTCTTCGTTATTAGTCGCACTAATCACTAAGAACATGCCTGCTAAATCACGCTCTTGGTATTCCCGCTCAATATGTTTAATCTGAGCTTGTGTTTTTAAATCTGTTAAACCGGTTGTTAATTGGGGGCTAACTACAGTGACTGCCGCTTCACTTTCCAGCAAAGCTTTCACCTTACGCCCAGCCACCTGACCACCACCTACCACTAAGCAATTTTCTGCTTGTAGTCGTAAATATATGGGATAAATTTTGACCACTCCTAAAACTTACGATATTTTATAAAATCAGCTATGATCAATAATGTTTGTTTAGCTGGTATATTCGGCAAATAATTAAGTTCATTTTTTGCTTTGACAATATATCTTTCTACCACTTGATTAGCATAATCTATCCCACCGCATTTACTAATTAAGTCAATCGCTTCGCTTACTTCCGCTTCGGTTTTGTTTGTTTTTTCTATTAATTCAATTAATCTTTTACGGTCCGGACTTTTTTTAAGCGCATACACTACCGGTAAAGTAATGATGCCCTGGCGCAAATCGCCACCAATTGGTTTTCCCAGTTTTTTTTGATCCGCCCCCATGTCTAACACATCATCGGTAATTTGAAAAGCCATGCCAATTTGATAACCGTATCTTCTTAACGGTAAATAAATTTCTTTAGATGCCCCACAAGCTACCGCTCCTAACTGGCAACTAGCAGCAATCAAAAGTGCTGTTTTATGTTGCACACGATAGAGATAATCTTTAACAGATTGTTGGCTTTGATACACACTGGATATTTGCTGCATTTCACCTTCACACATTTTTACACTAATCTGGGAAAGTACTTGCGCAACTAATGGTGTTTTTTGATATTGAGCAATCATAATTAAAGATTTGGCAAATATCAAATCGCCCACATGCATAGAAACTCGATTACCCCAGTTAGCTTTCACTGTAGGTACACCACGTCTGGTCATAGCTGAATCTACCACATCATCATGCACCAAACTGGCCATATGGATCAACTCTAGTGCCACTGCTAAAGGCAATACAGACTTCAACTTATAATTATAAAACTTAGCAGATAAAAAAGCAAAAGCCGGACGTAATCTCTTACCACCAGCATCTAATAAATGACTGGAAGTTTGGTTTAAAAAAGGGTCTTGGTGTTCAATAACCCGGTGCAATTCTTTTTCCAACACTTGCAAATCTTCTCTGATTTCTTTAAAAATATCTAGCACGCCAGTAAATCACCTTCCCGAAAAATAGCGATTATTAATTATTAAAGTATTATTATAACACTAATTCAGATATTTTTCACATCCCATTGAGGGTTAGATTTATTTATGATATAATTACGGTCTATTTTTAGTATGGGGGTGGATGGTGCCTGGTGGTGCTCTTGGTCTTCAACACCATTGTCGGGTAGTGTTCCTGCCCGTGGTGAGTTCGATTCTCACACACTCCCGCCAGTAATAATTGCTAAAAGTTACTTGTCAGTCAATACTAAATAAAAAAGGTGCCCTAGGGCACCTTTTTTATTTCTTTTCTATTTAAGCTTCTTGAACTGCTTCAGTTTCTGGCTGATCTTGCTGAACGGCTCTAACTTCTTTACCTTTATAATAACCACATTCCAAACACATGTGATGGGGTTTAGATAAAGCCTCACACTGCGGACAACTCACTAAAGTAGGAGTTTGCAATTTCATCACTACCGCCCGGCGGTGTCTATTCCTCATTTTAGATCTCTTGCGTTTAGGTACACCCACATCTAACACCTCCTCAAGAGGATGTTCGAAAAGTCCGTGCGAAATACCCGGCGAATTTCTGCGTTGACTTTCTAATGGTGACGCTTACGTATTATTTATACGCTTCACCCCACCATTAGAAAGTCGCCTTGAACTTCTTGGGTCTATAGATTGATGGGGACATTCCTGTGAAACAGGTGTGTCACCTATCCGCTAAACTCCTTTTCGAACACACATCTCAAATAAAAAAACATTTAAAAATGATAGCTGACTGCTATTTATTAAACAGTTTTTGCAACGCTGCCATCCTAGGATCTAGTTCATCATGCTGGCAGTCGCATTGCTCATCGTTTAAGTTTATACCACACTCAGAACATAACCCCCGGCATTCTTCACTACACACCTGGCGCATTGGTAATGACAATTGAATACTGCTAAATACTTCCGGTTCAACATTGATAAAATTTCCGCTAAAAAAGACCTTTTCGGCACTTGCTTCATTACTTATTTCAAGATCGTGATCTTCAACAACGGGATGTTTGTTAGAAATTGATTTTTGGTTGTTTTTTCTAACTTCTACCGGATAATAATTTTCATTAAATTCCGTTTCAACCAAGTATTCGTAAGCTTTTAAGCAACGACCACAGTTTAACTTGATTACTGTAACAATAGTACCTTGAGCTTGTAAATAAGCACCACAATTAGTGATATCCAAAGATACTTTAACCGGTTGCACCAACTCAAGCAACTCTGACCCTGTTTCTGGTGATATTTTTTCTGCCAATTGAAAGTGCCGTCTATCTCCTAGATTATGTTTTAACATTGATATTGCTACCCGCATAAGCTTATCCACCCCAATGTTTAACAAAGCAATTATATTGATTGGTCCTATCTTTGTCAAGGTATTTTTTGAAATATAAAAAAATATACATCAGATTAGAAAGCTTTAAAAAAAGAAACCCAAAAATGGGGTGAAATTAATTTTGCTAATAGCAATAATTACAGTGTTTATTTGTATCATGTTAATCTTCCGCATTAATCAGTCCTGTTTCCAAGCAAAAACCGGTTTGGATTTTTCTAAAATATTTTGGACAATCATTGTCGTTTTTTTCATATTATTGTGTAGAAAATAATTCTAAACCTAAACAAACAATTGACTTTATAACAAACTTTGGCATATAATGATTAAAGATAAAGAGGCAAAAAGGTAAAGAGATGAAAAAAAATCTTTTAACCTCTTGATCTCTTAATCTTTAGCCTTTTAATTTAAATTGGCTAGTATTTTTGCTGGTATATTTGTAAAAGAAGGTGACTACCTTGGTCAACTTGGCAAGTTTTTTTACTCTTAATTCTGTAGCTGTTGTCGGTGCTTCCACTACACCGGGCAAGATTGGTAATGCCGTACTAAAAAATATTATTTCCAGTGGTTTTAAAGGGGAGATTTATCCGATTAATCCCAAAACCGCCAAGCTGGAGAAGATTAAATGTTATTCATCTTTAACCGCAGTCAACCAAACCATTGATCTGGCTATAGTAGCTGTACCCGCTCAATATTGTTTAGACATAGTCACAGAAGCAGCCGGTTTAGGCATCAAAAATTTGGTAGTATTAACTGCCGGATTTAAAGAAGTTGGTACCGCCGGGTTAGCATTAGAAAAAAAACTAGTAGCCATTGCCAACCAAAATAATATTAATATGCTAGGACCAAATTGCGTGGGGATTATGGATACTGTTATCCCGGTTAATGCCAGTTTTTCAGCAGCGTTTCCTAAAAAAGGTGGTATTGCTTTTATCTCTCAAAGCGGTGCCTTGTTGGTTTCGATGGTAGACCACAGTTTGGCTACCAGTTTAGGTTTTTCTAAAGTGATCAGTTTAGGCAATAAAGCCCAATTAAACGAAGCAGCTTTAATAACCGCCTTGGCTGATGATCCGCATACCAATGTAATCTTAGCTTATATAGAAGATGTGTCTAACGGCGATCAATTTCTTCAAGCCACTCAGCAAGCCAGCCAAAAAAAACCGGTAATTATTTTAAAGTCCGGCACCAGTCAAGCCGGTGCTCAAGCTGCTTCTTCCCATACCGGGGCGTTAGCCGGTAGCGACTTAGCTTACCAGATTGCTTTTAAACAAAGTGGCATTATCCGGGCGCACACCATGACCGAACTATTTGATTTGGCAATGGCTTTTGCTTATCAACCCCTGCCTACCGGCAACCGGGTAGCGGTGGTGACCAACGCCGGCGGACCGGGGATTATTGCCACTGATACTATTGAAAATCATGATTTGACTATGAGCCGTTTCACCAAAGAAACCATTGCTGATTTCCAAAGCAAACTACCGCCAGAAGCTAATATTTACAACCCGGTAGATGTGCTGGGAGATGCGCAAGCAGACCGCTATCACCTGGCCCTGGATCAAGTACTGGTCGATGAAAATACAGACTGCGTAGTAGTGTTGATTTGTCCTACTGCGGTCACTGATCCGGTTGCTATTGCCCATACCATTGTCAAATTACATCAAAAGTATCCGCATAAGCCTTTGATGACCTCTTTTATGGGTGGACCAGCATTAGCAGCAGGGGTTAAAATTGTTTCCGATGCCGGCATCCCCAACTATCCTTTTCCCGAACCGGCTATTTATAGTTTAAGTAAGATGGTGCAATATGCTCAATCTAAAAAAACAATCATTGTGCATCAAGAAACTCCGCCAACTACCGGTATCGATCAACGTGCCGTTAAAACAATTTTCAATGAGGTAATTAAAGACGGTCGCCACGTGCTACTAGGTAGTGAAACATGTACAGTAGCTGAAGCCTATGGTATATCGGCAGCACCTATTAAACTGGCTACAACGGCCCGTGAGGCCGTTCGTTTGGCAGACGAAATGGGTTACCCGGTAGTAATGAAAATAGCTTCGCCGAAAATCCTGCATAAAACTGATGTTGGCGGTATTTTAATCGGTCCCAATTCCCAAGACGAAGTACGGGCGGGGTTCATTCAAATCATGGAAAGTGTGCAGCGTTATTTACCTAATGTAGTACCCTATGGCATCGAAGTCCAAAAGATGATGCCTACAGGTATCGAAATAATTATTGGTATGACCAAAGATATCCAGTTCGGACCAATGATTGCTTTTGGCTTGGGAGGGATTTATGTGAATTTAATTCAAGATGTATCCTTTCGCTTGGCCAAAGGGCTGACCACTACCGCTATTAAAGCAATGATTACCGACACTAAAGCTTATACTTTGTTAAAAGGTTACCGGGGAGCCAAACCAGCTGACTTAGCCGCCGTAATTGATATTATCGGTCGGGCTGCTCAACTGGTAACCGATTTTCCGGAAATCACCGAAATGGATATTAACCCGGTATTTGTTTATGAAAAGGGCACATCTGCCCTAGATATAAAAATTACTATCTCGTGAGGTGACAAGTTAATGCAAAACCTTTATATTACCGGCACGGCTGGTAGTGCTAAAACTGCTATGGCTGTTGGCTTGGGGCTGAAACTAAAAGAGGCCGGTTACCGGGTAAGCTACTTTAAACCGGTAGGAATCACCACAGCAACCGGCATTGTTGAAGACGAAGACGGCTTGCTGATGCAAAAAGTATTAGAAATCGACAAACCACTGGAAATTATTGTGCCTTGTACTACCAGCCCTTTTTATTTGACTAAATTTCGTCAATTCGGCAACCCGGCAGACAAAATTACCAGTGCCTTTGAAGAGCTAGCCCAAGATGCGGATATTGTGCTCATCGACGGGGCTATTTTCCCCCATGCCATGGCCAGTAAAAGTTTAGATGTAACTTCTCTGGCCAAGAAATTTAATGCGGCAATGCTTTACATGATTAAACTAAAAAATGATTTTAGTTTAGATCAAGCGATGTTTTTTAATCGCTACTTCCAATGCCAAGGCATTCCTTTGGTAGGAAATGTTTTTTATAATGTACCCCGGCAAATTTTAGCTAAAGCGGAGGGGGTTTATCAACAATTATTAGCAGAAAATAATTTTACTACTTTAGGCATTGTGCCCCAGCGTCTGGAATTAACCGCTCCCACCGCAGAACAGTTCCATCAAGTACTGGGCGGTGAAATTCTTGTTGGTGAAGATAAACTGGATCGTCCGGTAGAAGATTTTATAGTCGGGGCTATGACTATCGAAAGCGCCTTAGGCTACCTACGGCGGGCCAGCAATAAAGCAGTAATCATTGGTGGCGACCGGGCTGATTTAGCCCTAGCTGCTCTAGAAACCGGCACCACCGTGCTAATTCTCACCGGCGGTCTCTATCCCGATGTCAAGGTGCTTGCTAAAGCCGAAGAAAAAGGAGTACCGGTAATTTTAGTGCATTACGATACTTTTACCACTATTGAACGGATGACTAAAGTATCTAATCGCATTAAGCCGGAAAATCACGCCGGCATTCAAGCCGCCTTGGCCAATGTAAAAGAATATGTGGATTGGCAGCTGATTGTTGATAAGCTTAAATAAAAACCAGGTTCGAGGAACGAGGATCTAGGATAAAGGAAAAGATTAAAACCTAGTACCTCGAACCTCGAACCTAGCACCTTACATTTCGCATTGTTAACCTAAATCACTTCATCTTCTGTAGTTCTTCCCGACCCAACTGGATTTGCGCAATTATTTTATCTAGTTGACCTTCTAACTGATGCATAGTATCGTCTGCATAATCCTTGGCTCCTAAACGGATTTCGCTAGCCATTTGTTCCGCTTGTTGAATAATTTCCCGGGCTCGCTGTTTCGATTGTGCTACCAGTTCGCTTTCATCTACTTGTTGTTCCACCTGATGCTGAACATCTTCCATTAATTTTTGAGCTTCACGCCGGGACTCGTCCAACACTTTTTCCCGCTCTTTAATTAATAACTTTGCTTGTCGTACTTCATCCGGCAAAGTTGTGCGTAGACGATCAATATAATCTAGCACCTTATTTTCATCTACCATAATTCTTTTACTTAAAGGTATTTTCGGACTTTCTTCTATTAATTCTTCCAGTTCACTAAGGATATTCAGGAGTTCCACGTTTTAACCAGCCCCTTTTTAGTTATCATAATATTTTTTATGTAGTTTTTCAACTACCATAGATGGCACCATCTCTTTTACACAACCACCATAAGAAGCCACTTCTTTAACCGTGCTAGAACTGATAAACGAATACTCAGCCCGGGTCATCAAATAAACTGTTTCCAACTCAGGAGCCAGTTTTTTATTAGTCAAAGCAAAAACAAATTCACCATCAAAATCTGTAATCGCTCTTAATCCCCTGACTACCACTTGCGCTTGTTGTTTTAACGTAAAGTTTACTGTCAACCCGGTAAATGATGCCACCTGCACGTTAGCATAGGCACTAACCGCCTCGTTTAGCATTTTCACTCGTTCTTCCCGGGTAAACAAAGCTTTCTTTTTAGGATTGGTAACTACAGCTACCACTAACTTGTCAAAAAGCGTTGAAGCCCGTTCAATGATATCTAAATGTCCATAATGAACCGGGTCAAAACTACCTGGGTACACCGCAATACGCATAATTAACTAATTCCCCCGTTTATTTGTTTTATAAAAGCTTACCCACGTATCCCCATACTGCTGCCGACGCAACATTAATAATGTTATTTCGGATAGGGTTACTATTTTAGGCGGTGGTTGTTGTTTACTGCTCTCTACTACTACAAGCCCGTCATCAGCCAATAATTCACAAACAATAATTGCTTTTAAAACCCGTTGATAATAATCATGCTGATAGGGTGGATCTATGTAGATGATCTCAAAAATTCTTTTTTGACTGGATAAAATTTTCATAGCCAAAAAAACATCTTTATGCAATATTTCAGCATTACTTGCCAGTTTGACTCGCCGGAGATTTTCTTTAATAATACTAATATTCTGTAGTTTTTTTTCCACCAACACCGCCTGTGCCGCTCCCCGGCTCAGGGCTTCAATAGCGATGCTACCGGTACCGGAAAATAAATCTAAAAAACAGCAATCCAAAATATCAGGGGTTAGAATATTAAATATAGCTTCTTTAACCCGGTCCGCAGTGGGTCGAACATCCATCCCTTTGGGACTTTTTAACTGTGTTTTTTTTGCTGTTCCGGCAATTACCCGCAAATTCCAACAATCCTTTTAAATTTTATTACATACTCCTTCATTATAGCATAAAATTAGCAAAAAAACGTTTTTTATCTTTTTTATCTTTTTTATCTAGATTACATAAACGTACTTGCATCGGGGGAAAATAAAAACAGAAAAATAAAAATACGAAACGGAGGGTTTACATTGCATCTAAACAAAGATTTCCTCACTACTTTTGGCATTAATTTTGATTTAGCAATGGAAGCCCGGGAAGTTGTCCGTGGTCAAACCGGTCAAGAAATTCCCGGGGTGATCATGGACAAAGAAAACTACCAAAACGCAGTGGTCACTACCATCAGAATTACGGAAAAATCAGCTGAAGAAATTATGGGGAAACCACAAGGGACTTATATCACTATTGAAGTACCCTCATTGCGGGATAATAATAAGCAACTACATGTTGAAATTGTGCAAATATTAGCAAAACACCTGCGCCAGTTATATAATTTATCACCTCAAGCTAACATATTAGTGGTCGGTTTAGGCAACCGCCACGCTAAACCTGATGCTTTAGGTCCACAAGTAATCGACCAAATGCTAGTCACCAGACATGTATTTAATTATGCCCCTGATCAGGTTCAAAGCGGCATGCGTCCAGTCAGCGCAGTTTCTCCCGGCGTGTTAGGGATCACCGGCATTGAAACAGCAGAAATAATTAGCGGGATTGTAGATAACATTAAACCAGAATTAATTATAGTAATTGATGCGCTGGCATCTCGTAGCGTAGAGCGGATTGCTACCACTATTCAAATAGCAGATACCGGTATAGCGCCTGGTTCCGGCATTGGTAATAAACGGACTGGTATAACTTTGGCAAGTATGGGCGTACCGGTGATCGCTATTGGGGTTCCCACTGTAGTTCACGCTGCTTTAATCGCCACCGATGCTATCGAACGACTTTTCGAACAGTTTAAAAACAACCCCCAAATATACCAAGTTTATCAACAACAAGCGGTACAAGACGTGCTAAATGAAATTCTGGCTCCTTTTGGTGGTGATTTAATGGTCACTCCTAAAGAAATTGATGTATTAATTGAAAACACTTCCGGTATTATCGCCGGCGGTATCACCACTGCTTTACACGATAATATTAATGCCGCAGATTATGCAATGTATTTGCAATAATTACGCTTCCTTTTTTTTGCAAAAAGCATCTTAAGGCATAATCATAATATTAGTAGCCATCGCCCGTTGCTTACCATCTGAAGGACGGTTAAGCACCTCACCATTAAAAATAAAAACACTAGAACCGCCACCGTCAAGGTTGTAACCTTCTTTAACACCCAGCTCAATTAATTTAATTTGCAATCGTTCTAAAGTCACCCCGCTACTCCAATCAGCTTGACGCCCATCTACTACAATCAAAATAAAATCGCCGTTAGCGTACTCGCCAATAATAGTACGCGGCTCCTTAGTACGTTGCCATTTTTCAGGCAAGGTCACTGGTTTACCGCCTTGGATTAAAATCGGCACAAAACTAACCCCCTGCCAGGGTTTGGCCGCCATCAAATCTGGCTCGTTGTAAAACACTCCCCCAAATAGCGTGCCATCCCGGCGGATACCGGCCAAAAAAACATCTTCATTCGGTCCGGTCGGATAGTGAAAACCATTAATCAACTTGCCGTCAATCACAGTATTAGCAATAGGCAATGTATATTCGCGACCATCTTGGATAAAATTATAAAAACCGCCCCCGTTAATCCCTAAAATAGCCCCGGTACGCGCCACCGCTTGACCAGGTGTTTCGCTCTCGCCTAATTTATCTTGAGCTAATACTACTTTAAAAGCAGTGGGGTCAAACAGTTTTACTTTAGCAATAAAACCCCGGTAGCCAAGTTCATCTAATTTAAAAACTTTTACTTCTACCCGCTTAGAACGATGGGTTCTTATTGGCGGTCCTAGCATTGCTAAAATGCGCTCTTCATAAACATGATCAGATAGCCGGGCTTGCTCTTCCGTTTTTTGAGCTAACTGGTGCAAAATTTGCTGCTGTTCTTGAAATATTTTTTCTTGCTCTACAATAGTTTGGTAAATATAATCTATATTTTTCTGTAAATCAATTAAGTTGTTTTCGGCAATTTTCACCGGCTGATCAATTTCTACCAACGGCAGAGCCAGTACTTGCACCCGCTGGTCAAAATCAGCAAAAGCTACCGCCACACCAATTAAAGGAGCGATTAAAAAAATAAAAAAAATATTAATTAACCGCATCAAGGGGCCTCCTTTAAAATATGCAGACTTCTTTCTAATTCTTGCAACTGCTTATCTAAAGCAGCTATTTTATTATTTAACGCTTGCTGGGTATCTTCAGTACCTCCTAAAACCTGATCTGTATCTTGCAAGATTTGTTTAATTTCCTGCATATCTGTCGCTAAAACATTTAACCGTTCTTCCAAATTTCGTACATTCATAGCATTAGTCTGTTGCACACTTTGAATTGATTGATCAATATACTGTTGCGCATAATAAGCAGCACCATAAATCATGCCACCCCAAAGAATAACCGCTAAAAAAATAAGGACCGGCTTTTGCCATTTAATTATTTGCCGTTTGGTTTCAGGATCATCTAATAATGTCTGATCTTCTTTTAATTGAATATCTTTTTTTAGATCATCATCCATTTTTTTAATCACGCCTTTCGATATATACATAACCTAGACTGATTCTTTACAAATCAATAATTGATCATAATTATCTAATAATAATTCTACCAACTGACCATCCAAATGTTGACGTGCTACTTTATCCAATAATATTTTTTCCACTTGATGCCTAGGCATGCCCTGACGATAAGGTCTGTCTTCTACCAAAGCTGCAAAAATATCACTAATAGCCATCATTCGGGACTCTGTACTTAAATCTTCCGTTTTAATTCCAAAAGGGTAACCACTACCGTTTAAACACTCGTGATGATACGCAGCCCATTCCTTTATTTGTTCAAATCCCGGAACTAACTCTAAAATTCGGTAGGTATAATAGGTATGAGATTTCATCAAATTCATCTCTGTATTAGTAAGAACACCGGGTTTTTCTAAAATTGATTCCGGTATCGCTAACTTACCTAAATCATGTAATAAACTCGCTATTTTGATAGTTTGGCATTGAGCTTCAGAAAAATCAAGTAGTACCGCCATGCTAGTAGAAACATCTGCTACTAGTTTAGAGTGGCGATGAGTAAAGTTACTTTTAGCATCTATTACCTGGGCAAATATTTCACTGATATTTAGTAGTTCTTCTAAATTAATCGCAACTTTACAATTATTTTTTTGGCATAACCCTTGCCAAGCTTGTTTATTCATTTGCTGTAATAATATTTTTTCACACTGACCGCCAGCTAAATCCAGCCAAAAACTAGGTTTTTGGCTGGTGTTTAAAAATTCATCTACTAAATAAGGGTCAAACAGCTGACCGGCCATTTTTTTAATATTATTAATAATCAATTCTCGCTGGTCTAAGATATATTGATTATCATCTATCAATATATCTACCCGGTCAGCCAGATGAATTATTCTACTAGCCAAGGGAATACCCGTGCCTTGCAAACCAGTTTTGTTAGCGCCACTCCACCGGTCGTGATGACAAAGCACAATTTTAGCCAGCGGTTTCAGTAAAGTAGACGTTTGTAATAAATAATGCCCCCGTACACAGTGCGTATAAGACTCTTTTATTTCAAAATTAAGTAAAGCTGCTTTTTCTTTAAAAGTACTAATACCTACATCGTGAACCAGAGCAGCATATACTATTTCATTGATTTCATTTTCAGATAAATTTAACTCTGTGGCAATTTGCCGGGCTATCAAAGCCACCCTAATATGATGATGTCTGATGCCTGCACCAATTAAGTCTAAAGCAGTAGATAAAGCATTCACTAGTTTATAAAAATCAACCATCACTTTTGGCATTTAATGTTCTCCTTATAATTTCACCACTATTATTCTGCCTCTTCTTGGATAAATAACTTAAATTCGGTAGTATGAATAGTACGCCCATTTGTACCGGCTAAAATATTTACATTCGGGTGTGCGGTTTCAATTTGTACCGGTTGCCCACTAGTTTTAACTGCTGTTTTTACACCCATTTGCGAACCGGCTTCCCTGATTTTTACTGTCCCGGCGCAGTTGATAGTACCGCCCCGAAAAACAGCATCTATCGTCACATCCCCTTTAGCATTAATAGCGGTGTTAACACACCCCTGGCCGCTAACATGCACATTTCCGGCTGCTTCGATAGTTGAATTTACCGCATAGCCAACTACAACATCGCCTTTTTGTTCTTCAGTATCCGCTATTAATAATGCTACCGCTTTTAACACTCGCTGTTGCAATTGCTGGACTTCTTCCGAATTTTTAGTGTTTAGCCAACCTAAACGCCTAAATTTCATATCTAATTCTTTAATGACGCTTTCTACTTCAGCAGCCACAATACATTCTTTTTTACGTAAAACTTGATCTAATTCTGTTACTTTTTTAGGTAAATCTGCAAATTTTTTGCTTATAATATTGGTAATCAATTGACCGGCATGCAAACTTTTACCTTCATATTGCTGGTTATATTGCAATACTACTATTGTTAAGTATTGATATAATTTCCCCAAAGCTTGTTCGATCTCTGCCAACGTGTTTTTTAAACGATCCATATAATCCGAGGTTGCCCCGGCACTAATAAAGGTATTAATAATGTTTTTATTCACCACTACATTTCCTAAAGCAATAATTTTAGCATCATAAGTAGCACCCTCAATCAGGATGTTCCCTGTTCCAAAAACTGACATCCCTGCTGCTACTTCTTTTTGAATGATAATATTCCCGTCAAATTCTAAATTACCGGTAGCTAAATTAACTTCGCTAGTTATAAACACCGGTTGGACTTGAAAAAACCAAGTATCCCCTTTAGTTTGTACAACTGGCAAACCCTTACCAGTAACCACAATACTAAAACCATCTTTTTGTACTTCAGCACCTTCTCCTGCTTCTAAATTTAATCTTTTATAATCCGGCGGCGGAACTTCAGCTCCGGTCACTTCTTTACCGGGGGTGCCGGGTTGACCTGGTGTTTTGACAGCCAATTCTTGTCCCGGCGTGACCGTCACAATAGTACGGCTCCGTTTAAAATTAACTTTATCATCCGGTGATGTTTGTAAATTATAAACCGGTTCGGTATCCACCAAAACATTGACAAATTCATCAACCCCGGGCTGAGCAGCCCTACCCTTGGCCACTAGCACCTGCTCTTGGTGTGGATCCTGCAACAATCCAGTCAATGCTGCTTGATCTATCTCGTAAACTACCCCGTTATCTGCTAAAGCCTGTTGCAAATCCTTTGCTTCCAAAGTATAATTATCTCTTTCCTGCACTAGAGCTTCTATAAAAATACCTTCAATGGTGTTTTTTTCGATAATAGCCGGGTATTTTTGAATACTGGGCTTAAGTTGCAAGTAAGCATTTAGCCGATCTTTGGATATAGTAACTGATATTTCACCTGGTTCTCCTTCACCCGTTATTGAAAATATTACTTCATCTTTAACAGTAACTTCTACCGAATCATCAATTTGCTTATCATTTACTGTTATTTGAATCTCTGGATGAGTAATCAAATGCACCGGGCGTTTTATACTGTCCGGTATGATTAATTTGCCATTTTCATTTAATGAAATTTTAGTATTGGTCAATATGTTTCTCCCCCTTTTATAATCAAAGTCGGTTCATTTTCATCTTTTCTTTAAGGTGCCGGCAGTTCTTTTTCTACCATTCACCTAATTAATTGGTATTAATTTTATCGCTCCCCGGATTGCCATTTTATCGCCATAAATTGCTAAAGCACCGGTTACACCGGTTATTGATGTAGCGAAGTCTACTGCTTTTTTTAAATCAGCCGCATTATTCACTAAATTAGCAGATGCGGTAGCTACTGCATCTGCTAAAGCGGTCGAAGGTGACAACACTACCACCGCATCGGCATTACCAAAACTGAGTGAATGCCCTAATGTGCCCGCTGAAGTGCAAATACCTAAAGGGGTTTGTGCCGGTGCTATTTCTAACGCCATCCGCTGACTAAAGGGCGAGTTACCCGCAAAGATGCCAATACGCCTGCTTTTAATAGCCCGTATATAAATGTCGCCACCATTTTCAACAATTATTTCTTTAGTTCCAGCTTCTAAATACCGGCATAATTGTTCACCAACATATTGCGCAAAAGCACCCGCTACAGCAGCCAATGGTCCTACACCAGCTACCTTAGTTGTCTCAGCCATTATTACTGCCGCTGGCGGCGCTGAAGGCAACGGCAAATATGGCTTTAAACTACTGGCAAACTGGGGATCACGCTGGATGTATGTTTCTAATTGCCGGCGATAAGTCGTCACTAATTTTTTTAACCACTGCAATAATTCCGGATTAAAGCACCTTCGCTCTACCGCAATATCCAAATCAGTTTCTTTGACTACTACTTGAAAATGCACTAAATCTGCCTGACAATGGAGCCGGCGATATTTTCTTTCTTCATATGCCACGCTGATCACGCTAAAAACAAACTTCCATCGCTTTTACCGGGCAAACTTTTAAGCACTGCCGGCAAATCACACATTTATCACTGTCAAATACCACCTGCATTGCCGGGCGTTCTAAATACAAAGCCCCTGTAGGACAAGCAGTAGTACAAATTCCGCAACTGGTACAGCATTCTTGATTATGCTTAATTTGTTCAGCCAACATTTGCACTTTAATATTTTGCGCTTCTAAAAACTTGATGCCCTGATCATAATTAGCACCGGTAACCTCTAGCACCATAGTTCCTTCTTTATCCGGGTTAATCCGCGCCTTAATAATATTAACGATCCAGTCATAATCTTTAACCAAATGGTAAATGACCGGTTTATCAGAAGTATCTTTGCAGAAACGCAAGATTATTTTTTTAGAAGACATACTTTTACTCCTTTTGTCAGTGATCACTGACCACTGACTACTGACCACTGGTAACTAGTGATTTAGCCACAATATTATCTTTAACTGCTGGCAAATTTTGCACTGGCTGAGATAGTTCAAACTTACCGGCTTTAATCCATGCTTTGAGTTCGTTAGCAATCTCTACCGCCATCGGATAACTGGATAGCGGGGCCGTTTTTACTTGTTTCCCTTTAAGCATGATCTGGCCACTTTTTAAATCTGCATAGCTGACAACGCCCAATTTTCCAGATTTCAAATTAGGATATTCATCACTATAATCTACTACCGGGGCATATAGTTCTTGGTCTGTACGAGCAGCCCAACGCATCACTTCTTCATTTAAAATTGGTAGCGGCACACCGATACCAACCATTAACGTGCAGCCATAACCTAAAAAGCTATTTCCTCTAATGTAGCGGGATTTCATTTGTTTCAAATCACCTATGACTGCCAGTGTACCACCACTGGGATGTAATTCCTGCCCTTGATTATCATTAAGCATCCCGGGGAAATGCTGGGTGCCATGCCAGGCTACATAGCCTACGCCACCGCCTAAGAAAATACGGGTACCCACACCAATAGTGAGGAAATGCGGGTCTTTTAAAAGCGGACTCAATTGCCCGGAAGTGCTGTAATGGGCATTGGCAATATCCGGTTGTAACATTCCCATATAAGTATAGATTGTTTTTTTACTTAAATTAACCGCACAATTATAATTTTGATAAGCATTTCGCGGGTTAAATAAAAAAACTTCATTAACATCATTAATAGTGATTTTAGTTTCTAATTCTCGACGAGGGTAACAATCGGTACCGTAAGATTTAGCTTTAAAATGTACTGGTTTACCACTGACCAAGTCTTCAATAACATGACCACCGCCATAACGAAACTCTCCTGGAAAGTTACTATTAAGCGGATCATCTTCTTTGGTTTCAGTAGCCCCGATATAAGCATCCGCCGCCGCTATACCAGCATAGGCGGGCACATTATTCAGCCAGACCTTGCTCATCCTCATCCGGGGGTTAGCATGCCCAAAATTCAAAAAGGCACCGGAAGAACACATCGGACCAAAAGTACCGGTAGTGACTACATCCACTTCTTTAGTAGCTTGAGTAAGCCCTTTTTCTTGAACCAAAGGAATGATTTCTTCAGCAGTGACTATCACTGCCTGACCACTTTTGATTTTAGCATTAATTTCTGCATAGGTTTTTTCAATACCCATTTACCAAAATACCCCCAATATAAATCAACTGCCAACTTTATTAACACCCGTTCACTAATAGTGTTATAATGATTAACTGTAACAGCTTTAAAAAATATTGTCAAATATCTAAAAATCAACTGGTTATTTTCATAAAAATAAGGATGTGAACCACAGTGGGTCAGAAAAAAAATAAAATTTTACGCACGGTCCTGAGAGAAACAGTGAAAGCAATTACCGACTATAACCTGATCAAAGCTGGCGATCAGGTTGCTATCGGCGTTTCTGGCGGTAAAGACAGTAGTGTTTTATTATATCTACTGGCTCATTATCAAAAATATTATCCGTATGATTTTAAAATTCAACCTATTCATGTAGATATGGGTTGGGATGTAGATATTACTCCTTTGGAAAATTTCTGCCACTCTCTGGATCTATCGTTGTATGTACAACCCGGAGCAATCGGACGCATCGTTTTTGAAACCCGGCAAGAAAAAAATCCTTGCTCACTTTGTGCCAACTTGCGCCGGGGAGCATTAAACAGTGCCGCAGTAGCCTTGAAATGTAACAAAGTTGCTTTAGCCCACCATCTAGATGATGCTATTGAAACCTTCTTTTTGAATTTATTTTATAATGCTCAATTACAAACTTTTTCCCCTAGTACCTATTTAGATCGTACTGATTTAACAGTTATCCGCCCTCTGGTATATTTAACAGAAAAAAATATTGTTAAGTTAACAGAACAAGTTGCGGTGCCCATCATTCACAATCCTTGCCCAGTAAACCGTAAGACTAAACGAGAAGAAGTTAAAAAATTAGTAAGCAAACTCTCTGAGCAATATCCCCGTTTGAGAGAAAATTTTATTCACGCTTTAAAAAAATTCAAAAAAACCAACCTGTGGCCGAAAATAGACAAACACCGGTAAGAATTATTTAAGCACACCTTTACCCCCGCCACCATAAGATAGAGGAAGCCCAGTCACGTACTTAAATTATTGGATTGTTTTTTAAGCTGACCTCCGCCGGGTCGGCTTTTTTTATTGGGCAAACCATTGGTTTGTCCAACCTTTCTTTCTACTGGCACTTTGCCGACCTGCACAATTAAGTTGATCAATTCTGCTTTAGTTAGTGTTTGCTTGGTACTGGCTCCGGCGGCATGCGATATTTGCTCTTCTACTACTGTACCGTGAATATCATCTACACCAAAGTGCAAAGCAATTTGCACCAATTTAACACCCACGTTAATCCAATAAGCTTTGATGTGCTCAAAATTATCTAAAATCAAGCGGGATACCGCCAACATCTTTAAATCATCAACACCGGTAGGACCACAAATACCGGCAACAGCTAATTCAGTATTTTGCGGTTGAAAAGCCAACGGTACAAAAGATAAAAAACCACCGGTCTGGTCTTGAAGTGCTCTTAACTTCAACAGGTGTTCCACCCGCTCTGTTACCGTTTCCACATGACCATATAATATGGTAGCGTTAGTGCGAATCCCTAAACGATGAGCCGTAGCATGTACTTCTAACCAACGTTCACCGCTTATTTTATCAGGACAGGTCAACTGGCGTACCCGGCTTGAAAAAACTTCCGCACCACCACCGGGTAAATACTGCAACCCGGCAGCTTGTAGCCTTTTTAAAGTTTCGGCTACTGTCAATTGGTGTTTAGTAGCCAAGTAGTCAATCTCTACTGCTGTCAAAGCCTTGATAATTACCCCGGGTAAAGCCATCCTCAACCGGCGAAACATTGCCAAATAATAAGCCAAATCTAAATCCGGATTTAATCCCCCGACAATATGTAATTCACAAACATTTAGCGTTTTTGTTGCCAACGCTTGTTCCACTATTTTATCGATAGCAAGTACATAACTATCCGGTTCCTCTTTAGCCTTGCCAAACGCACAAAACTTACAGCGATTAACACAAATATTAGTATGCGTAATATGCCGGTTAACGACAAAATAAACGTTGTTCTGGTGCTTACGTTGCTTAACCATATTGGCTAAGCAACCAACAGCCGGTAAATTTGACGTTTCAAATAAACGGATAGCATCATTTTTGTCTAATCGTTGACCAGATTGCACCTTGGTAGCAATATCCGCAAGCTCTTTATCCAGTAATATATCTGCCATAAAACAATAATCTCCTTATTCAAAGCATCAAACACTAACTCTACCAGTGCGTGTAGAACAAAAATTTTCTTCATAAACTAGTCTAAGGAGTTCTTTTTCGCAAGGTTGTGGTATATTTCTCTCTTCTTTTTTGGCAGTTTCAATCCATAGTTCCATAGCTGCTTTTATCTCTTTCAATGCCCCTTCTTCCGTTTCTCCAAATGCAGAACATCCCGGTAATTCAGGTGTCACTGCAATATACCCTTCATCCTCTTTGCTATAGAATATCTCTATTGCATACCTGTTAATTTCCCTCACTCCTTCTCTAAAAGATTATATTTTTTAGTGCGTGTTCGAAAAGGGTACCATTTAGCACATTTAAAATTTACATATTAATCCAATTAATCTTAAAACACACCCCCACCCTACCCTCCCCCATCAAGGGGGAGGAGATTCAATCCCCCCTCCCCTCGTGGGAGGGGGTTAGGGGGAGGGGGGTTTTTACCACAAACATACTTTTCGAACACACACTTTAAATAAGCGATGTTTATCCATAATCCCTACACAAAAGTAATCTTGGGTAAATGCTTAATTAACCCCTGATCATAAGCTGCTTGCAAAAAAACTTCCACAGCTTGCTTGCCCCTGTTACCATAGTCTACCGTCAAATCGTTAACATACATACCAACGAATTTATCTGCTTTTTCCCGGGGCATATCCCGCGCAAACTCTAAAGCATAATCTAATGCTTCTTGCCTGTGCGTTAGCGAATACTGAATACTTTCTTTTAATATTACGGAAACTTCTTTAATTACCTGTTCTCCCAAATCTTTTTTGATTACATTGCCACCTAGTGGTAAAGGTAACCCTTGGCTCTTTTCATACCACCATTTACCAAGATCAAGCACCAGTTCCAGCCCTTCTTCTTGATAGGTTAACTGTCCCTCGTGAATAATCAAACCGGCATCAACTGTACCGTTTTGCACCGCAGCAATAATTTGATCAAATTCAATAACCACTGAATTGATGGGGACATTCCGCCAGGTGGGTGCGGTGTGTCCCCTATCCTCTGAACCGGGTTGATATAATTGCAAAGCCAA
>JAJOKO010000149.1 GCA_021129825.1 Desulfotomaculum sp. | reverse complement strand
TGCTATCTGCCCGTCTTTTAAAACGATAATTTGATCTACATGGCGAATCGTTTTTAAACGATGGGCGATTACTAATACTGTTTTTCCTTTAATTAAATTATTTAAAGCTTTTTGAATTTTATATTCGTTGACCGGGTCTATCGCACTGGTGGCTTCATCTAGAATAATTACCGGGGCGTCTTTTAAAATCACCCGGGCAATGGAAAGGCGTTGTTTTTCTCCGCCAGAAAGCCGGGAACCTAGTTCACCAATTTTAGTGTTATATCCTTTGGGTAGTGATATAATAAAATCATGAATCATCGCTTTTTTAGCCGCATCAATAATTTCTGCTTTAGTAGCATTGCGCTTACCTGTCCGGATATTTTCATAAATAGTAGCATCAAATAAAATTACATCCTGCATTACAAAACTGACTGTCGATAACAGCTGATCATAGGCTACATCCCGGGTATCTATCCCGCCGATTTTAATATCACCTTTGTTTACATCCCAAAAGCGCACCAGTAAATTGGCAATCGTAGTCTTACCGGAACCGGAGGGACCGACTAAAGCGGTAACGGTATCTGCCGGCACTGCAAAATTGATGTTTTTTAAAGCAAAAGTTTTTTGATTATCCTGGTTATCTTTGCTTTTTTGATACTGAAATAACTCAATATTAAAGTGCAAATTATATTTTAACGGTTTTTGCGGGGAGTGCGCTTCCGGCACTACCGGGTGTTCTAAAATAGCATTAACCCGGTTATAACTGTTCCGCACTACTATATAATAGACAAAATATGCTTCAACATTAGCTAACGGTCTGTAAAATTCTCTACCCAAAATTATAAAAATAATATAGACTACTAAATCAATACTCTGCCCTAAAAATAGATAAGCACCGGCTGCTGCTAGCACCGCAAAACAAAGTTCCATAAAGAAGAAATAACTGCCGATATAAACCCCGCCTCGCCGGGCCGCCAAGTTGCTGCTATGCCCAAATCTATTAATCTTATCTTGCAGTTTTTGGAAAATAACCGGGTTTTCACTAAAAGTTTTTAGTACCGGAATCCCTTTAGTATACTCCACAAAGGCACTAGTCATGTTTACCATGTTATCTTGGTTTTGTTTTTGAATTTCAAGTCCTTTTTTTTGCCCGATCCAAAGAACTATAAATGCCAGCGGCAAAAGAGAAATTAACGCCAAGCCCAAGCGCCAATCTAGAATCAATAAGCCGGTTAGAATCAGTAGCGCTACAAAAATATCACTGAACATGCGGGTCCACAAGTGAGCAACCAGGATTTCAATACTATTAACATCATGATGGACTACGGTAGAAATATTGCCTAGCCGTTCTTTACTGTAAAAACCCAGTGAAAATGATTTTAAACGGCTAATCAATTCAGAGCGTAGGCGGCCTACCAAAGCATACCCAGCAAAGTGACTGGTGGTATTAGCCACGGCAAGTAGCATCCCTTTTAAGATAATCACGCCACCAATTACCGCCCAATAGTAATAAATAGTTGCCAGTTGATACCCCGGGGTTAGTATTTCTTTAACCATTAGCAAAGTAATAATAATTACTGATGCCCCTGCCAACGACCACAGTATCCACAACAGCACAGATAATGCTAAAAGACGCTTTTCTTTAGCATGCAAACGCCGGTAAATTTCAGAAAAACCACTCACTAGCAAGCACCACCTTTCAAGCCCCATTGTTCTACATATGCTTGGTTTTGCACTAATTCTTGATATAGCTGAGACGTTGCTAACAACTGCTGGTGGGTTCCTTGAGCATCTATTTTACCGTGATCAAGCAGGATGATTTGATCAGCATTGATCACCGTACTAATGCGGTGAGTGATCACCAGCACCGTTTTATCTTTAGTTAGGTTTTGAATCGCCTGGTGAATTAACATTTCGTTATACGGGTCAACAGCAGCGGTAGCTTCATCTAAAATAATCACCGGGGCATCCTTTAAAATAGCCCGGGCAATAGAAATACGCTGTTTTTGCCCGCCGGAAAGCAACCCACCCCTTTCACCGACTGTTGTTTGGTAACCCATTGGTAATGATTGAATAAAGTCATCAATGCGCGCTTTTTTAGCGACTTCAATTATTGCTTGGTCACTAGCTCCTTGTTTACCCAGACGAATATTTTCGGCAATAGTAGTGTTGAAAAGGTAGACGTTTTGGTGTACTAGTGACACCAGTTTAGCTAAGATTTCTTCCGGTAATTTTTTAATGTCGTAACCACCAATGCTAATTTGACCTTGCTGCGGTAGCCAAAAGCGCATCACCAGCTGCGCCAAAGTACTTTTACCGGAACCGGATGGTCCAATAATAGCAGTGAGTGATTTTTGTGGCAGAGTCAAATTAATATTTTGTAAAACGGGCACGTCTTCTTGGTAACTAAAATAGACGTTTTTAAATTCTAAATCGTAATGATCCGGTTGACCGCTAACCGGTTTTAGTGCCGGTGGTTTTTCGGTTAAAATAGAATTAATATTTTGCAGCGAATTTTTATAAGTAATCCCGGTGGCCCCGATAAAAGCCAATTTAACTAAAGCAGCACAAAAAGCCACCCCTAAAATAATAATCATAAAAAACTGTTCTACCCCGGTTTGCCCGCTCATTAATAATAACGCCCCGATAATAATTGCTGCCGTCAACCCACTTTCTAGTAGAATGCCCATTATGCCGACCGGGGCAGTAAAAATAATGATCGAACGGGTAGCCCAGTGTTGGTATTCGGCCATCTGCTCTTCTAAAACAGCAGTGCGATTTTCTTCTTTACTAAAAGCTTTAATCGCTGGAATAGTAGCAATAAACTCCATCAAACCAGCTGACATCGCTACCAGACTACGACTATATTTAGCAGTCATATTTCGCCACCACTTGGATAACACCAGCATTACTAAGGCTATTAACGGCAAAAAAAGTAGCAGTGCCAAGGCCATCTTCCATTCAATGATCAAAGCCACTATTAAAATCAGTACCGGCACAGAAGCAGTAGCAAAGGTATCCGGCAAGGCATGAGCTAATTGTAATTCCACTTGTTCTACATCATGGTTGATTATTTTAGTTAATTCCCCGCTGCTTTTTTTTTTTGGAAAAATCCCACCGGTAATTTTTTTAAATGGGCCACAATCAGCAAGCGAATATCGGCTAAAGCTTGGTAAGCAGCAATATGAGAAATGATTAATGATACCGCATATAATATTGCTTTTAAAACCAGCAGCACCGCCATTAAAATCAAATAAAAGTTGATGTTGTTTAAGTCGGGGACATCAGATATCAACTCTCCAAACACCTGCATCACCAGTAAAACCGGGATAATACCCGCCAGCATACTTAAAGTCATCAATATCCCGGCAATGATGATTTTAAATTTTTGTTTTTGTAATGCCGGATTTTTGTTGCTTATTTCCATTAGTTAATCACTCCTTACTTTTTTAATAAAAAATTCCTATCGATCAGCGTCTATTGGTTAATCTCCCCTTTCAACTCTTTGCTTTGCTTCCTGCTCACCAACGCCTGTATTTTATTCCGCAAGTCATCCAACAAACTGTACATCACCGGTACTACCACCAAAGTAAGGATAGTAGCGGTAATCATCCCGCCAATTACAGCGTGAGCCATCGGTGCCCGCGCTTCAGCACCAGGACCTAAGCCTAATGCTAACGGTAGCATACTCATTACTAAAGCACTGGCAGTCATCATAATCGGTCTAAACCTAATTTTAGCTGCTGTTAACAGAGCTTTATTCCGTGTTATTCCTTTAGCACGCTGGGCAGTAACAAATTCAATCAGTAAAATACCGTTTTTAGCGGCCAAGCCCATTAAGAAAACGATGCCAATCATAGATACCATGCTTAATTCACTATTCATTAAATACAAACCACCAACAGCCCCAATTATTGCTAAAGGTAAAGCAAACATAATAGCTAGCGGGCTGATATAACTTTCAAATTGAGCCGCTAAAATTAAAAATATAAATAAAATCGCTGTAACCATAGCCATAGCCATCACGACAAAAGTTTCTTGCATATCTTCGGTGTTACCACCGCTAAAAATACGATAACCCGGTTCAAAACTAATTTCTTGGGCTACCCGTTCTTGAAATGTTTTATTAAATTCTCCTAAAGAAATATCCTCCAAATTAGCTTGGATAGTAATATCCCGCGCCCGGTTATAACGAGTAATTTCACCGGTTTCGGTAGTAAACTTAGTTTGGGCTACCTGCCAAAGCGGTATCATAACCGGTTTTTGGGTGTCTAGATTTAAACTTCCCGGTAAATAAATACCGTGTAAATCACTGGCATATTGACGCTGGCTTTCATCTAGACGCACCCGTACATCTACCCGGTCAGGACCGTCCTCAAATTGCCCGACCACTGAGCCGCTAAACAAAGTGTGCAATGTCTTAGCTGTTTGAGCAGTATTGACACCCAAATCTGCTGCCACTTGATGTTTGATTTCAATATTCACTTCCGGTTTACCCGGTTTGTAACTAGTGCTGATATCTACCACCCCAGGAATACTTTCCATAATCTTTTGGATTTGCCCGGCATACTGTTGCATTTTATTGATATCCGGACCTTGTAAATAAAATAATATTGTTTCACTTTCCATCATGCCTATCTTTTGATTGACCGCTACCCGTACCCCGGGAATAGTATTTAAATCCCGGCGAATACTGGAAATAATAGTATCAATATCGCGCTCCCGCTCTCTTTTGTCTAGCAATTGCACAAAAATAGTAATTTCGTTACTGGTAGCAGTAGTATAGTATTTAATTACTTCCGGATAATTTAAAATAACAGTTTCTATTTCTGTTGCCACAACAGCGGCACCGTTTAAATTTAATCCGGCATCAAGTCTGGCGGTGATAGTAAAATTACCAATATCAGTTTTAGGTATAAAACCAGATCCCAGCTGGGGTACTAAGAGCAAACTACCCCCAAATAAGATCAATGCCGCTAACACCGTAATCCACCGCCGTTGCAAGGCCGCCTTTAACAAACTAACATACTTAACAGTGATTCTTTCTAATTGCCGGTGAAACCAAAGCAATGGTTTAATTAAAATAAATGTTTTAGCAGTATCTGCTGATTTTAAATGCCGGGAAGATAACATTGGCACCAGCGTTAAAGCCATCAGCAACGAAAAAGAAATAGCAAAAATTACGGTAATCCCAAATTGTTTAAAAAACTGCCCGACCATACCGGTCATCATCGCCACCGGAAAAAACACCGCTATAATTACCAAAGTGGTGGCTAATACTGCCATCCCCACTTCACTAGCTCCTTCTTGGGCGGCCTTAATGCGGTTTTTACCCATTTTAAAATGCCGCTCTATATTTTCAATAACCACTATCGCATCATCTATTAATAAACCAATAGCCATCGATAAAGCCATCAAAGACATGGTGTTTAAAGTAAAATCCATTATCCGCATCACAAATATAGTAGCAATCATACTGGCCGGAATAGCTATCGCAATGATCACGGTACTGCGCCAATTTCTCAAAAAAACAAAGATAGTTAAAGTAGCCAGTAAAGCCCCCAGCACTAAATTAAAAGCCACATCGTTTACCGACTGGCGAATAGTAATCGAATTATCCCGTACCACTTCTAATTGAATCCCTGGTGGTAATTTAGCATTTATTTGAATAAGTTCTGCTTTAACCCGATCTACTACTTCAATAGTATTGGTACCAGACTGCTTGATAATTTCTAAACCAATAGCTGGTTGACCTTGAAAACGACAAATAGTACGTTGTTCCTTGATACCATCAATCACAACAGCAATATCTTGAACATAAACTTGCACCCCGTCTCGTATTGCTACCGGTAGTAGATTAAATTCTGCTACTGCCACTAGTTTGCCACAGGTACGCAAAGTGATTTCTTGTTTACCAGTACTTACTTTACCGCCAGGCATAGCTATGTTTTCTTTATTAAAAGCAGCTAAAATTTCTGGGATAGTCAGTTGGTAAGCAGCTAATTTCGTTTTATCCAGTTTAATTTGAATTTCTCGTTGAGTATCACCATACATTTTAACTGCCCCTACACCGCTGACAGATTCCAGTTGCTCTTTAATCAAGTCTTCTGTTAACACCGTTTTTTCTACCAGTGATAAATCACTGGTAGTGGTAACAGCCAGTGAAATTACCGGAAATGCTGCCAACGGGTCATATCTGGTAATCATTGGTTCTTCAATATCCGCCGGTAAATCTTGACGAATAGCACTTATTTTATCTCGAATATTTTGTGCCGCAATATTTACATCTGTTTCCATTGTTAACTCGGCCCAGGTTAAACTCACCCCGTCTTGTATCCGGGTAACAATACTGGTCACCCCGGGCACTTGGGCAATAGCTTCTTCGATTTTTTCAGCTACACCTGTTTCTAATTGCTCCGGTGCTACTCCTACTTGGACTACTGTAATCGCAATAAAAGGTGCTTCTATTTCTGGCCACTCATCAATATTAATGGTAAATAAACTCATAATCCCCATAATTACCGGGATTAAAATCACTACCGTAATCAATACCGGTCTTTTTAAGCTAAGGTTAGTTAAAAACATGCCAATCTCTCCCCTAATCTCTTTACCTATTTATCTTTTTACCTCTTTATCTTCAATAATAATTGCATCTCCGTCTTTTAGCTTACTAACACTAGTAATAATTACTGTTTCTCCTTCAGTTAACCCAGACTTAACCTCTACCAATTGACCAATTACTTGACCGGTTTCTACTTGCCGGGATTTAGCTAAACCATTTTCAGCCACAAAAACAAAATACTGATCTTCTCTACTAAAAAACGCTTGTTGTGGTATCGCCAAAACTTCTGTTTCACCCATATTAATTTGCGCCTGGGCAAACATAGCTGGTTTTAATAATTTTTCTTGATTGGCTATTTTTATTTTAGTGGTAAAAGTACGCGCACCGGGATTACCTACTCTTTCCACCAGTTCTACTGCACCGGTAAATTGATGCCCTGGGTAAGTATCTACTGTTAACTGTACTTGCTGACCTGGTTCAACGTAAGCTAATTTTCGTTGGGGTATATTTACCACTGCATAGATAGGTGTTATTTGATGTAATTCCATTAAAGAAACACCTGGAGCTAATACCTGTCCTAACGTGACCTCACGCCCGGTTACCACCCCATTGAGTTTAGCCTTGATAGTAGTATCTGCTAGTTGTTCCGTAGCTTGTGTTACCGCAATTTCAGCAGCAAGCACACCGCTCTCAGTCATTTGCACACCCGCACTAGCTACTAGTGCTGCTGTTTCTGCCTGCTGCATGGCGACCACCGCATCATCATAATCTTTTTGAGCAATAGCCCCGGCTTGATGTAAGGTTTGTAAGCGTTCCAAGTTACTGGCGGTATTTGCCAAAACAACTGCTGCATTTTCTAATTGAGCTTGGCTGGTTTCTAAAGCGAAGATTGCTTTTTTAAGCTGGGTTTGGCTTATTTCCAAAGCCCGGTTATAATCTCCGGTTTCCAGCGTAACCAAAGGTTGACCTGCTACTACATAAGCACCGTTTTTCACCAGCACTTGATTGACCCGACCGGCTATTTTACTACTGACTACTGCTGTATCATAAGCCGTAATATTACCGGTTAAAACCAGTTCGTTTTCTTTGGTTATTTTGCTAACTGCTGTAGCCAACACGGTATGGGTATGTAAATCTTTTCCCACCACCGGTGCTGGCGCATTTTGAGCAATACTAATTTGTTGTAACCCTATTATTAATATAGCAATAAAGGGTATTAACCATAATTTTCGTGAAAGTTTTTTTGTTTTCATCTAATAATTTCTCTCCCGTTAATATTAATTTTTATGAATTATTTATCCAGCAAAATATTCAAAAATATATTTTTAATATATTGCTGGTTTTCTTGATAAAGTTTTTCTTTTTTGAATAAATGACAGCTAATCATCAACGCATGAAAAACTTCGGATAACAATTTTAATTTTTCCGTCATTTGTGTTTCGGTGTAATCTGGAAATCTTTGCAACCAACACCGGCTCAAGTCTTTGATATACTTTTGCTCTATTTTATCCAAATATCCCAAGTATTCCTGATCATAAAAAACCTCGCTTACTCCCATTAAATAAATATCGCGCTGATCATGCTTTTCAAAAAGCCGTTTTAATAAATACTCCTCTAGTTTATTAATAAATTCATCTTTACTTTGACAACTGCTTTCTAATGCTTTTAAATAACAAACATTTTCTTGAGCACATTCTTCCATGATCGCTAAAAATATTTCCCGGGTACTTTTAAAGTAGTGATAAAAACCGCCTTTAGACAAACTGGTTTCTTGGATAATATCCTCCATAGTAGTATGGCGATAACCCTTTTGCAAAAACACTTGTGTTGCTGCTACAATTATTTCTTTTTTTCTTTCAGGGCGACTTTTTCTGATATATTTTTTCATTAGTATTCTCCATCTGTCGTTTTATAACAATAGACGTCTACGTCTATTGTAGCTAACTAAATGATACTGCTTATCACGCTAATTGTCAACTATTATTTATTTTTATAGCCTAATCTTTCCAAGTAATCCGGTCGGTTACGCCAATTTTTCCTTACTTTTACCCACAGTTCTAAATAAATCTTAGAACCAAGCAAATTTTCAATTTCTTGCCGGGCCAGTTGACCGATCTTTTTAAGCATACTACCGCCCTTGCCGATTAAAATACCTTTTTGCGATTCCCTTTCAGTATAAATAGTAGCTCCTACTGCTATTAGGTTTTCAGAACGCTTTTCTAATTGATCAATAACCACCGCTACTGAATGCGGTATTTCTTCACTGGTCAAACGCAATACTTTTTCCCGGATTAGTTCAGCCATAATAAAAGTTTCCGGGCGATCAATAATCGTACCCGCAGGATAATATTGTGGTCCCACTGGCAAATACTTAACCAGCACTTCAATCAATCTGGCCGTATTCTCCCCCTTTAAGGCTGATACCGGAATGATTTCGGCAAAGTTATAGCTTTCACGGTACCGGGTAATCATTTCTAAAATTGCTTGTTTAGAAATTAAATCTATTTTATTAAGCACTAAGAACACCGGTGTTTTCAAGTCCTGCATTTGCTTTAAAATATAGCGGTCACCGCTACCCGGCGGCGCCGTGACTTCTGTCAAAAACAACACTACGTCTACTTCTCTTAAAGCACTGAGGGCTACATCTACCAAGTGTTCACCTAGCTTGTGTTTAGGTTTATGAATACCGGGAGTATCCAAAAATACTATTTGGGTATTTTCTCTGTTTAAGATGGAGTGGATTTTATGCCGGGTAGTCTGGGGTTTATCAGATACAATCGCTATTTTTCGCTCCAATAATTGGTTTAATAATGTTGATTTACCTACGTTGGGTCGACCTACTAAAGCTACAAAGCCAGATTTAAAAGTCAATCTTCAGCCTCCTATTTTTATGGTAACGAAAACATGTTTGGCAATAATTCATTAACACTGTTTTTAATATAGTCACCATTTTTACTAACCATATAAACTACCATATCTGGGGCGAATTCGCCCATTACTTGCCGGCAAGCACCACACGGACTGCAAGGCTGTGTGGTGTTGGCGATTATCACCAAAGCTTGGAACTCTTTTGCCCCGTCAGACACCGCTTTAAAAATAGCTACTCGTTCCGCACAGCAAGTCAACCCGTAGGAAGCATTTTCTACATTGCAACCACTGTAAACGTGTCCGTCTATAGTAAGTAAAGCTGCGCCTACCGGAAATTTGGAATAAGGCGCATAAGACCGCTCCATAGCAGCTTTGGCTAAGTTTATCAACTTTACTAACGGAAACCCACTACCACCGGTATGGATTAATTTTTCGCCTGTTCCGTTCATAGCAAAGCTCTCCTTAATAATTCAGTTTAACTCCATGATTGTCAAAATAATTTCCTCTTGAGCCCGCATTAAACTTTTATTTTCTTTGTTCTGGTGATCATAGCCCAATAAGTGTAGTGTCCCGTGTAATGCTAAAAAAACTAACTCTCGTTCTAAAGAATGCTGGTATTGCTCCGCTTGACGTTGAGCAGTTTCTAAAGAAATAAGTACATCTCCCAATAGCTGTTCTGAATCTTCTGGTTCCGGCATTGTTTCACCCTCATTCATCGCAAAAGAAAGCACATCCGTAGGACTATCTACCCCCCGGTAATCTTTATTTAACCGGTGCATATACTGGTCATCTACCAAAATCAAACCTACTTCACTCTCGGCTTGATTATGTCGTGCCAATATATTTTCAATAGCTTTAACAGCGTTATTGATCCATTCTTCTTGGACTGGAAAATTTAGGTGTAAATTATTTATCAGTACCGGCATACTCAGCAATCTCCTTTGCTCACTTTTATTTTATTTCTGGATATTCTATCCGGGAGTGATACACTCCTGATAACACCCGCAAAAAAGCCTTCGCCGTAGTATTTAAATCTTTTAATGTTAAATCACACTGATCTAACTGCCCTTCCATCAGTTTTTCTTTAATTATTTTTCTAACCAAACCTTCTACTTGCCCGGGTGTAGGCGTTTTTAAAGAACGTACCGCCGCTTCTACTGTATCAGCTAACATTATAATAGCTGTTTCTTTAGTTTGCGGTTTAGGACCGGTATAGCTAAATTCTTTTTCGGTAATAAGCTCTGGTTTTTCCCCTTTTAGGGCTTTATGATAAAAAAACTTTATTAAACCGGTACCATGGTGCTGTTCAATAAAATCAATAATACATTGGGGTAGTTTGTGTTCTTTAGCTAAATCCACACCGTCTTTAACATGGGATGTTACTATCAAGGTAGAAAGCGAAGGGGCGATTTTATCATGGGGATTATCCGCTCTCATTTGATTTTCTATAAAAAAGTAAGGTCTTTTTATTTTACCAATATCATGATATAAAGCACCTACCCGCACCAATAAATGATCACCACCCACAGCTTCAGTAGCTGCTTCAGCCAAGTTTCCGACCATAATACTATGGTGGTATGTCCCCGGTACTTCGGTTAATAATTTGCGTAACAATGGGTTGCTAGGGTTCGATAATTCCAATAATTTAACCGGCGAAGTAATCCCAAAAGATGATTCTAAGTAAGGTAAAGCCCCGTTGGTTAATACAGAAGACAACAAGCCATTTAATAAACCCAACATCAAACCAGACAGTAACAATAACTGCCAAGGGGTTTCTTCAATCATCCCAATAACAAATATAGCCAACATTACCGTAATCCCGGTATATAATCCTGCTCGCACTAAATCTCCCCGTTGACTAAGTCTGGAAACACTGTAAACACCGGCAATACCACCCAAAAAACCAACAACGCTAAAATTAATTTGATTACCGATCATCAATCCTAAAAATAAACTGGTTACAGTCACTACTAATACCGCTAGCCTAGTTTTTAATAAAATTGCGATTAACATACCGGCAGCGGCAACCGGCGCCGTGTAGCCCAACAATTCTTCCAGTTCTGGCCAATGAAAGATATCAATTGCCAAGATAGATTTAGAAACTGCTAAAACAATTACTATCACAATGCCAATTAAATATAATTGACCTGTATTTTGGTAAATTTTACGGTTTTGCCGGCGTAAATAAAATAATACTACCGCCATAAAAGCCGCTACCAAAAAGATAGTGCCCAATAAAGTTACCCAAGGCTGACGCGGGTGTAAGATGTTCAAAGCATGTAAAGCCTGAATATGCTGTCTGGTGACAATCTCTCCAGCACTGGTAATTCTTTGTTGAGACTTTATTTTAATTTTAACCGGTTCAACTGCTGCCATCGCTTTTTGACGCACCGCATCAGTTTGTTCTGGATTATAAAAACGATTTGGTTGTAAAAAAATATGCACTAATCCTACTGCATATTGATAATAACCCTGGTTTAAATTAAATTCATTGATACTGGCAATTAGCTCTCCCCGAACACCTTCTAATTGTTCTTCAGTGATTCCTGTTTTCATTTTTTGATTAACAATATTAATCACTTTATCTTGTACTAAATATAAATCCTCTAGCACTCCACTGGCTAAACTAAGTAAAGCTTCTTCTGATAATGTAAATGGTATTCTTACTCTTAATTTTTCGGCTTTTTCTTTAATAAGTAAATTTTCATCAATATCTAAATTTTCTGCAAGCTGGATAGCGGCAATATCGGCGGTCAGGTTAATAATATTGTTTTCCACCGCCAGCGTTATTTGAGGGTCGGTAGTATAAACCTTGTCCACTCCTTGAGCAGCTTGTTGTCTTAACTCGTCGGTTTTTACCGGATCTATAAATTCAACACTATGCGGTGCCCTGATGTCATGAGGAGCCACATCTCCTACTTCAAGACTTACTTTACCGTAAAAAAAGTCTAAAGACAACAATAAAGTGAAAATAGCTAAGAAAAAAATAATTGCACTACCACGGCGTACTTGGCGATGCTTAACAAAAAAAACCAGTCCCTGCCAAATAGTACTGCCAAGTTTACTAAAAGTAATCATGCTTTCACTTCCGATCAGCTTGCGCTGGCTGCTCCGCCAAATCATAAGCTTTGATAATTTGATGTACTAACGAATGCCGGACTATATCATCCCCGGTCATGTAATTAAACGCCAAACCAGGCACCTTACTAAGCTTCATTTGAGCATCAACTAGACCAGATTTTTGACCACGAGATAAATCAATTTGGGTGATATCCCCGTTAATTATCGCCTTAGAACCGAAACCCAAGCGTGTCAGAAACATTTTCATTTGTTCCGGGGTGGTGTTTTGAGCTTCATCTAAAATAATAAAAGCATCATCTAAAGTTCGCCCCCGCATATAAGCCAGCGGGGCAATTTCGATGATATTTCGCTCCATGTATTTTTGGGTATTTTCCACCCCTAAAACATCGTACAAGCCATCATAAACCGGGCGTAAATAAGGGTCTACTTTATCTTGCAAATCTCCGGGCAAAAACCCCAGTTTTTCGCCTGCTTCTACCGCCGGTCTGGTTAACACCAACCGAGAGATCGTTTTATTGCGCAAGGCTGCGACAGCCAAAGCTACTGAAAGATATGTTTTACCTGTACCCGCCGGTCCAATACAAAATACTACATCGTGTTTACGAATAGCGTCGATATATTGTTTTTGTCCCGGTGTTTTCGGTTTGATTTGCTTTCCACGGGCATTAACCGCTACTATATCCCGGGTCAAATCGGCCAAGGTATCTCCCCTGCCAGCACGCACTACTTGTAAAGCATAGTTGATTTCATGGACAGTAATATTATTTCCGGTATCAGAATAAGCTAACAATTGATTTAGCAACTGTCCGGCTTCTTGCACCGCCTCAGGTGTACCGGTAATAATTAGTTCGTCCCCACGAATTACCATTTTAACATTTAGTAGTTTTTCTATATAAACAATATTTTGATCATGTTGACCCATTATTTCAGCAGCTAACCTAATATCATCAAGGATGATTCTTACCTCTGTATTTGGTTTCAATATAAGCAAGATACCTCCTAATTTCACAAAGCAAATTATGGTTGGAAAGGTTTTTCTGTGCCGATCTCTTCCAATGTCTCCACTAATACTTTTACTCGCACCAAATTTTCTTGCTGTTCCGTTTCAATATGCTCTACTCGTTGTTTTAAAATTTTATGTTCTGTTGGTAATTTCAACTTTACTTGTGACCACGCTTTTTGTTCTGCCAGTTTACGTGCTTCTGTCTTAGTGCGCTCTTCACGATGTTTTTTTAATTCTAAATATTGTACCTTAATAAATTCTACAGGCACTGCAAAATCCCTCCAAAGAGGAAAAGTTTTTACTGTAATTTCACTTTGATATTTTGTGAATGGTATTTGCGACGGTCCTTTTAAAATTATTTCTTGACCAACCATTTTAATACTGAAACGCTCTGTCTGCTTACCAGAAGGTTTGATTAACATCTCAACTAATTTAGCTTCTCCATATCCTTCATACCACACCCGGGCCCGTACCACCCCTTGGGCCTGCAAATAACGGGGTAAATCCATCACCCCGTTATTTTGATTGATAGTTTGTTCCGGTATTACTTCGCCTGAAATCAGCACTTGGCCAACCTCTACAACATCACCTTCTGCTACCACTGCTTGACCGGATAATACTAAAATTCCCTGCAATAAGCCAGTTTTTGTAGCTACTATATGAGTAGGTTGATCGCTGATTTCGTTGCCAATTATTTTTTTCTCTACAATTTCAATCCGGACCTTTGTTCCTTCAATAAATACTCCTACCCAAGCCACTATTGGTAGTTTATCTTTTATCGCTTGCTCTATCACAGCAGTATCAATATCGCCTCTCCAAACTCCCTCAGACAAACCAACCTGCCGGACCGCCAATAAAATATCTTTCCCAGATATTTTATCGTTACCCTCAATCTCAATAAACCATACAAAAGATGATAATATATATAATACTATAACAAATATAAAGGCTCCTGCAACTAATATTTTTCTTTTTTTCATACGTTCAACAATAAAAGGTATTCCTACCCGCGATTTAATTTTAAATCTACAAGCTGTTTCTCTGGCAATATGTCTAAGCGGTCTAATCCCCGAAAGCCTTACGCCCACCCTAATTCTATTTGCTCCTAATTTAGTAATATCCCACAAATAAATACCCCGGTTAGCAGCCATATTAATAAATTTTTCTAACGAATTTCCCTTCACTACCAAAAAAACATGTCCAAACAAATAAGATATCAATTTAAACAAAAACAAATTTATCCACCCCGCAGTTCTAAACTTTTGATTTTACCTTCTATTATAAGTTCATCCACCATAATATTTCTGATAGATAAGTTTTCACCGCTGATGTTTATTTCACCATCTTCCACAATAATTCTGATTAATTCAGAGGTATACTCAATAATACCACGGTGATTTTCAATAAACACTTGTAAATTACCTACAACTACAACTTTAGGCAAATCCAGCATTATATCACTGGGTATTTCTAATAAATTCACCATTTGTTTTTTGATATGTTTTTCAAAACCTGACCAGACCATAAAAAAACCTCCTTAGGCTTAATTATATGCCTAAGGAGGTCACCAAATTACTAATATTTACAGAGAAACACTTATAGATAATCTATCTAAAACGTACGGCGCTTCCGAGCCGCTTCTGATTTTTTCTTGCGTTTAACACTTGGTTTTTCGTAAACTTCATGTTTCCGCGCTTCAGACATAACCCCGGCCTTTTGGCAGGATTTCTTAAAACGTCGGAGAGCACTATCCAATGTTTCATTTTTACCTACTTTAACTTCCGCCATTAATTTCCCCTCCCCCCGGTAATCCATTAAAAGCTAACTATGAAAACCTCGAATTTTGGTATTCTAACCCGGAGGCCATGCAAAAAATCTCTCACCAACTAAATGGAAGTGGATATGAAAAACAGTTTGCCCACCATCTTCTTTGCAGTTAGCTACTAATCGAAATCCTTTTTCTTCTAGTCCTAGCTTTACAGCTAGTTTTTTAGCAGTTAAAACTAACTGCCCAATAACATCACTATCCTCTGTTGTCAAATCAAACAATGTAGCAATATGTTTTTTTGGTATCAACAGAATATGAACGGGAGCTACCGGGTTAACATCTTTAAATGCCATTACTTGTTCATCCTCGTATATAATTTCGGCAGGTATTTCTTTATTAATAATCTTGCAAAAAATACACTCCGGCAAAACTTGCACCCCCTTTTTAAAATAATAACTCCTAACAAGATTTTTTTAGTTTATAAACTACTTCCACTCTTATTCGATAAATCCTGCTAAGATAATTAAATTATTTCACCATACAATTTTTTGTGGTCAATTTTAGTTATCCGGATATTTAAAAACTGCCCGCATAAATCTGCATTTCCGGGAGCGTAAAACTCTACCCGCAAATAATTACTGGTAAGTCCCTGCCAATAACCGGGCTTATTTTCTATTTGTTGCTCTACCAGTATTGCTGTTTTTTGACCTAAATAATTAGCCGCATAATTAGCCGCCAATTGTTCAGCCAAAATCATTAGTTTGTTACTACGCCAATTTTTTTTTGATGCCGGTACTTGGTTTGAAAAATTTGCTGCTACGGTACCTTTACGGGAAGAATATTTAAATACATGCATGCCACTAAAATTCATTTTTCGACAAAAATTATATGTATTATCAAACATGGCCTCACTTTCACCCGGAAAACCGACCATAATATCAGTAGTAATCGCCATATCAGGTATTTTCTCCCGGATATCATTTATTAACCGGGCATAATATTCAGTATTATATTTACGCTGCATAGTAGCTAAGATCTGATCATCTCCACTTTGTAGCGGAATATGTAAATGCTTACAAAAAGATTTCGCAGCACTGGCTATCGCTATTAGTTCCGCCTTAATATCATTTGGTTCCACCGAGCTAAGACGTAACCGGACTAATCCTGGTAATGATAATAGTTCTTTTACTAAAGTAGCTAAATTCAGACCATTTCGGAAATCCAAACCATACGCCCCCGTATGAATACCAGTAAGTACAATTTCTTTAAAATCATTTTGCAATAATTGTTGAACCTCAGTAATTATACTACTTAATTTACGACTGCGCAACGGACCACGGGCATGCGGGATAATACAATAAGTGCAAAAATCATTACACCCTTCTTGCACTTTAATAAAACCTCTAGTTTTATTACCCTTAGTAACAACAGGCATTTCTACAAATTGATGTTGTTCGGATATCTTGGTGACCATCTTTACAGGCGATGTTGATTTATTGGTTTTTTCCACCAGAGCCACAATATTATTTTTATCACCGGTACCCACTACTAAATCTACCCCGGGTATTTCCATAATTTGATCCGCAGAAATTTGGGCGTAGCACCCGGTTACTACCACCAGTGCTGAAGGATTTATTTTTACAGCTCGTCTAATCATTTGACGACTTTTTCGATCACTCAAATGAGTAACCGTACAAGTGTTGATTATGTACACATCTGCTGGTTTATCAAAATCTACCAGCTGGTAATCTTGGTTTTTAAACATTTCACTAATAGCAACTGATTCAGTTTGGTTAACTTTACAACCTAATGTATAGATAGCTGCTTTTTTTCGGGACAATTCCTAGCCCTCGCTTTCATCTTTAACAGATAACCGGAAACCAAGGGGACGATTTTTCGTGGTTTTGGTTTTCAAACCACAAGAACTGTCCCCTTGGTTTATTCCCGTGGTTTATTCACCCCGTAAAAGCATCCTTAACTTTATTCAGAAAACCTTTTTCAGATCCTTTAGGAACTTTTTCACCTGATAATTCAGCAAATTTTCGCAATAACTCTTTTTGATTATTATTTAATTTAACCGGCGTTTTTATTTTTACCCGCACGTGTTGGTCACCGCAACGACTAGAGCTAATATAGGGAACCCCTTTGTCACGCAAACGAAAAACTGATCCAGCTTGCGTACCGGCAGGTACTTTCATTACCGCTTCCCCTTCCAGAGTTGGTACCGTTATTTCATCCCCTAATGCTGCTTGAACAAAACTAATCGGCACCTCACAAAAAAGATCATTACCTTCTCGTTTAAATATTTTATGATCTCGCACAAAAACAAATACATACAAATCACCTGGCGGTCCACCTTTGCTACCCAACTCGCCTTCACCGGTTAAACGCACTCTGGTACCGTGATCCACACCAGCAGGTATTTTTACATTAATGTTACGAGTGCGCCGCACTTGACCGTTCCCTTGGCAAGTAGCACAAGGCTTTTTAACTATTTTTCCACTACCATTACAATTACTACAGGTGCGTGATTGCTGAATACGACCAAACGGGGTGTTGACAGTTGCTTGTACTTGCCCAACACCTCTACAAACTTGGCATTTTTGGGGAGATGTGCCCGGAGCAGCACCACTACCACTACAAGTTTGGCAAGTTTCGGTACGGGGCACTTGGACATCTCTTTCTACACCAAAAACAGCTTCTTTAAAAGAAAGCTGCATATCCAGTCTTAAATCGGCTCCTTTTTGCGGTCCGCCACGCCGGCGTCCACCACCGCCGCCACCAAAAAACATATCAAAAACATCATTTAGATCACCAAAACCAGCTGCACCGGCATCAAAATCACCAAAACCTTGACCATCAGCCCCAGCATGACCAAATTGATCATATTTAGCTTTTTTTTCAGAGTCACTAAGTACTGCATAAGCTTCAGAAAGTGCTTTGAATTTAGCTTCTGCTCCCGGATCATCCGGATTAGCATCAGGGTGATATTTTCGTGCTAAATTACGATATGATTCTTTGATTTCGTCACCGGAGGCATCTTTGTTTACACCTAAAATTTCATAATAATCCTGTTTAGCCAGTGATGCCACCACCTTTCTTTTGAGAAGCGAAGTACTAGGTTCGAGGTTCGAGGAACTAGGTTCGAGGTTCGAGGCTCTAGGCTCTAGCTTTTTTCTTTATCCTAGTTCCTCGTTCCTTTATTCTAGTTCCTCGTTCCTTTATCCTCGTTCTTGTCTTATTTATTTTTGTCCTCGTTCTTGTCTTCTTTATTTTTGTCATCTTCTTTATCTTTAACTTCAAACTCAGCATCTACCGGTTCCTTTTTTTGCTCATCGCCAGATTGCGTACCACAAGTTCCTCCTTGGCAACCTTGTTCTTGATTATCTTCTGGCGGCGCAGATTGCTGGTGCATGGCTGTAGTTAATTCAAAAAGAGGTTTGGTTAATTCTTCAGTTTTTTGCTTAATTGCTTCTATATCTGTACCACTTAATGCGGTGCGTAATTCTTCCGCCGCTTTATTCACATTTTCAATCATCGCTTTATCTGCTTTTTCTGCAAATTCTTTAACTGTTTTTTCAGTTTGGTAAAGCATACTATCTGCACTATTCCGTACTTCTACTGTTTCTTTGCGTTTTTGATCTTCTTCAGCATAAATTTCGGCATCTTTAACCATTTTTTCTAATTCAGAATCACTGAATCCACCACTACTAGTAATACTAATACTTTGCTCTTTACCGGTAGACTTATCTTTGGCGGATACATTGACAATACCGTTAGCATCAATATCAAATTTAACTTCAATTTGCGGTATGCCTCTTGGTGCCGGCGGAATATCGGTTAAAGTAAACCGCCCGATGCTTTTATTATCTGCCGCCATCTGGCGTTCACCTTGTAATATATTAATTTCTACAGAAGGCTGGCTGTCAGCAGCAGTAGAAAATACTTGGCTTTTGGCAGTCGGAATAGTAGTGTTGCGTTCAATTAGGCGAGTAAATACACCGCCCAATGTTTCGATACCCAAAGATAACGGGGTCACATCTAGCAGTAAGACATCTTTAACTTCTCCACCCAAAACACCGGCTTGAATAGCAGCACCCAGAGCCACACATTCATCTGGATTTATTCCTTTATCGGGATCTTGACCCAAAAACTTTTTAGTAGCCTCTTGCACCGCCGGAATACGGATTGAACCACCCACCAGTAATATTTTGTTAATATCCTTAGGTTCTAACCCGGCATCTGCCATCGCTTGACGGGTTGGCCCTATTGTTTTCTCTACCAAATCAGCAGTTAACTCATCAAATTTAGCTCTGGTTAAGTTTAAATCCAAGTGTTTAGGACCATCCTCACCAGTAGTAATAAACGGCAAATTAATATTACTGGTGATCACCCCGGATAATTCTATCTTCGCTTTTTCTGCCGCTTCATACAGTCGCTGCATCGCCATACGATCATTTTTCAAATCAATCCCGCTGTCTTTTTTGAATTCGGCAGCCATCCAATTGACAATTAGCTGGTCAAAATCATCACCACCTAACCGGTTATTACCACTGGTAGCCTTAACTTCAAATACCCCGTCACCAAGTTCTAAAATAGAAACATCAAAAGTACCGCCACCCAAATCATAAACCAAAATGGTTTGATCGTCTCCTTTATCCATTCCGTAAGCTAAAGCGGCGGCAGTTGGTTCGTTGATAATCCGCAATACTTCTAACCCGGCTATTTTTCCGGCATCTTTAGTGGCTTGACGCTGGGCATCAGAAAAATAAGCCGGCACAGTAATCACCGCTTGGGTTACTTTTTCACCCAAATATGCTTCCGCTTCTGCTTTCATTTTTTGCAAAATCATCGCCGAAATTTCTGGCGCAGAATAGTCTTTGCCATCAATATTAACTTTATAATCAGTACCCATGCGTCGTTTAATAGAACTAATGGTCCGGTCAGGGTTACTCACTGCCTGCCTCTTAGCAATTTGTCCTACTAACTGCTCGCCTGTTTTGGAAAAACCAACAACCGAAGGGGTGGTGCGTGCTCCTTCAGCATTAGGGATGATTACCGGCTCGCCACCTTCTATCACCGCTACACAAGAGTTAGTTGTTCCCAGATCAATCCCAATTATTTTACCCATTTAAACAAATCAACCTCCAAAAGTTTTAATTTACTAGTCAGCGTTCAGCTTAAAATCTTTAAAATCTTTTGCTGATAGCTATTTCGCTACTTTAACCATCGCCGGGCGAATCACTTTGCCTTTTAATGAATAGCCCCGGCGCAATTCTGCTACTATTATATTTTCACTGTGCTCGTCACTTGCTACCTGCATAATCGCTTCGTGCTTATTGGGATCAAACTCTGTTCCCAACACAGTAATTTCTTCTAAACCGGCTTTATCTAAAATATCTAGCAATTGGCTATAAATCATTTTCATACCAGCAAAAAACTCTTCACTACCATGTTCCTTAGTGTCCAATGCTCTTTGGAAATTATCTAATACCGGCAATATATCAGTAACTAAAGCTTCATTAGCACAATTAAGCAATTTTCCACGTTCTTCACTGGTACGCCGGCGAAAATTATCAAAATCAGCTTGGATACGAGCTAACCGGCTATAATAATCATCCGCTAAAAGCATTTTCTGCTCTAATAATTGTTGTAGTTCATCAATTGAAGGTGTTTCATCTGAAAATCCGGCTTCATTTATAACTTCATTTTGGTTAGTATCATCCTGCTGTAATTCGGGTGAAACAGTAGATTTTTTTTGCTCATTCGTCAAAAAATATCACCTCACTTCTAATGCGTGTTTTTATGCTGGTTCACCAGCATCTGCTAAACCACTACTTTCATCCCGCATTTTAATAATAGTATCTATCCTTAATATCGCCTCCGCAATTTCACCGGCTGCTTTTAGGGCGTGTGTTTTAACCAAAGTCGGATCTACTATCCCTAATTCAAACATATTTACTACTTCACCAGTGTCACAATTAACGCCTAAAGCTGTTTGACTTGTTTCCGCTTGGGCCACCAGCACATCACTGATTTTTTCCAAAGGATTAAAACCGGCGTTAGTCACAATTTGGGCTAGCGGACGCTTTAAAGCTTCTATTACACAATCCACGCCAAAAGAAGCCATGCTGCGAGTGCCTTCACGTAATTTTTCTACTTCCCGCACCACCGCTAATTCCAGCGATCCACCACCGGCTACCACACCACCACGCACTGCTGCTTGCACTGCTGCTGCCGCATCTTTAGCAATACGCTGGCGTTCACCAACCACTTCAGTAGTAGCAGCACCAACTAACACACTGGCCATTGCTTTGCCACTGCCACCAATAATCCAAACTTGTGCTAGTTTTTCTTTACTGATTATTTTTTGAGCACTACCAATATATTTTTCTAAATCTGATTTATTTTTTTTCAAACCAGTGCGTTTGATCATACGCACCCCGCAGTGTTCCACTACTTTTTCCAGTTCTTTGTTAGCCACTCGTTGCAACACTATTATCCCAGCATCAGTAAGCATTTCTTCGGCAATATCATCTACCCCCCGGTCTACCAGCACTAAGTGTACCCCTAAATCAATGATTTTTTGCAGATTATTGCGAAACTCATTCTGTAACTCTAAGTAACGGGTAAAACCACTTTCGGTACCCAAGGCTTCTTCTTCCATTTCTTCCGGTTCTAAAGCATCATCAATTACCAGTACTTTTGCCTTTTCTAAATTTAGAGGCATTTGTTTATTCAAACGTTCCTTGGTAATGATTACACCATCAAATACTTGGTTTTCTGCCCCTTCCTCCGCTAAAACAGTGTCTGATAATTTAAAATTAGGATCTTTTAGCTTTTTTTCACCAATTAAAATAGCCGCCTGCACCACCAAGTCAGCAATATCTTGATGTTCCCGCCCGGCTACCACTGCCACTTGTTTGATCGCTACATCATCAAGATTAGCTATTAATCGCGCTTGTGTGGCGATCACCTGCCGGGCTCGTGCCAGACCCATTTTCAATCCTGCAATCACCCAAGCTACCGGCACCCCCTTAGCTACTTGATTTACACCGGTATCGACCAGTGTGCCGGCCATGATGGTGGCTGTAGTGGTACCATCGCCAATTTCTTCCTGTTGTGCTTTAGCAATATTAATAACCAGCTTAGCTGCCGGGTGACTGGCTTCCATCATTGTTAAAATGGTTACACCATCATTTGTAATCACTACTTCGCCAAACCGGTCTACCAGCATAGTATCCAGTCCCTTAGGACCCAGCGTACCTTCCACCGCTGAAGCAATAGCCCGTACTGCGTTGGCATTAGTAATTAAAGCCGCCATTTTTTCATTAACCTCAGAAGCTGGACTAGCCTGTTGTTTTAAACTCAAGTATTTTTCCCTCCATTTTAAAAATACCACAAGGTTTTGAGTGCGTGTTCGAAAAGGGTACCATTTAGTACATTTAAAATTTACATATTAATCCAATCAACCTTAAAACACACCCCCACCCTACCCTCCCCCATCAAGGGGGAGGAGATTTAGTTCCCCCCTCCCCTTAATCCCCTCGTGGGAGGGGATTAAGGGGAGGGGGGTTTTACCACAAACATACTTTTCGAACACGCACTTTGAGTGAAATAACGCTTACTTTCTTTGAATTTTTTCCAAAGTTTGATTCAATATTTTAGCTAAATATTCTACAATGGTAATCACCTTGGCATATTCCATGCGGGTAGGTCCTAATACACCAATAGCACCCACCATTTTATCACCGGTGTAATACGTGGCTGTAACCATTGTACAATCCTTCATCTGTTCTTGAATATTTTCCACACCAATACAAACAGATAAATCTTCGTCTCCCCTGTCAGCAAGCATTTCATACAATAATTCTTTTTGCTCTAACAGGGTTAGCAAAGCTTTCACCCGCTCTATATTATGAAATTCAGGTTGATTCAAAATATTGTATACTCCACCTAAATGAATTTTACTTGGCGTCCTTATAGTTAGAGTATTTTGAATCATTTCTAACACTAAATCTAAAAAAAACTTGTATCTTGATAATTCTAAGCGAATCTTTTTAATAACCGTTACCCGGATATCATCAAAATTCAACCCGGCTAGTTTGTTATTTAGCACCATTGAAATCTGCTCTAGATCTGATTGCCTGATAACTTCTGTCAATTCAACTAAGTGATGTTGTAATATCCCAGTATCCAGTACTATAATAATCATCACTCTGGTGGGGTTCATTAAAACTAGTTGAATATGTTTAACAGTAGCTACCAATGTCACCGCCGGGGCTATAATCATTGCCGCGTAATCAGTTAAACTGGCTAATAATTGGCTGGTACAGTTAATTATTTCATGAATTTCCAATTGCTTATCTTGATAATTACGCCAAATCATTTCTTCTTGTTTCATAGTTAATGCTTTTCTGGGCATTAAATAATCTACATAATAGCGATAACCTAAGTCAGAAGGCACTCGTCCAGCCGAAGTATGCGGTTGTTCAATAAAACCGGACTCTTCTAAATCAGCCATTTCATTTCTAATAGTAGCCGGACTTACTCCTAAATCATAATTACGGGAAACAGTCCTAGAACCCACCGGTTCAGCAGTAGAAATGTAATCATGAATGATAGCCAACAGTACTTTTTTTTTGCGAGCATCCATTTCCACTAAGAAGCACCTCCTGTTAGCACTCTATGTTCATGAGTGCTAATACTTCTTTGTAAAACATAGCATTTAGCAGGATTTTTGTCAAGTATTATTCTAAAAAACACTTTTATATTAGTATAACCATTATACAAATTCCCTAAAAACAACATTAGCCAACGGTAGCCCTTTTTTAGTTAATTTTAAATGCGTAGCTGTCATTGCCAATAAACCCTGTTTCATTAATTTGTTAATTTGTTCCGACCATACATCTGTCACCCGGCAATTAAATCGGCTACTAAAATCATCTAATTGCAAACCATTAATTAACCGCAAGCCCATAAAAACTGTTTCTGACATCATTTCCGAGGTAGTAAGTTGGTGACGCTCATCCACCGGTAAAAACTCTTTTGATACTTTAGTGATATATTGCTCTAAATTACCGGTATTAGCCCATCTTGTGCTATTTATATAAGAGTGTGCCGCTAGTCCCAAACCTAAATATTGCTTATTATGCCAGTAACATAAATTATGCTCGGACTGGTAACCAGGTTTACTAAAATTAGAAATTTCATAGTGCGAATAACCTTTGCCAGTTAAAAATGCAATGGTTTCCTGATACATTGCTAACGCACTTTCTTCTGAACAAGCCAGCAACTTGCCTTGCTCTACAGCCACACTCAAAGGCGTATTATCTTCTAACTGTAAATCGTAACAAGACAAATGTTCTGGTTGTAAATCTGCTAACAACGTCAATGATTCTTGCCATTCTTTAATCGTTTGATGCGGAATAGCAAAAATCAAATCTAAGTTTAAATTATCAAACCCCGCTTGCCGGGCCCATTCTACCGCTTGCACTGCCTGATCATAATTATGAACTCGCCCTAATAACGCTAACAAATTGGACTGGCAAGCCTGCACCCCCAGGCTCAGACGATTAACACCGGCATTTTTTAAAACTGTTAATTTTTGTTTACATAAAGTACCCGGGTTAGCTTCTACCGTAACTTCGGTCTCTTTAGACCAAGAAAAATATGTTTTTAAAATTACCAATAATCTTTCTAATTCGACCGTTGCCAACACTGTAGGCGTACCACCGCCAATAAATACAGTATTAATCTTTTTATTGCTAACTAATTCAGATGAAGCATAAAAAAGCATTTCCTGCTCCAATGCTTTTAGATAAGCTTGGGCTAAATCCGGACTATAATTATAAGAAACAAAATCACAATAGCGACACTTTTGCACACAAAAAGGTATATGAACGTATAACGCAATTCCCATATTTGTAATCTTAATCACTAATATCACAATTCGCATATACGTTATTAACGTCATCGTGTTCTGCTAATATTTCCAATATTTTAATCATCTTTTCCGCTTCTACACCTTGTAATTTAACAGTATTTTGAGGTGCCATCGTTATTTCAGCTTCAATTGATTGGATATTTTGAGCTGTCAATTGTTTTAATACCGTTTCCAAGTTATCCGGGGTAGTATATATTTCATACCGATCATCTTCAACTTTTATATCCTCGGCACCACATTCTAAAGCCAGCATCACCAGTTCATCTTCTAATATGCCAATATTTTCTTTTTCAATAAATAACAATCCTTTACGTTCAAATATCCACGCTACACAGCCACTTTCACCTAAGTTGCCACCATTTTTAGCAAGAATATGGCGGATTTCACCAGCGGTGCGGTTGCGATTATCAGTTATAATATCGACCATTATCGCTACTCCACCTGGTCCATACCCTTCATACATTAATTCTGCCGCATTAGTACCATCCAACTGACCGGTACCTTTCATAATCGCACGTTTAATATTGTCATTGGGAATATTAGCCGCTTTAGCTTTTTCTACCGCTGTTTTTAACCGGGCATTGGCAGCGGGATCACCACCACCTAATTTAGCCGCTAAAATAATATCTTTAGATAATTTAGTAAATACTTTACCACGCTTAGCATCTACTTTAGCTTTTTTGTGTTTAATGTTTGCCCATTTAGAGTGACCGGCCATAAATAAAATATCCCCTTTTCGAACACGCACTTTTGCACTTTTATTGAAAATCCGGTGGTTCCGGCGGCAAATGTCTTTTATGCTCACTTTTACGATGCAGTTTCCCCACTTTATCTTTCACCCTAGGTTCTCCATCACCGGTAAGAATGTAATGATCTAATTCTTGGTAAGTAATGCCCATTTCTTGTTCATCATCATGCCCAGGCCACAAGGAAGCAGATGGTTTTTTGTCAATAATTGGTTGGGGCACTCCTAAGTAGGCAGCCAGTTCAAATACTTGACCTTTCAATAAGTTAGCTATCGGCTGGAGATCACAAGCACCATCACCGTGTTTAGTATAAAAGCCCACAGTAATTTCAGCCCGGTTGCTTGTTCCCACTACCAACCCCTTATATTTAGAAGCATAGAAATATAAAGTGGTCATCCGTAACCGGGGCTTAATATTAGCAAAAACTAAATTTGTAATATTATCTTGATATTGTTCAGCAGTTAATTTTGATACTAATAAATCAAATACACTATCCAACACTACCTCTTTAATTGGTATATTGAATTTTTCAGCTACCATATTAGCATGCTTAGCATCATTAGCATTGCTGTGACAAGGCATAATAATACCATATGTATCTTGAGGTCTTACCCGTTGACACAACCCGACAACCACCGCAGAATCAACACCACCGCTTAATCCTACGATAAAACACCTTGATTCCGTTTCCACTAATTTCGTTTCTAACCACGCTGTAAGTTTATTTGCTATCGTACTTATCGACAAAATAATACCCTCCAACCGAAATAGTAATTAATAAGGTGATTTTATCACAATTTAGAGTTTGTGCAAATCAAAAATATTACTGGAGTTATTTACCTAATGTGCGTGTTCGAAAAGGAGTACGATAGACCCAAGAAGTTCAAGGCGACTTGGTAATGGTGGGGTGAAGCGTATAAACAATACGTAAGCGCCGCCATTACCAAGTCAACGCAGAAATTCGCCGGGTATTTCGCACGGACTTTTCGAACATCCTCCTAATATCGTTTCGCCCAAGCTGCTTTTGCCAAATAAACCACCGGGAATACTTACCCAAGTTTCAGGGACCTCACCTACAATAATATTTTCCGTTAAAGGTATTACGGTATGTACAGTAACATTATTAGTATAAAAAGGTACTGCCACTTTTATTTTAGTGTTTATATCTAACGCCAGGCGATGCCTAACCTGGTTAATACCAACAGCATCAAATTCATCTGCCACTAAAACCTTAACGCTACCTACCGGTAAGATGCTAACATTAACATCTGGTCCGTAGTTGGCTAAAAAGTGACTCCCTACAGCCTGACCCAACGAAATATTTAGTTTTTGATCTTTAATTTGCTCTAATGTTTCATTGACTGCCAGAGTAATATCCGCTGCTACTTGGTTTATCTGCACCGTATTAGCTTGCATCATTACTACTCTACCGTTATTATCTTTATGTATCCCTACTAAATTTTGATAGTGTAAATTTTCTTCTGCTAATTGCCGTTTTACTGCTCCACTAACCGCTTCATTAATTTTAAAAATTGCCCGTGCTTCAGCCATAGCCATAATAGTAGGTTGTAAATTTCTATCCACCGTAAAATATACAGTTATAGCAGCAATAAAAAAAAATGAAGATTACCGCACTAACAAGCAAAACCGCACCCAATATGCGCCATCTTTTTTTAAACATCCACCCACCCCCCAAGTTATATATTATGGAGGTTTAGTACTCATGGTGCTTGTAATTTAATAAATTTACGTTTGCCTACCTTGATAATAGTTTCTGGTTCTGGCACAAATCTCAAGTTAACATCCTCAACAACTACCCCGTTTATTCTAACGGCACCCTGTTTAACCATTCTTCTGGCTTCACTGGTGCCACTGACCAATTTGGCAGTAGCCAGTAATTTAGGCAACACTACTTTACCATCTTCTATCACTGCACCCGTTATTTTAAATACCGGCATTTCATCCGGATTTTTGTGTTGTTGAAATACTTGCTTAAAATGTTCTTCGGCCTGCTTGGCTGCCTGAACACTATGGTAAATACTAACTATTTCCCGGGCTAACCTCATTTTAATATCCCGGGGATGCCTACTACCGTCTTGCAAGCCGGTTGCTATCCTAGCTATTTCTTCTACAGATTCGCTGGTGACCAGTTCAAAATATCTCAACATCAATTGATCCGGCATTGACATAATCTTACCGTACATTTCGTGAGGCGGTTCATCAATACCAATATAATTACCAAGACTCTTACTCATTTTATTGGTACCGTCTAAACCTTCTAAGATTGGCATCATCACCGCTATTTGCTGCTCTTGATGATATTCTTTTTGTAAATGACGCCCCATTAATAAATTGAATTTTTGATCTGTACCACCCAATTCTATATCTGCTTTCAAAGCTACTGAATCATAACCCTGCATTAAAGGATAAAAAAATTCATGAATACCAATCGATAAATTAGTTTTAAAACGCTTTTGAAAATCATCCCGTTCTAACATCCGGGCGACCGTATACTTAGAGGCCAGATTAATAGCCTGTTCAAAAGTTAATGGTGCCAACCATTCACTATTAAAAACAATTTTTGTTTTTTCAGCATCAAGTACTTTATATATTTGTTGCTGGTAAGTAGCGGCATTTTCCATTAATTCTGCTGTCATTAACTGTTTTCTGGTTTCCGATTTTCCAGTAGGATCACCAATACGACCAGTATAATCTCCTAAAATAATAATTATCTGGTGACCCAAATCTTGAAATTGGCGTAACTTTTGCAATACTACCGTATGACCCAGGTGAATATCCGGAGCGGTAGGATCCAAACCTAACTTTACAGTTAGTGGTTTATTATTTTTTATTGACTTTTTTAACTTTTCCACTAAGGCATTTTCTGGTATAATTTCGGCAGTTCCACGCTGAATTTGCTGTAACTGTTTTTCTAAATCTGGTTCTATTAAGCTCAATTTAAATATTACTCCTTTCGAATTTGATAATATTCTGATATAATTAGTCTTTGCTAAACATTATATCAAAATATTTTAAGTTCTGACAAGACTTATAAATAGTATCTTGGTAAATTTTATTTATGAAATTAATCTGTAAATATGTTATAATTTAATGTGCTATAATACCAACACGATAACCGTTATAGGGAGGTACCGTATCTGCCATGGAAAAGACTAATAAGAAACGGCGTAAAAAATTGAATTTATTCCGTTTAGCTTTAATAATTTTATTCTTAATGGTAGTAGCTACCTGTACTATCGCTTGTAGCTACATATACAAGAGTGTAGCAGATATGCCTGCCTTTGACCCAGCAGATATCCATTTTGCTGCTTCTACTGATATTTACGATAAAAATGATCAATTAGTAGCCCGGGTTGGTATCCAAAACCGGGTGCCGGTAGATATTGAACAAGTACCAAAAATGGTCCAAGAAGCATTTTTGGCAATTGAAGATCATCGTTTTCACCAACACATGGGTATTGATATTTACCGGATTTTTGGTGCTGCTTGGGCAAATATTAAAGCAGAAAGTTTGCGGCAGGGCGGCAGTACCATCACCCAACAATTAGTGCGCCGGGCTACCGATATTGGTACCGAAAGAACTTTTGAAAGAAAAATACAAGAAATGATTTTGGCTATCCAGATGGAACGCCACTTCACTAAAAATGAAATTTTAGAACATTATTTAAACGGCATTTATTTTGGCGCAGGAGCTCACGGCATCCAAGCCGCTGCGCATATCTATTTCAATAAAGATGTCAGTGAATTATCACTGGCAGAAGCAGCTGTATTAGCCGGATTACCTCAAGCTCCCAGTGCTTATAATCCTTTACGGAATATTGAGGCTGCTGAAAACCGGCGCAATATAGTGTTGAATCAAATGGCCGTGCATGGTTATATTACTAAAACCCAAGCCAGCGAAGCTCAAGCAAAAAAGATCGTCCTGAATCCTGGTAAACTTACTGCTAAAGACTACCCTTATCCATATTTTATTGACTATGTTATCGAAACTTTAATTGATCAATACGGAGAAACGAAAGTGTTTAAAGGCGGGTTAAAAGTTTACACAACATTAGATCCCAACATCCAACAGGCGGCGGAAATTGCTCTCGGTAATGAAAATAATTTCCCGGGTTCCACCAAAGATCAGCATGGTAATTGGCAACCTAACTCTGCTGCGGTTGTCTTAAACCCCCATACCGGTCATATCAAGGCTTTGGTTGGTGGTAGAGAGCACTTAACCCAGCGTGGTTGGAACAGGGCTACTGATGAAAAACGCCGGCCTGGTTCAGCCTTCAAACCGATCATTGCCTATGGTCCGGCAATTGAATTTTTGGGTCAAGCACCAGCAACAATCTTTGACGATATTCCTCTTACCGTCGGCAAGTATTCGCCTAGAAATTTTGATCACGCTTATCGTGGCTTAATAACCATGCGCCATGCGATGCGTCTTTCTGTAAATATACCTGCGGTTAAAGCTTTGAGAACAGCGGGCATGAATCAAGCAGTTGCTTTTGCTGCCGGTTTAGGCTTTGAACAAAACCAAGAACAGATAAAGATAGCCGGGTTAGCTGCCGCGCTAGGTGGTTTAGATAAAGGAGTAACCCCGCTACAAATGGCTGCTGCATTTGGCGCTTTTGCCAATAACGGCATTTATACTGAACCAATTATTATCAGACGAGTAGAAAGATTAGACGGCACTCTACTGGAAGAAATTACACCTAAACAACACCGGGCTATGAAGCCCACCACCGCTTATTTAATTACTGATATGCTCCAGTCTGCGGTAACCGGCGGCACCGGTACTGCTGCTAGAATGAACCGTCCGGTAGCCGGCAAAACCGGTACTGCTGAAAATAAAGACGGTCGGACCAGTGACACCTGGTTTGTAGGCTATACTGCTGATTTGGTAGGGGCAACTTGGATTGGTAACAAAAACCAAAATAAGCCTTTACCCAGAAACTATTTTGGTGGTACTCACACCGCTCGCTTGTGGCAAGAAATAATGGTAGTAGCTCACGAGGGACTACCGGTACGCGATTTCAGTAGACCACCGGAAATTGTTTCCGCTACCGTAGACAGTAAATCCGGCTTATTACCGGGACCATATACACCACCGGAACATCTGGTTACTGATTTGTTCGCTCGCGGTACTGTACCTACTAAAACAGATAATGTTCATGTATTGATGGAAGTTTGCGGTACTACCGGAAAATTATCCGGTGAATACTGCCAAAACCGGGTACCTAAAGTATTCATCAAACTACCTTATACTGTTAGTGCAAAAGTAGCGGACTTTCATTTGCGCGCCCCTACTGAAATGTGTGCTACTTGTATCGCAGTAGAACATGATGAGTGGTTACCTATAGCACCAGACTTGCCGGACTTCCCGCATTTTAACCCCGACCCTTGGGATATGCCTTGGAATATACCGCCGGAACAACCGGCAGAAGAGCAAATTACTACAAACTAGGTTTTATGAACCAGGTCGGCGAATTGGCGTAGCAAGCATCCCGGTGCGCCGGATAATTGATTTAACGGTTACTTCTACTTCCAGAACGGGAAAGATCCACTCCCAGTCGTACTTTAGATCCTCCCAGACTGCGGGATGTTTGCGTTTAATGCTGTCACCGAAGCCAAAGATGTCTGCATCCAACTGCTGCGCTTTGGTAACGGCGGCCTCGACCTCCATCGTAATCTGCCGCTCCATTAGTGCTTCCAGCTCATCAATTACCTCCGGCCGGTCCAGTTTCAAAGCCAGCTCCGCAGTTTCGTCAAGGGCACTCTTTATATCTATGTTGACCTTGATCACCGGAATACCGTTTTGGAATTCTGGCTGCACTTTAATCTTAGATCCCCGCATTTGCAAGGCGATATACTTATTGTTTACTCCCGGCAAACGAGCCGAAATAAAACCTCGTTTGGTGTCCCCGGTAACCCACAGGTAGCCCCGGGTTTCGGTCTCTGTGAGATACCCGGCCAGTTTGAAATCCCGAAAAACCGCACTGCCCGAGATTTTGGGTCGCGGGGGTTTATCTTTCGTCAGGTGCAGTGCTACCGCTACCGGGTCCTTAGTTTCCCCGGTGATAGCACTGGCAAAATCAAAAACACGGGCCAGCGGCACCTTGGAATGTTGAAAAGAAAGCTTAATGTTATCGCCAATATTAAAGGCGGGGATGTTAGCAACCCCCGATGGCGGTAGTTCCAATACTTCTTGAGCAGTAGCCGAGGTAACCACCAGCCAGTTTTTCGATCGTGTTTCCCGGGCCCGGATATGCCAGTCTATCACCGGCACGATACCTTCCCGGGCTAACTCTTCACTAACCACAATGATCTCCTTATGGGACAAAAGCAGCACCCGGTTAGATTGTTTGGCCACCAGATTCAGGGCTTCGTGGATTGTCCGGGCCTCGGCCCAAGCCACGAACACGGTCTTTTGAGCACCATCACCGCCACCCTGCGCACCCACGCCCACCGCCGCCGGGATAATCATCTGCACCGTGATCCGCAACCGGTCTTGGGTACCTTTATCTACCCCGATACCGGTAACAATCGCCTGGTCCGCAATCTCTCTATTGTCCCAGCAACCCGGGATCAAAATTAATAAATTTACCAGCAAAACTAAAATCAAAAGTCTACCGGTCATCCTTTTTACCCCGTTTTCCGGTGATCAGGGCTATTATTAAAAGCAGCAGGGGTAGGCCAACCTGAACAGACAAGAAAACAGGCACACCCTGAACAGCAACAAGGTGCGCCAGTTCTACTGCATCTTCCCAACCAACGTCCACCACGTTCTCAAAACTCCAAGTAGCCACCAGCAGTAAAACTAAACCGTTGATTATCGCTACCGGTCCGTAGTTTTTTAGTTTGAACAACTGGGTGGTAGCTAATGTCGAACAGTAGTGTAATACCACAATTTTAATAATTCCTCCTAAAATCCAAATGCACAATACCAGCAGATCTAAGTTCTCGATACCGCCTATAACTACTAAGCGAATCAGTTCCAAGCAAGGAAAATTCATATATTCGAGCAAACCACCAAGGATGGTAATTGAAGCTAAGACCATCAGTAACAGAAAAAAACCCATCGTCAGTACTGCTTTGGCGATTACCGCCCTAGTTTCCGCCGGGCGTACTAAAAAGGGGGTCAGCATTAACATAATAAAAGTTTCTGCAAAAATAGCCGCCGCCGGTATCACCCCGCGTGCCACCGGAACCACCCCTTCAACAAGAACGGGGGAGAGCTTTTCCAGTTTGACCATGCCGGCAATTAAGAGCAGCAGTAAGATAATCAATACCAACACCAGCGGAAGCACCATGTCGTTAACCCGGCTTAACACCTCCAGCCCGTGCCGAGTAATGTATACAATAGTTACCGTAGTCATGACCATAAAAACTGCTACCGGCGTCCACGGCAAAAAGTTTGTAGTTATGAATTCACTGAACTGGCGGAGGACGGTAGCATTAAGATAGAAAAAAGAAACGGCAAAAACCAGCCCTACTACCCAACCCAGGTACTTACCCAGCAAGGTGCGGCTGTAGCTAATCACAGTCTGGTTCGGAAAGCGTTCTGCCAGGCGACCAATGATCTCACCCGTAACCAAGCATCCCGACCGGCCTCGATATACATCAAGTGCGGCAGAGAAAAAATCGTAATCGGTAACATGGTGATCACAAGCAGGTAAACGGCCTGACGACCCGAGATTTTGCCTCCTTCTAACATTGATTCTACTCCTTTATTGTTTCTCAGGCTTTGTCTTTAGTGGCGGTGGCCCGGGTCGGGCTGACGGACCCATCCGGGTACGGTTCCGGCGAGTAATAAAACCGGGGTGTTTATCCAAAGCCCAAAGCGGTGCCCGGACAAAGATATCCTTCCAGGCTGATAACTGTAGCGGTGCTACCGGAATCATGTAGGTTTCCCCGAAAGAACGCAGCGAACACATATGCGCATAGCATAATAATAGCCCGATCAGCAGACCATAAAAACCTAACATACCAGACAGGCCTAACAGAAAAACACGCAGTAACGGGAAAACATCGCCCAACCCTGGGCTAGCGAAGCCCGCAATATCCACCAAGGCCGTTACCACCACCGAGGGAGCACCCACAATTCCAGCCATTACGGCAGCCTCGCCAATGACCAGTGCTCCTACTATCGTTACCGCTGGTCCTACAGGTCGGGGCAGACGCACCCCGGCCTCCCGTAAACCTTCGAAAAAAAAACCCATTATCAGTATTTCCAGAAATAACGGTAGCGGTACACCCTCCTGCGCCGCCGCAATAGTAATTGCAAAGGGGGTAGGAATTATTTCGGGGTGATAGTTTACAATTGCTAAGTAAAGTGCAGGTAGGATAGTAGTAATAACCAGCAGGGTATATCTTAAAACCCGCGCCATACTGGCACTGTAATGACGGGAATAGTAGTCTTCGGTGGTCTGAATGGTTTCGTAAAAAAAGATGGGGCATTGTCAGTGCCACCGGAGTACCGTCAACTAAAACTGCCACTTTGCCCTCCAGAATACGGGCGACCACGGTATCTGGTTTTTCGGTATTGCCAATAGTTAGAAACAGGGAGTAGGGAGTATCCTCGATCAGTTGCTCCAAGCAACCGGACTCGATCACCCCGTCAATATCCACCCGGGAAAGGCGGTCTTTCACTTCCTGCACCAAGCTTGCTTCTGCCACGTCGTTGATGTAAACCACAATCACCTGGGTTTGGGAATAACGTCCGATGGTAATTTTATCAAACCGCAACTGCGGGTGAGTAATTTTTCGCCGGATCATAATGATGTTGTTCTGGATATTTTCGTTAAGCCCCTCCTTTGGTCCCCGGATAACCGTTTCCTGAGTAGGTTCGGCCACATCGCGGTGTTCAAAAGCAATGGTGTCCATAGCCAGTGCCATATTAGCACCATCACAAAATAAGGCGGTATAGCCGCCCAACACCTGCTCAAGTACCTTTTCCAACATCCCGTAGTGTTTAATATCCGCTACCGGGAGGATATCTTGTTGCAAATGCCGGAGCAATTGACCCGGGTTCAGTTGGGAAACAGTAACGGCATCCACCCGCTCACTAACCGGACGCAAAATCTGGTCACCGATACGGTTAACGTCTACGAAACCATCCAGAAAGATTAGCGCCGCCTGCTGTCCTTTCGCCCCCCCGATGTTGAACCGGCGGATCACCAAGTCGGAAGCAGAACCCAGTGCCTGGCGAACACCGGATAAATTAGCATCTAAATTATGGGATAATGGGGTCTTCTGGTTGTCCACTTTTTTAGCAGGTGCCGGTTTAAACCCCGCTACTACTTTTATCGCTTGCCGGGAAGTGGCCCCAGTGCGGGTCGACACCAGACGCTTGATTGTTTTGAATATTTTATTTATCTTGAGCACCTCCTTTAAAAAGGGAGTACTCTCGGAAAGTCTAACCCCACTATTTCTGTACCTTTCAAAGAAAGTTT
>JAJOKO010000006.1 GCA_021129825.1 Desulfotomaculum sp. | reverse complement strand
GAGCGCATCCTTGGTAAGGATGAGGTCACCGGTTCAATCCCGGTCGGTGGCTCCAAGTTAAGTATGGCGGTGTAGCTCAGTTGGTCAGAGCACGCGGTTCATACCCGCGGAGTCGCTGGTTCAAGTCCAGCCACCGCTACCAATGTTGTTATAATAAATTGTGAGAAAGTTAAAGATAAAGCGGGATATCCCGCTTTTTTAGTGTATTTTAGAATTACAAAAATGCTGGTATTGCGAACTTAACACCGGCAAAAGAATAAAAATAATTGGTTTACGGTGTGGTCTTAATTTCAGTTAAAAATTCGCAAAGCGAATGCTCACAAGTAATCTGACGACCGATCTCCGACGACCGACGACTGTCATTATGCAGGGAGGTATTGACATTGAGATTAGGGATTACAATTGCTTGTGTGGAATGTAAAAAGAGGAATTATACAACTACTAAAAATAAGAGGAATAATCCTGATAGAATTGAAATGAAAAAATATTGCCGTTTTTGTAAAACGCATACTGATCATAAAGAGACCAGATAAGCATCATCTATATATTCAAGTGGAAAAACTGAGTTAGTTATAAGGATGTGGCGGTTAGATATGGTGTTCTCTAAAAAGCAAAATTCAAAAAACAATAAAAAAACCAGTCAAGATTCAACTTTATCTAAAAAAGATAAGCAGACCACTGCTAAAGTTTCTAAAGAGGGTTGGTTATCAGGTGTTAAGAACTTTCTTGTGGGAGTTAAGGGTGAATTGAAGAAAGTATATTGGCCCACACGGCGGGAAACGATGGTTTATACCGGAGTTGTTTTAGCAACGGTGACAGTGATTGCTATTTTGATTTGGTTGCTAGATTCTTTGCTAAGTCATGGATTGAGAGCTATTGTTGGATAAAAATCTTTACAACTATTACTGGATAAGTGAGGTTCTTTTTGCATGAGTGAAAAGTGGTATGTTATCCATACTTATTCCGGATATGAAAATAAAGTAAAGGCCAATTTAGAAAGACGGATAGAATCAATGAATATGGAAGATAAAATCTTTTGTGTTTTGGTACCGGTGGAAGATGAAGTTGAAATAAAAAATGGCCAAAGAAAAGTTTCTAAAAAAAAGATTTTCCCGGGATATGTTTTGGTGGAAATGATGATGACAGATACTTCTTGGTATGTTGTGCGTAATACGCCAGGAGTGACCGGTTTTGTAGGGCCGGGTTCTAAGCCGATTCCTCTGAGTGAACTCGAAGCGGAAAAGATTGTTCAACAAGCAGAGGGTGGCGATACGTGTGTTAGAGTTGATTTTTCCAAAGATGAAAAGGTGCGAATAATCAGCGGACCTTTTGAAAACTTCATCGGGGTAGTACAAGAAATCTATCCCGAAAGAGGAAAATTGAAAGTGATAGTTTCTATGTTTGAAGGGCGTGAAACCCTGATGGAATTAGAAATAGCACAGGTGGAAAAAATAAGTTGAGTTCGGCGAGCGATAATTAGTAGTAAAGATTGAAGTGGGAGGTGTGTTATTGATGGCTAAAAAAATAATTGGTGTAATTAAATTGCAAATCCCTGCCGGCAAGGCTTCACCGGCTCCGCCGGTGGGACCGGCTTTAGGTCAGCACGGGGTTAATATCATGGCTTTTGTGAAAGAATATAACGATAAAACGGCGAAGCAAGCGGGTTTGGTTGTGCCGGTGGAAATAACTGTTTATGAAGATCGTTCATTTTCTTTTATCACTAAAACGCCGCCGGCTGCGGTATTATTAAAAAAAGCAGCTGGTATTGAAACAGCATCTGGCGAACCTAATGTAAAAAAAGTAGCTAAAGTACCGCGTTCTAAAATACAGGAAATTGCTGAGTTGAAAATGCCGGATTTGAATGCAGCTAGTATTGAAGCGGCAATGAGCATGATAGCGGGGACAGCGCGGAGCATGGGTATTGAAGTTGTGGAGGGGTAAAGAATATGTGTGGGAGCCAAGCACCTGGTGCTGGGCGTTAATACCACCAAGGAGGATTATTGTTAAATGGGTAAGAAATTTAAAGAAGCACTTAAGGCGGTAGATGAAGAACGGTTATATGAACTGGCGGCGGCAATAGATTTAGTTAAAAAGATTGCGTCAGCAAAATTTGATGAAACAGTGGAAGTAGCTATTCGTTTAAATGTGGACACTCGCCATGCCGATCAGCAACTCCGTGGAGCATTGGTGTTGCCTCATGGAATTGGTAAAAACAAAAAGGTGTTGGTTTTTGCTAGAGGTGATAAAGCTAAAGAAGCCGAAAATGCTGGTGCCGATTTTGTTGGTGCTGAGGATTTGGTGGAAAAAGTGCAAGACGGTTGGTTAGATTTTGATGTAGCTGTAGCTACTCCAGATGTGATGGCTTTGGTTGGTAAACTGGGGCATGTATTGGGTCCCAGAGGTTTAATGCCTAATCCCAAAATCGGTACTGTGACTATGGATGTAGAGAAGGCTGTTAAAGAATCTAAAGCCGGTAAAATCAATTACCGGACAGAGAAAAGTGGTATAATCCATGCCCCTGTTGGTAAAGTATCATTTGATGTAGATAAATTAAAGGATAATTTAAAAGCATTGATAGATGTGGTGATAAAATCTAAACCAGCAACGATTAAAGGGACTTATTTAAAAAGCATTACGTTGTCTAGTACTATGGGTCCAGGGGTTAAGATTGATACCTTAGAGGTTTTAACTTAAAATTTAATAAGCAATCCTGCTTCAGACGGTTGGCGTTTTAAACTTAATGACGTTAGTCTCCAACCATAGGCTGGGAGTATACCGATAAATAATTTTATTTAAAGGGCTTCTATGTCTAAGAGGCTCTTTTTTGATGTTTAGACAAAAAATATATTCGCTACTGGTGAAAGGGGGATAGTATTAATGCAAAGTAAGCAGCAAAAAGAGCAAATTGTAGCAGCAGTTAAAGAAAAAATACAAAATTCTCAAGTAACTATTTTAGCGGGATACCGGGGCATTACAGTAGAACAAATTACTAATTTGCGAGCTGAATTACGCCAAGCTGATTGCGAAATAAAAGTAATCAAAAATACGCTTACTAAAATTGCTATGGCTAATTTAGGTATCAAAGGCTTAGATGCTTATTTATCTGGTCCGACAATTTTAACTTTTAGTCAAAGCAATATAGTAGAAGCTGCCAAAATCTTATCTAAATTCTCCGAAGAAGTTAATGAGGGTTTGAGTATCAAAGGGGGATTATTGGAAGGAAAAGTAGTAGATGATAAAGCAATTACAGCTTTAGCTAAATTGCCTCCGCGGGAAGTATTATTAGCCAAAGTATTGGGTGGTATGCAGACGCCGTTGTATAGTTTTGCCGGGGTATTGGCGGCGAATTTGAGAAACTTTGTTTATGTGTTAGAAGCGGTTCGCAAGCAGAAAGAATTAGAGCAAGTTGCCAGTTAAGTATATAAAAAAATACAAAGAAAACTTAGGAGGAAATATAAATAATGTCTAAAGTAAATGAAATTTTGGAATCTGTAAAAGGATTAACGGTGTTAGAATTATCTGAGTTAGTGAAAGCTTTTGAAGAGGAATTTGGAGTTAGTGCAGCAGCTCCTGTGGCAGCAGCGGCCCCTGTGGCTGGAGCTGTTGCTGAAGTAGCAGAGGAACAAACTGAATTTGATGTAATTTTAACTGCTGCCGGTGATAAAAAAATTGGTGTAATTAAGGCAGTGCGGGATATTACTGCTTTAGGATTGAAAGAAGCCAAAGCATTGGTTGATGGTGCTCCGAAACCGGTTAAAGAAAAAGTAAGCAAAGAAGAAGCAGAAGAAATAAAAACTAAACTTACTGATGCCGGTGCTACTGTCGAAGTAAAGTAAGTTAATTAGCTATCAGCTATCAGCTATCAGCTGAAAGCTGACCGCTGATAGCTTTATTTCTTATCCTTGACAAATGAAATCACTTATGATAGCATCATAAAATGCCATTATATTGTTATTGATAAAAAAAGTGGGTATATTTGTGGGTGAATGGTATAAGATACAGTAATTATTAAATTAATATTTAAGAAAAGCGAGGTTGTAGAATTTGGTGTTCTAGCCTTGCTTTTATGTGTTTCCGATAGATTGTAAATCTTATAAAAGGTGTGGTGCAATAGATGTTTTTTTCGGAAAAAGTTGGTGCCAGAGTTAGATGGAATTATGGCAAATTTGCCGATACTATGCAATTGCCCAATTTAATTGAAATCCAAAAAAGATCTTGTGATTGGTTTATGAACAAGGGCTTACAAGAAGTATTTAAAGATATCTCTCCTATTCAAGATTTTACCGGAAATTTAGTGTTGGAGTTTTTAGATTATAAATTAGCTGAAACGAAATATTCAATAGAAGAATGCAAAGAACGTGATGTTACCTATGCAGCACCAATGCGGGTTAAAGCTAGATTAATTAATAAAGATACCGGTGAAGTTAAAGAACAAGAAGTTTTTATGGGTGATTTTCCTTTGATGACTGAAAAAGGAACATTTATTATTAACGGTGCTGAAAGAGTGATAGTTAGCCAATTGGTACGCTCGCCGGGGGTTTATTTTTCAGAGACAATGGATGCGAGTGGTAAAAAACTTTATGGGGCTACAATTATTCCTAATCGAGGAGCTTGGTTAGAATTCGAAACAGATGTTAATGATTATTTGTTTGTAAGAGTAGATCGCACCCGTAAAATACCTGCTACAGTACTAATTAGAGCACTTGGTCATGCTACGGATCAACAAATATTAGATTTATTTGATGATGACCAAGCCATCAAGGAAACTTTAGAAAAAGATAATGCGGATTCTATTGAGGAAGCCTTGCTGGAAATTTATAAACGATTAAGACCGGGTGAACCACCAACGGTGGAGAGTGCGCGTTCGTTACTGGAGACATTATTTTTTAACCCTAAACGTTATGATTTAGCTAATGTCGGTCGCTATAAATTACATAAAAAATTAAAACATGATGTGCTTTATTATTATCCTCAAAAAGATCAGGGACCGCAGGAATTTGATCGTTATTTGCAGCGTGAAGTGCCGGTAGACAGGTGTTTTATACGAGAACTAACCCGAGAAGATATTATAGCCACAGTGCGTTATTTGTTAGGATTAATGCGGGGCGAAGGAACCAGCGATGATATTGACCATTTAGGTAACCGGCGGTTACGTTCAGTAGGGGAATTATTACAAAACCAGTTTCGAATTGGCCTATCGCGAATGGAACGAGTAATTCGTGAACGCATGACTATTCAGGATGTAGATGTGATTACTCCCCAAGTCTTAATTAATATCCGTCCGGTAGTGGCAGCTATGAAGGAGTTTTTTGGTTCGAGCCAGTTGTCACAATTTATGGATCAAACTAACCCGTTGGCAGAACTGACCCACAAACGCCGTTTGTCGGCCTTAGGTCCCGGTGGACTCTCGCGGGAACGTGCTGGTTTTGAAGTGCGTGATGTCCACCATTCTCATTATGGTCGGATTTGTCCTATTGAAACGCCAGAAGGACCTAATATTGGTTTAATTGGTTCTTTAGCTACCTATGCCCGGATTAATGAATTTGGGTTTATGGAAACACCCTATCGCAAAGTCGATAAACAAAACAAAAAAATTACTGGTGAAGTGGTTTATCTGACAGCAGATGAAGAAGAACAAGCTATTATTGCTCAAGCTAATGCTGTTTTAAATCAAGAAGGTTGTTTTCAAGAGGATAAGGTGAATGCTAGGCGTGGTCATGAAATACTAATGTCTGTAATTGATAAGCTAGATTATATGGATGTATCACCGAAACAGGTATTTAGTATCGCGACATCATTGATTCCTTTTCTGGAACACGATGATGCTAACCGGGCTTTGATGGGTGCTAATATGCAGCGTCAAGCGGTACCGTTATTATGTGCTCAGGCACCTTTGGTGGGTACTGGGATTGAACATAAAGCGTTGAGAGATTCCGGTAGTGTGGTGGTATCTAAACATAATGGTGTGGTAGAAAAAGTTACAGCAACAGAAATAGCTATCCGCTCTGAAAGTGATCCCACGGCGGCGTTAGCAAAATATAAATTATACAAATTTACTCGTTCTAATCAAGGCACATGTATAAATATGAAGCCAATTGTGGATAAAGGGCAAAGGATTGCAGCTGGTGATATTATTGCAGATGGACCCTCTTCTGATCAAGGGGAGTTAGCTTTAGGGCGTAATATTTTAGTAGCATTTATGCCTTGGGAGGGTTATAACTACGAAGATGCTATTTTACTCAGTGAAAAAACAGTTAAAGAAGATTACTTTACTTCTATTCATATCGAAGAATATGAATCTATTGCCCGGGATACAAAGTTAGGACCAGAGGAAATAACGCGTGATATTCCCAATGTAAGCGAAGAAATTTTGAAAGATTTAGATGAACGGGGTATTATCCGGGTAGGGGCGGAAGTTTCCCCAGGAGATGTTTTGGTTGGTAAAGTGACGCCTAAAGGGGAAACGGAACTTACTGCCGAAGAACGATTGTTGAGAGCTATTTTTGGCGAAAAAGCCCGGGAAGTACGGGATACTTCTTTGCGGGTGCCTCATGGTGAGTCTGGCAAAATTGTGGACGTGAAGGTATTTTCACGAGAAAACGGTGATGAATTACCCCCCGGCGTCAATTATTTGGCGCGTTGTTATATTGCTCAAAAGCGAAAAATTTCTGAAGGGGATAAAATGGCTGGTCGCCATGGGAACAAAGGAGTGGTGGCCCGGATTATGCCGGAAGAGGACATGCCGTTTTTGCCAGATGGCACACCGGTGGAGATAGTGCTTAACCCCCTGGGAGTTCCTTCACGCATGAATATCGGGCAGGTATTGGAAACTCACTTGGGTTGGGCAGCAAAAAGCTTGGGTATTTATGTAGCTACGCCAGTGTTTAATGGTGCCACTGAGGAAGATATTAAAGCGAGTTTCCAAAAAGCAGGATTGCCCGAAGATGGTAAAAGCATCTTGTATGACGGGCGGACCGGGGAGCCTTTTGATAACCCGGTAACCGTTGGTTATGTATATATGTTGAAATTAGCCCACTTGGTTGCGGATAAGATTCACGCTCGTTCTACGGGTCCGTATTCTTTGGTTACTCAACAACCATTAGGCGGTAAAGCACAATTTGGCGGTCAGCGTTTTGGTGAAATGGAAGTATGGGCTTTAGAAGCTTATGGTGCGGCACATACTTTACAAGAAATTCTGACTGTGAAATCTGATGATGTGGTCGGGCGGGTTAAAACATACGAAGCGATTGTCAAGGGTGAAAATATGCCGAAACCAGGCATACCGGAATCTTTTAAAGTATTAATTAAAGAACTGCAAAGTCTTTGTTTAGATATTAAAGTAATGACAGACGATCAACAAGAAGTAATAATTAAAGACAAAAATGATGATATTGAAGATATTAATGAAACGGCTCGCAAATATGGCTTGGATATCCAGCCGGAAACAGATTCAGGGTCTAAAAACAACGAAAAAGTTGTGGGGGACGATTCTTTTATTGAAGAAGATATTGATTCAGATGCAAAATTACTTCAAGATGACGAGTAATTAATTAATAAATATCTCAAATTCGTATTTGAAAAAGCAAAAGATTTTAGCCACAAGATATATGCTTTGGTTACCAGTTATCAGTTGCCAGTTACCAGTTATCGGTTAAAACCTAGTAAACAATAAACAATAAACCGTAAACCGTAAACCGGCAACTGTAAACTGCATTAAGGGGGAGATTTATGTTGGATCTAAATAACTTTGATCGAATCCGAATTGCGATGGCTTCTCCGGAACAAATTCAGCAATGGTCCAGTGGGGAAGTAAAAAAACCAGAAACTATTAATTATCGTACGTTGAAACCAGAGCGAGACGGCTTGTTTTGCGAAAGAATTTTTGGTCCTACCCGGGATTGGGAATGTCATTGTGGTAAATACAAACGGGTTCGTTATAAAGGGGTTATCTGTGATCGTTGTGGAGTAGAGGTTACTAAATCAAAAGTGCGCCGGGAAAGATTGGGCAAAATTGAGCTTGCTGCCCCGGTATCACATATTTGGTATTTTAAAGGTATTCCTAGCCGGATGGGATTATTGTTGGATATGTCTCCCCGGGCATTGGAAAAAGTACTTTATTTTGTATCGTATATTGTACTGGATCCCGGTGACACTAATTTGATTAAAAAGCAATTACTAACAGAAAACGAATATCGAGAATATTTGGACCAGCACGGTCAAAGCTTTAAAGTGGGTATGGGTGCAGAAGCTGTTAAAGAATTATTGTTAGAAATTGATTTAGAAGTAATGTCTAAAGAGTTGCGTCAGGAGTTGAAAGAAGTTTCCGGTCAACGTAAAATCCGGGCTGGTCGCCGTCTGGAAGTAACAGAAGCTTTTCGTAGTTCAGGCAACAAACCAGAATGGATGATTTTGGATGTGGTGCCGGTTATTCCACCGGAAGTGCGTCCGATGGTGCAATTAGACGGGGGGCGTTTTGCTACATCCGACTTAAATGATCTTTATCGCCGGGTGATCAATCGTAATAATCGTCTTAAAAGACTGCAAGGTTTAGGAGCGCCGGATATCATTGTGCGTAATGAAAAGAGGATGTTACAAGAAGCGGTAGATGCTTTGATTGATAATGGGCGTCGTGGCAGACCGGTTACTGGTCCTGGTAATCGCCCGCTAAAGTCTTTGTCTGACATGCTCAAAGGGAAACAAGGACGTTTTAGGCAAAATTTACTTGGTAAAAGGGTAGATTATTCTGGTCGTTCAGTAATTGTGGTCGGACCGGAACTTAAAATGTATCAATGTGGTTTGCCGAAAAAAATGGCCTTGGAACTTTTTAAGCCTTTTGTGATGAAAGAACTGGTTGGAGCAGGCCATGCTCATAATATCAAAAGTGCCAAACGCATGCTAGAAAGAGGATCCAGCGAAGTTTGGGATATATTAGAAAAGGTAATTAGCGGTCACCCGGTTTTATTGAACCGCGCTCCTACTTTGCACCGTTTGGGTATTCAAGCTTTTGAAGTAGTATTGGTGGAAGGTAAGGCGATTAAAATACACCCGATGGTATGTGCGGCATATAATGCAGATTTTGATGGCGATCAAATGGCTGTTCATGTACCGCTTTCAGTAGAAGCTCAGGCTGAAGCTAGATTGTTGATGCTTTCAGCGTATAATATCCTTAACCCTAAAGATGGAAAATCAGTAGCAATTCCGACTCAGGATATGGTATTAGGATGTTGTTATTTAACTATTCAAAAAGATGGTGACTTAGGTGAGGGTAAAATATTTGCTGACATTGAAGAAGCGATTAGTGCGTATGATTTTAAAGTAATAACTTTACACGCTAAAATAACGGTACGTATTGCCGGGGAAAGAATAGCAACAACAGTAGGCAGACTGATCTTTAACGATGTAATTCCAGCTGGAGGAGAATTTTTCAATAAAATAGCTGATAAAAAAGCACTAGGTAAAATTGTTGATAAATGCTATCGTGAAAACGGCTATGCTCAAACAGTAAGATTATTGGATGGTTTGAAAAAATTAGGTTACACGTATGCTACTAGAGCTGGTACTACTATTGGCATTACTGATATTACTATTCCGGAGCAAAAGGGAGAAATTTTAGCTGGAGCTGATCAAGAAATTTATGAAGTGGAGCAACAGTACCGGCGAGGCTTAATTACTTTTGATGAGCGTTATCGCAAAGTAATTCTTGTTTGGAACCAAGCTACAAAGAACGTGACCCAAGCATTAATGCAAACTTTAGATGAATTTAACCCGATATATATGATGGCTACTTCGGGAGCACGAGGGAATATTCAACAAATCCGACAATTAGCGGGCATGCGGGGATTAATGGCTGATCCGACCGGTAGAATTATTGATTTACCGATTAAGGCTAATTTCCGTGAGGGTTTAACGGTGTTAGAATACTTTATCTCTACCCACGGGGCTCGCAAAGGGTTAGCTGATACGGCGTTAAGAACTGCTGATTCAGGTTATCTTACCCGCCGCTTGGTTGATATTGCTCAAGATATGATTGTGCGGGAAGAAGACTGTGGTAGTAAAGAAGATATAGAAGTAATGGCGGTTAGAGATGGTGCGGAGATTATCGAAAATCTAATAGATCGGATTATTGGTCGGTTTGTATTAAATGATTTCAAACACCCGGTTACTGGCGAAGTGTTAGTTAGAGCGGGTGCCGAAATAATGGAAGAAGCCGCCAGTGCTATTATTGCTTTAGGTATTGAAAAAATGAGAGTGCGTTCGGTATTAACTTGTAAAACTAGGCATGGTATTTGCAAAAAGTGTTATGGACGTAACTTGGCTACCGGGCAGCAAGTGGAGATTGGTGAGGCGGTAGGGATTATTGCAGCCCAGTCTATTGGTGAACCGGGTACACAGTTGACGATGCGCACTTTTCATACCGGCGGAGTAGCCGGTGATGATATTACTCAAGGGTTGCCGCGGATTGAGGAACTTTTTGAAGCTCGCCGGCCTAAAGGGCAAGCAGTTATTACTGAAAATGATGGTATTATTAATATTATTGAAACAGAAGAAACCCAAGAAATAGAAGTAACTGCTGAACATGGTGAAAAATATATTTATCAAGTACCATTTGGTTCACGGATTAAAGTGAGTAAAGGAGACCGGGTTGTAGCAGGGGATGAGTTGACAGAAGGCTCAATTAACCCGCATGATTTATTAAGAGTAAAAGGTGCTCAGGGAGTACAATTATATCTCTTGCAAGAGGTGCAAAAAGTTTATCGTTTGCAAGGTGTAGAAATTAATGATAAACACATCGAGGTAATGATTAGGCAGATGTTGCGTAAAGTTAAAGTGGCAGAAGTTGGAGATACTGAATTGTTGCCAGCTAGTTTAGTGGATATGTTGGACTTTAAAAAAGTAAATGCCAAGACGGAAAGCAAGGGTGGAGAACCGGCGACCGCAGCAGAAGTTCTGTTGGGGATTACCAAAGCGGCTCTTGCTACCGAATCTTTTTTATCGGCGGCTTCGTTCCAAGAAACTACTAGAGTGTTAACGGAAGCAGCGATTAAAGGTAAAACAGATACATTACGCGGGTTAAAAGAGAATGTAATTATTGGTAAGTTAATACCGGCAGGCACTGGGTTGATGCGTTATCGTAATGTAGAGACAAAATTGGTTGACATCAAAACAGAAAAAAATCATTGACAACACAATGGGTTAGTGATATGATGTCCAAGTGTCTGTTTGACGTTTCATTGAAATTCAGGTACTTGGATATTGTTTTTTTGTTTTTAAGTTGCTTTTTAATGTTTAAAGAGGTGGTAGTTTATCGTTAACTATAATCATTTGGATACTGCAAGTCAAAAGACGGTGGGGTTAAAGCAAACCTTGAAAGCGGTTGAAAAAAATCAGGTTAAAATTGTATATATAGCTCAAAATGCTGACCAGCGAGTGGTTCAACCGGTAGTAGAAATTTGTAAAAACAAAAACATTCCGGTAGTGCAGGTTGAAAGCATGAAGTCTTTGGGGCGAGCTTGTTCTATTGATGTAGAGTGTGCTGTAGCATCAGTAGTAGAAGAATAATAATTATGAGGATGCTCGAACACGTGCTTGAATTATAGAGCACTCTCGGAAACAGTTAAAAAGTTCCAAACACCCCCTCCCCCTAACCCCCTCCCACTAGTGGAGGGGAAATCAAGTTCCCTCCCCCTTGATGGGGGAGCGGGTACCCACCCGAAGGGAAGGGTGCAGGTGGGGGTGAAAAAACGAAAACTTTCTTTGAAAGGTACAGAAATAGTGGGGTTAGACTTTCCGAGAGAATTCATTATAAAGAAGGAGGTGGAAAATTTAAAATGCCAACTATTAGTCAACTTGTTCGTAAAGGTCGGAAGCAAATGACCAAAAAATCTACTGCTCCGGCATTGAAAGAATGCCCGCAAAAACGTGGAGTTTGTACTAGAGTTTATACTACAACTCCGAAAAAACCTAATTCTGCTTTACGTAAAGTGGCCCGGGTGCGTCTTACTAACGGAATTGAAGTAACTTCGTATATTTCAGGAATAGGTCATAATTTACAAGAACATGCGGTGGTTTTAGTGCGGGGCGGTCGAGTTAAAGACTTACCGGGAGTACGTTATCATATTGTACGCGGGGCATTAGATACTGCCGGAGTGCAGGATCGTAAGCAAGGGCGTTCTAAATATGGTGCCAAGCGTTCCAAATCATAGATGTTTTTTTTATAGAATTTTATAGATTAAGGATGATTTTAGTAAAGGAGGGAAAAGTAATGCCTAGAAGAGGTGATATTCCTAAACGGGAAGTATTGGCGGATCCTATATATCATAGTAAAGTAGCTACCAAACTAATAAATCAAATTATGCTTGACGGTAAGCGGGGAATGGCTGAAGGTATTGTTTATGGCGCATTTGATATTATTCATGAAAAAACTGGCAAAAACTCTTTAGAAGTATTTGAAGAAGCATTAAAAAACGTAATGCCGGTGCTTGAGGTTAAGGCTAGGCGAGTTGGCGGGGCTAATTATCAAGTTCCGATAGAAGTAAGACCGGAAAGGCGTCAAACACTGGGTATTCGTTGGATTACTAAATATAGTCGTGAGCGCGCTGGTCGTGGCATGGCCGAAAAATTAGCTAATGAATTAATGGATGCGGCTCAAGCTACAGGTGCGGCTGTAAAAAAACGTGAAGATACACATAAAATGGCAGAAGCCAACAAGGCGTTTGCGCATTACAGGTGGTAAGGAGGAGAAGAAGTGGCCCGTGAAATTTCTTTAGAACGCACCCGGAATATTGGTATTATGGCTCATATTGATGCCGGTAAGACTACTACTACCGAACGCATTTTATTTTACACCGGTAAAGTGCATAAACTTGGCGAAGTGCATGACGGGGCGGCAACTATGGATTGGATGGTGCAAGAGCAAGAGCGAGGTATTACGATTACTTCTGCTGCTACTACTTGCCGGTGGCGTGATCATCAAATAAACATTATCGACACACCCGGGCACGTGGACTTCACGGTGGAAGTAGAACGTTCGTTGCGGGTGCTTGATGGGGCGGTAGCGGTATTTTGTTCTGTTGGTGGGGTGGAACCACAATCCGAAACAGTTTGGAGACAGGCAGATAAGTATGGTGTGCCTAGAATTGCTTATGTCAACAAAATGGATCGTACCGGTGCTGATTTTTTTAACGGTATCGGGATGATGAAAGATCGTTTGGGGGCTAGTCCGGTAGCGATTCAATTACCGATTGGTGCTGAAGAAAACTTTAAAGGGATCATTGATTTAGTTAATAATAAAGCAATTATATATACTGATGATTTGGGTACTAAAAGTGAAGAAGCAGCTATTCCGGATGACATGGCAGCATTAGCAGCAGAATATCGTGATAAGTTATTAGAAGCGGTTGCTGAAAATGACGAAAAGTTGATGGAGAAATATCTCGAAGGGGAAGAAATTACTGTTGAAGAGTTGAAACGGGGTATTCGTGCCGCTACTTTGGCAGTACAGTTTACGCCGGTTATTGCCGGTTCTTCTTTTAAAAACAAAGGGGTTCAGCCGCTTTTGGATGCGATAATAGATTATTTACCGGCGCCGACTGATGTAGCTGCTATTAGTGGTGTTGATCCGGATACGCATGAAGAAGTAAGCCGTAAAGCTAGCGATGAAGAAGATTTTTCTGCTTTAGCATTTAAAATCATGACTGACCCCTATGTAGGAAGATTGACTTTTTTCCGGGTTTATTCCGGCAGTTTGCAATCGGGATCATATGTTTTTAATTCTACCAAAAACAAGCGAGAGCGTTTAGGGCGTATTTTGCAGATGCATGCTAATCACCGGGAAGAAGTGGAAGCAGTATTTGCCGGGGATATTGCGGCTGCGGTAGGTTTAAAGTTTAGCACTACCGGGGATACGCTTTGTGATGAAAAAAATCTGGTTGTTTTAGAGTCAATGGAGTTTCCGGATCCGGTAATTGATGTTGCTATTGAACCAAAAACTAAAAGTGATCAAGAAAAACTGGGTATTGCTTTGCAAAAATTAGCAGAAGAAGACCCGACATTTAAAACCCACACCGATCATGAAACGGGTCAAACAATCATTTCCGGGATGGGCGAATTACACTTGGATATTATCGTAGACCGGCTGATAAGGGAATTTAAGGTAGAAGCTAATGTCGGTAAACCACAAGTAGCATACAAAGAAACTATTAAAAAAACCGTTAGAGCAGAAGGTAAGTTTGTGCGGCAATCTGGTGGTCGTGGTCAATATGGTCACTGTTTAATTGAGTTGGAACCACTTGAGCCCGGTGAAGGCTATCAATTTATTAACAAAGTTGTCGGCGGTGTCATTCCTAAGGAATATATTTCTGCGGTAGATAACGGTATTCGTGAGGCGATGGAAACAGGCGTGTTAGCCGGTTACCCGATGTTAGATGCCCGGGCGACAGTTTATGATGGTACTTATCACGATGTGGATTCGTCGGAAATGGCTTTCAAAATAGCTGGTTCGATGGCTTTTAAAGCGGCAGCTAAAAAAGCTAATCCGGTGCTGATGGAGCCGGTAATGAAGGTAGAAGTGATAGTGGCAGAGGAGTACATGGGTGATGTAATGGGTGATATTAACAGTCGCCGGGGACGCATAGAAGCGATGGAGCAAAGGGGTAACTCCCGGGTGATTAATGCTTTTGTGCCGCTTTCTCAAATGTTTGGTTACGCAACGGAGCTGCGTTCACGCACTCAAGGTCGTGGTCAATATACGATGCAGTTTGCGCATTATGAAGAAGTACCCAAAAGCATCGCTGAAGAAATCATTAGTAAAAATGCGTAATATTGGTATTATCTGAGTTAAATTAATACTCATAAAAAATAATATATATTTTAAGGGGGAGAAATTCTCATGGCAAAAGAAAAATTTGAAAGAACTAAACCGCACGTAAATGTTGGTACTATTGGTCACGTTGATCACGGTAAAACAACTCTAACGGCGGCTATTACTACGGTATTAGCGCAAAGCAGTGGAGCGGAAGTTAGGAAGTATGATGAAATTGATAATGCACCGGAAGAACGGGAGCGGGGTATTACTATTAATACTGCTCATGTTGAGTACGAAACTGATAATCGCCACTATGCCCATGTGGACTGCCCGGGTCACGCTGATTATGTAAAAAATATGATTACTGGTGCAGCACAAATGGATGGTGCTATTTTAGTTGTATCTGCTGCTGACGGTCCGATGCCTCAAACCAGAGAACATATTTTATTGTCTCGCCAGGTAGGTGTGCCTCATATCACCGTATTTTTAAACAAATCTGACATGGTGGATGATGAAGAGTTATTGGAATTAGTAGATATGGAAGTGCGTGAATTACTTTCCGCTTATGAATTCCCGGGTGATGATACCCCGATTGCAATTGGTTCTGCTTTAAAAGCGCTGGAGTGTGCTTGCGGTAAGCGTGAATGTGATTGGTGCGGCAAGATATGGGAATTAATGGACAATGTAGATAGTTATATTCCTACCCCAAAACGGGATAAAGATAAGCCCTTTTTAATGCCGGTAGAAGATGTATTTTCGATTACCGGTCGTGGTACTGTAGCTACCGGTCGTGTGGAACGTGGTCAGGTTAAAGTGCAAGAAGAAGTAGAATTGGTAGGGATGAGTGATAAGCCGCGTACGCTAACAGTAACAGGTGTGGAAATGTTTAGAAAACTTCTGGATTATGCTGAAGCTGGGGATAATATTGGTTGCTTGCTGCGTGGAATTGAACGTGATGAGATTGAACGTGGTCAAGTATTGGCTAAGCCTGGTTCAATTAAAGCGCATACTAAATTTGAAGCAGAAGTTTATGTGTTGGCTAAAGATGAGGGTGGTCGTCACACACCGTTCTTTAATGGTTATCGCCCCCAGTTTTATTTCCGCACTACTGACGTTACCGGGATAGTGCAATTACCGGAAGGGGTAGAAATGGTAATGCCTGGTGACAACACTAAATTTAAAATTGATTTAATTACTCCAATTGCGATAGAAGAAGGGCTACGTTTTGCTATTCGTGAAGGCGGACGTACTGTAGGAGCCGGAGTGGTAACAACTATTATCGAATAATTTTTGTTATAATCTGGTACAGGGAGGACAAGAAATGAAAAACCAAAAAATTAGGATTAAATTAAAAGCTTATGATCATCAAATATTAGATCAATCGGCATTAAAAATTGTAGATACAGCTAAACGTACTGGGGCAGAGATAGCAGGTCCGGTACCATTACCAACCGCTAAAAGTATTTATACTATCTTAAGATCACCGCATGTTAATAAAGATTCGCGGGAGCAGTTTGAAATGCGAGTGCATAAAAGATTGATTGATATTATTGATCCCACCCCTAAAACGGTAGATTCTTTAATGCGCCTAGATCTGCCGGCGGGTGTAGATATTGAAATCAAGTTGTAAATTTGGTTTTTAATTAGGAGTGTAAAAGTTATGTCTAAAGCAATTTTAGGTAAAAAAGTGGGTATGACTCAACTACTCACTGATGATGGTCAGGCTATTCCGGTGACGGTGATTGAAGCTGGTCCGTGCTTGGTAGTACAAAAAAAAACAAGTGAAAGTGATGGCTATAATGCGGTGCAAATTGGCTTTGGTGCTATTCGAGAACGCTTAGTAAATAAGCCCGATAAAGGGCGATTTGCAAAAAGTGGTATTGATCCTTTGCGCTTCATTAGAGAAATCAGAATTGAAAATACAGATGATTATCAAGTGGGTCAAGAAGTAAAAGTAGATATTTTTGCTATTGGAAATAAAGTAGATGTTGTAGGTACTTCTAAAGGACGTGGTTTTACCGGGACCATTAAACGCTATGGTTTTAGGCGTGGTCCAATGACGCATGGTTCTAAAAGTCATCGTCAACCTGGTTCTTCAGGTGCTTTAGGTCCGGCGCATACTTTTAAGGGCAAAAAATCTCCCGGGCGGATGGGAACAGCCAGAGTGACTATCCAAAATTTAGAGATAGTCAAAATAGATGTAGAACGTAATTTGTTGGTAGTTAAAGGAGCAGTTCCTGGAATTCGTGGCAGTTTATTGATGATTAAAAATAACATTAAAGCCTAAGTGTGAAAGATAGCGGTCAGCTAAATAGCTGATAGCTAATAATAGGGGGGTTAAATAATGCCCAAAGTAGCAGTTTATAATATTAGTGGTGAGCAAGTTGATGAAATAGAATTAAATGATACGGTGTGGGGAATTGAACCCAATGAGTATGTTTTACACCAAGCAGTAGTGATGCAGTTGGCTGGTCAGCGTCAAGGTACTCATAGTACTAAAACCCGGAGTATGGTTAGGGGTGGCGGTCGTAAACCTTGGCGTCAAAAGGGTACCGGTCGGGCTAGGCATGGTACTATTCGTTCACCTATTTGGCGGGGCGGCGGGGTTGTTTTTGGTCCACAACCTAGAAGTTATAAATTTTCATTACCTAAAAAAGTGAGACGTTTAGCAATGAGGTCGGCATTATCCGGCAGAATACAAACAGGTGATGTTTTAGTTTTAGATTCATTGGAAATTAACCAACCTAAAACTAAAGAAATGGTGAAAATTTTAGCTAATCTTAGTGTAACTAATAAAGCTTTAGTGGTGACAGGCGAGCAAAATGAAAACATTTTAAAATCCGCCCGTAATATTCCTGGTGTAAAACAAATGAAGGCAGCGGGACTAAATGTTTATGATATTTTAAACCATGATCAACTGGTAATCACCAAGGATGCAGTAGCCAAGGTCGAGGAGGTGCTGACACGTTGAAGAATCCACGTGATATTATTAAGAAACCAGTAGTTTCTGAAAAATGTACAGAATTACTGGCAAATAATAAATATACCTTTTGGACAGATAAAAAAGCTAATAAAGCAGAAATTAAACAAGCGGTGGAAAATTTATTTAAAGTTAAAGTTGAAAAAGTAAACACGATGGTAGTAAAGGGTAAACGTAAGCGCGTGCGCCAATTTGTCGGTAAAACTCCTGATAGAAAGAAAGCAATTGTTAAGCTTAGGGATGGCGATAAAATTGAGATATTTGAAGGATTGTAAAATGAAAAGGGGACACACCCGGCACTCAATTCAGACGCAAGAATATATTGTTAAACAAATCTTTGTTTCTGAATTGAGTGCCGGGTGTGTCCCCAACAATTAGGGGGGATATTAAGTGCCTGTTAAAAAGTTCAAACCAACTTCTCCCGGTCGCCGTTTTGTAACCGTTGCGGATTTTTCAGAAATAACCAAAACTGAACCGGAGAAATCTTTGCTAGCACCCCTAAAGAAAAGTGCTGGTCGCAATAATCACGGCTGCATTACAGTGAGACGTATCGGCGGGGGACATAAGCGGATGTACCGCATCATAGATTTTAAACGAAATAAGGATGGGGTTCCGGCTAAAGTAGCGGCTATTGAATATGATCCGAATCGTTCGGCACGGATTGCGTTATTACATTATGCTGATGGTGAAAAGCGATATATTATTGCTCCTCAAGGATTAACGGTCGGTCTGGTTATTGAATCGGGTCCGGAGGCGGATATTAAAGTAGGTAACACTTTGCCGCTGGCAAATATTCCAGTTGGTACGGTATTGCATAATATTGAATTACATCCGGGGCATGGTGGGCAATTAGTACGTTCTGCTGGAACTTCGGCTCAATTAATGGCTAAAGAAGGTAAGTATGCTACTATTCGAATGCCGTCTAGTGAAATGAGATTAATTTTGCAAACATGCCGGGCTACAATTGGTCAAGTCGGCAACCATGAACATGAGAATATAACTATTGGTAAGGCTGGTCGTAATCGCTGGTTAGGTAATCGTCCCAAAGTGCGTGGTGTAGTAATGAACCCGGTTGACCATCCTCATGGTGGTGGTGAAGGTCGTTCATCTATTGGTAGGAACCCGGTTACTCCATGGGGCAAGCCAACACTGGGTGCCCGGACGCGGCGCAAAAATAAGCAGAGTAATAAGCTGATTATTAAGCGGCGCAAAAAGTAGTTGATAGGAAAGGGGGCTTTCGAATATGGGTCGTTCGCTCAAAAAAGGACCGTTTATTGAGAAAAAATTATTGATTAGAATACAAAAAATGAATGAAACAGACCAAAAAAAAGTTATAAAAACTTGGTCACGTAGTTCGACAATTTTCCCGGAAATGATTGGTCATACTATTGCAGTACATGACGGTCGCCGGCACATACCAGTATATGTTACTGAAGATATGGTGGGGCATAAGTTGGGAGAATTTGCTCCAACCCGTACTTTTAGAGGTCATGGTGGGCATGGAGAAAAATCTACTTCATTGAAGTAATTTAGAAGTAATTAAAGAGTTCGAACAAAAACTTAAAAGAGAGGGGGACAATAAAGTGGAATCTAAGGCTATTGCCAAATATATTAGAATTTCCCCGCGTAAGGTGCGCCAAGTTGTTGACTTGATTCGTGGAAAAGATGTTAGTGATGCTTTAGCAATCCTAAAACATACTCCTAACCGGGGTGCTGATGCAGTAATTAAAGCAATTAATTCTGCTTCTGCTAATGCTGAGCATAATTATGAAATGGATAAAGATAATCTATATGTAGCTACAGTTTATGTAGATCAGGGTCCCACCCTCAAACGTTTTAAACCCCGGGCTTATGGTCGGGCGGACTTGATGCGTAAACGTTCCAGTCATATTACTGTAGTGGTAAAAGAAAAGAAGGGGGGATAAATTAGTGGGTCAGAAGGTTAACCCTACTGGACTTAGGGTTGGTATCATTAAAGATTGGGAAAGTAAATGGTTTGCTAATAAAAAGAACTTTCCGGCTTTATTGATTGAAGATGTTAAAATTCGTAAATTCATAAAAAAGCAATTATATCAAGCTGGAATTTCACGTATTTTGATAGAACGGGCAGCAAATAGGGTAAAAGTGACTATTCACACCGCTAAACCAGGGATAGTAATTGGTCGTGGTGGTACCGAAGTTGAAGTTTTGAGAAAAACACTGGAAAAAATAACTGGAAAAAAAGTTAGCATTAATATTCAAGAGGTAAAAATGCCGGAAGTGGAAGCTCAGCTGGTGGCAGAAAATGTAGCTGGACAATTAGAAAAGCGAATTGCTTTTCGGCGAGCTATTAAACAGGTGATCACCAGATCTGGTAAAGTTGGTGCCAAGGGAATTAAAGTAGCGGTTAGTGGTCGTTTGGGCGGGGCTGAAATTGCTCGTACCGAGTGGGCTAGTGAAGGAAAAGTTCCTTTGCATACTTTGCGAGCCGATATCGACTATGGTTTTGCAGAAGCGAATACTACTTATGGTAAGATTGGTGTAAAAGTATGGATATATAAAGGAGAAATATTGCCTCAACGGGCAAATAGCGAAAAAAAGGAAGATGCCCGCAAGCAGGCGACTGCTGTAAAAGGAGGGGAATAAACAATGCTGGTTCCAAAAAAAGTTAAACATCGCAAACCACATCGCCCCCGTAAATTATCCGGTCGGGCAAAAGGTGGCACGACAGTACATTTTGGTGATTATGGTTTGCAAGCAATAGAACCGGCTTGGATCACAAATCGTCAGATTGAGGCTGCTCGTATTGCTATGACCCGTCACACTAAACGGGGTAGCAAAGTGTGGATTCGTATTTTCCCGGATGTGCCTATTACCCAAAAGCCTGCTGAAACTCGGATGGGAAAAGGTAAGGGTTCGCCAGAACACTGGGTGGCGGTAGTTAAACCGGGGCGGATAATGTTTGAAATTAACGGGGTAACAGAAGATATAGCTCATGAAGCGTTGAGATTAGCAATGCATAAATTACCGATTAAGTGTAAGGTTATCAAGCGCGTAGAAGTAGGTGAAGCCAATGAAAATTAAAGAGTTTAGAGAACTGACCACCGAAGAATTAAACAAAAAAATAGATGAAGCTAAAGATGAACTCTTTAAATTAAGATTTCGCTTGGCTACCGGGCAACTAGATAATACAATGCCAATTCAAGAAGTGCGGCGTAGAATTGCTCGTTTAAAAACGATTATACGCGAGCGAGAATTAGGGCTGAAAAGAGCATGAAATAGTGGTCAATGTTTTGTATTTTAATCAGGAATTCGCTTTAGTGAATTCCTACAATAATCTGACGTCCGACGTCTGACGACTGACGACTGACGACTGTTTTAGAGGGGGTGTGTTTGTGCAAGATCGTAACTTGCGTAAAGTTCGTCATGGCCGGGTGGTCAGTGATAAAATGAATAAAACTATCGTGGTGGCAGTAGAAAGCTTTACCAGTCATCCTTTATACAGAAAAACTATGCGTCAGACTAAAAAATATAAGGCTCATGACGAAGAAAACACTTGTCGTATTGGTGATGAAGTGAAGATTATGGAAACTCGTCCGCTATCTAAAGATAAATGTTGGCGATTAATAGAAATTCTTCGTAGAGGCAAACAAATGTAGCTGGGGATGTTAATTAAGAAAGGCACGGAATATTCCCAACCTAAGGAGGAAATCAGCTTGATTCAGACCGAAAGCAGATTAAATGTGGCTGATAATACCGGTGCTCGTAAAATACTGTGTATTAGGGTTTTAGGCGGATCAATGAGGCGTTATGCTAGTGTGGGAGATATTATCACTGCTACCGTTAAAGAAGCGGCTCCAGGCGGGGTTGTAAAAAAAAATGATGTGGTTAAGGCTGTGATTGTGCGCACTACTAAAGAAGTGCGCCGGGCGGATGGTTCTTATATTAAATTTGATGAAAATGCAGCAGTGATAATTAAAGATGATAAGACACCTAAGGGTACGCGTATTTTTGGTCCGGTGGCTCGGGAACTACGGGATAAAGATTTTATGAGGATAGTATCTTTAGCTCCCGAAGTATTGTAAATATTAATTCAGTGCTGATGGCTGATAGCTAAAAAGGGGTGCATAAGATGCACAAACTACATGTGCGTAAAGGCGATACGGTAGTTGTAATAGCCGGTAAAGATACTGGTAAAAAAGGAAAAATACTAGAAGCACACCCTAGAACCGGTCGGGTTGTAGTAGAAGATGTAAATGTTGTTAAACGTCATACTAAACCCACCCAAGCTAATCCGCAGGGTGGTATTATAGAAAAAGCAGCGGCGATTCATAGTTCCAATGTAATGCCGTTTTGCGTTAAATGTGATCAACCGGTTCGGGTAGGTAAAAAAACAGTACCCGACGCTCCTAAAGAGCGAGTTTGCAAACGGTGCGGGGAAGAACTTTAAGAGGAGATAAGAGGTTGGATGTGAGAGTTATAAAATTACTTGGACACCTCACTTCTAGAAAAGGAGGCTGTGGCTAGTGGTAAGGTTGAAAGATAAATATAATCAAGAAGTAGTTAAGGCGATGATGCAGAAATTTGGCTATAAAAGTATTATGGAAGTTCCTAAACTAGAAAAAGTAGTTGTAAATATGGGGCTGGGTGAAGCGGTGCAAAATCCTAAAGTAATTGATATAGCGGTAGCAGATTTAATGATTATTACCGGGCAACGTCCGGTAATTACTAAAGCTAAGAAAGCTATTGCGGGATTTAAGTTGCGTGTAGGCATGAACATTGGTGCTAAAGTAACGTTACGCAGCAGCCGGATGTGGGATTTTACGGACAAGCTTTTTAATGTTGTTTTACCGCGAGTGCGTGATTTTAGGGGGGTATCTCCAAAATCTTTTGATGGGCGAGGTAACTATACATTAGGAATTAAAGAACAGTTGGTTTTTCCAGAAATTGAATATGATAAAATAGATAAAATACGTGGTATGGATATTTGTATTGTAACTACTGCTAAAAATGATGAAGAAGCCCGGGAATTGTTAAGATTAATGGGCATGCCTTTCAAAAAAAGTAGTTGAAGAGGATGTTCGAAAAGTCCGTGCGAAATACCCGGCGAATTTCTGCGTTAACTTTGTAATGGCGACGCTTACGTATTATTTATACGCTTCACCCCACCATTACCAAGTCGCCTTGAACTTCTTGGGTCTATAGATTGATGGGGACATTCCTGTGGAACAGGTGTGTCACCTATCCGCTAGGCTCCTTTTCGAACACGCACTTGAAGAGGATGATGGTGCTCAACTGGGAGGGAATTAAATGGCTAAGAAATCTATGATTAATAAAGCTAATCGCACGCCAAAATTTAAAGTGCGAGGATATCACCGGTGCAAGCTTTGTGGAAGACCGCATGCCTATATGCGAAAATTTGGTATTTGTCGAATTTGTTTTCGGGAATTAGCTCATAAAGGCGAAATTCCTGGAATTAAAAAAGCAAGCTGGTAATAGGACAGGGGACACACCCGGCACTCACCAAGCATTAACAGCAAACGATGCCGTTTAATTCCGGTGAGTGCCGGGTGTGTCCCCATCAATTCAGAGGAAGGGGGCAGAGGCAATGGTAATGACTGATCCCATTGCAGACTTCTTGACCCGTATTCGAAATGCTAATATGGTATTTGGTAATAAGGTTGAGGCACCTACGTCTAAAATCAAAAAATCAATTGCAGCAATTCTTAAAGAAGAAGGTTATATTAAAGATTGCGAAATTGTAGCGGATGGGAAACAAGGTGTTCTGCGGGTTTACATGAAATATGCTGGAGGTAAGGAACGAGTTATAACCGGTCTAAAGAGAATATCTAAACCTGGATTGCGGGTGTATGCAAGAAAAGATAATGTGCCTAAAGTCTTAGGGGGATTAGGAGTGGCTATAATTTCCACTTCTAAGGGCGTTGTCACTGACAAAAAAGCCCGTCAATTAGGGCTTGGTGGCGAAGTGCTGTGTTATATTTGGTAATATGGTAAGCGGTCGTCAGATGGTGGTGTTTGACGACTGACTACTGTTATTTGGGGGTTGTAAAAAATGTCGCGTATTGGCAAAAAACCGATTCTGGTACCGCAAGGTGTTGAAGTTAAAATTCAGGATAACTTGGTGCAAGTAAAGAGTGCCAAAGGGCAATTAGAGAGAAAATTTCACCAGAATGTGTTGGTGAAAATGCAAGATAATAGTATTGTAGTCGAACGTTTGTCAGAAAGTAAACTGAGCAAATCATTGCACGGGTTAACCCGAACATTAATTTCTAATATGGTGGAAGGGGTAACTCAAGGATTTCAAAAAAACTTAGATTTAGTTGGTGTGGGGTACCGGGCTCAGAAAAAAGGTAACAAATTGGTGCTAAGTGTTGGTCACTCTCATCCGGTGGAAATAGAAGCACCGGCAGGAATAGATATTGAAGTTCCGGCTCAAAACAAAATTATGGTTAAAGGAATGGATAAAGAATTAGTAGGTGCTATTGCGGCTAATATTCGTGCGGTACGGGAACCGGAACCTTATAAAGGTAAAGGAATTAAGTATGAAAACGAACATATTCGTCGTAAGGCTGGTAAAACCGGTAAAAAATAAGGAAAGGAGTGAAATCAGTTGTTGAAAAAACCCAAACGTAAAATTGCACGTGTTAAACGTCATATGAGATTACGTAATAAAATTAGTGGTACAGCGGAGCGACCTAGATTAAATGTTTTCCGAAGCTTGAATAATGTTTATGCCCAAATAATTGATGATCAAAAGGGTGTAACACTGGTGGAAGCTTCAACCCTTTCGCCGGAATTAAAAGAAACGTTTGGTAAAAATGGCAATATTGAAGCGTCTAAAGCAGTGGGAGATCTTGTGGCTAAAAAAGCACTGGCTGCTGGTGTCAGTAGAGTTGTTTTTGATAGAGCGGGTTATATTTATCACGGTAGAGTACGGGCATTGGCTGAAGCGGCCAGAAGTGGCGGGTTAGATTTTTAATCAAGTTTTTGTTTAGAAAGGAGGGAAGATGCAGTGTACAGAAATGACAAAGATAAGCAAGAACTGTCTGAAAAAGTTGTATTTATTAATCGTGTAGCTAAGGTAGTAAAAGGTGGTCGGCGATTTAGATTTTCGGCTTTAATTGCTGTTGGTAATGGTAAAGGTCAAGTAGGTGTTGGTCTTGGTAAAGCTAACCAAGTACCTGATGCTATTCGTAAAGGTGTAGAAAGCGCTAAGAAAAACATGATTACGGTACCAATGAACGGTACTACTTTGCCGCACGAAGTATTAGGTGTGTTTGGGGCGGGAAGAGTGTTTTTAAAACCAGCTGCACCAGGAACAGGTGTGATTGCCGGGGGACCGGTACGGGCTATTCTTGAATTAGCTGGTGTGCGTGATATTTTAACGAAGTCCTTGGGTTCATCTAATCCCAATAACGTGGTGAGTGCTACTATGCAGGCGATAAAAAGTCTTAGAACACCGGAACAAATGGCTAGGCTTAGAGGTAAATCTGTTGAAGAACTTTTGGGGTGAAAAGGCAAAAACAAGGAATTAGGAATTAGGAATTAGGAATTAGGAATGAGGATAAGGGAACTAGGAAAAGAAAAACCGGGAACCTAGAATTTCGTAATTACAAAAAGGAGGGGTAAATGGTGGAAGTAGATTTGTTAAAGCCAACCACTAATGCGGAATGTCCCAAATTAAGAGTTACTTTGCTGAAAAGTTTGATTGGCAGAAATGAAAAGCAACGTGTAACAGTAAAAACACTTGGTTTGACTAAACTTAATAGTTCAGTTATCCAGCAAGATAATCCCCAAATCAGGGGAATGATTGAAAAAGTAGCTCACTTGGTTAAAGTGGAAAAAGGATAGAAGAGCGAAAATCAAGGAATGAGGATAAAGGAGGGTTAGCGGTGAAACTACATGAGTTAAAACCGGCTCCCGGCTCAAAGAAAAAGCCTACTCGTAAAGGGCAAGGGATTGGTTCTGGTTTAGGTAAAACAGCAGGACGGGGGCATAAAGGTCAAAAAGCTCGTTCCGGTGGTGGTGTAAGACTAGGTTTTGAAGGTGGTCAAATGCCTTTGCAGCGGCGCTTACCTAAACGAGGGTTTACAAATATTTTTAGAAAAGAGATTATAGCCATTAATATTACTGCTTTAAACAGATTTGATAATGGTGTAGTAATTACGCCGGATCTACTTGAAGAAGTTGGTATAATCAAAAAGCAAGCAGATGGCGTTAAAATTTTAGGCAATGGTGAGCTAGCAAAAGAACTTACTGTTAAGGCTAATGCATTTAGTAAAGCAGCGGCCGAAAAAATTGCTGCTGCCGGCGGCACTGTTGAGGTGATTTAATCATGTTTGACAGTATTAAAAATGCTTTTAAAAATCCGGAATTAAAAAGCAAGTTGTTATTTACATTGGCGATGTTATTTGTGTTTAGGTTAGCAGCACATATTCCAGTTCCTGGTGTAGATGCCCGGGTGTTTCAGGAATTAATGGCTGGCAACCAGTTGTTGGGTTTTTTTGACGTCATCACTGGTGGTGCATTTATGAATGTATCTATAGTGGCTATGGGGATATTTCCTTATATTAATGCCATGATCATTATTCAGTTATTAACAGTGGTAATTCCCAAGTTAGAGCAACTGTCTAAAGAGGGAGAAGAAGGGCGCAAAAAAATTACCCAGTACACTCGAAATTTTACGGCGATATTAGCTTTTGTGCAAGCGATTGGTTTATCTATGTTTTTAGGCGGAGCGCTAGAAAACCCAGGAATTTTTGCTTATGCGGCTGTAGTGATTACATTGACTGCCGGAACGGTATTTTTAATGTGGCTAGGTGAACAAATTACTGAAAAGGGTGTTGGTAACGGTATTTCTTTGATTATCTTTGCTGCTATTATTTCCGGGATGCCGGCGGCAATTACCCATGTAGCTGAGTTATTAGCGGTGGGTACTATTCATGTGCACAACATTGTATTCTTGCTGGTTATTGGATTATTGGTAATAATTGCTATTATAATAATCCATCAAGGTCAGCGGCGTATTCCGGTACAGTATGCTAAGCGGGTTGTGGGTCGGCGTGTTTACGGTGGTCAAACTACCCACTTGCCAATTAAGGTTAATCAGGCCGGTGTAATTCCTGTTATTTTTGCTTCATCGCTGTTAATGTTTCCGGAAATGATGATCAGTTGGTTTGCCAGTGCTAATATTGCTGCTTGGTATTCTGCTTTTATGGGTTTTGGCAGTATCCCTAATACCATATTTTTTGCATTATTGATTATTGGGTTTACGTATTTCTATACTGCTATTACAGTGAATCCAGTGGATATGGCGGATAATATTAAAAGAAACGGTGGATTTATTCCCGGAATGAGACCAGGGCGTCCTACAGCAGAGTATATTTCTAAAGTAATGAATAGAATTACTTTGGCGGGTGCGGTATTTTTAGCATTAGTGGCGATTTTACCTAATTTTGTGATGGCAGCAACTCAAATTCCCGGTATTTGGTTTGGTGGTATCTCCCTTTTAATTGTAGTAGGTGTAGCTTTAGATACTATGAAGCAAATTGAATCACACTTGTTGATGCGCAGCTATCAAGGTTTTATTAAGTAATGATTACTTGTAAATCACAACGGGAATTAAAGTACATGCGTGATGCTGGTAAAATAGTAGCTTTAACCCATCAAGAATTAAAAAAAACGATTAAGCCTGGTATTACTACCGGTGAATTGGATGTTATGGCTGAAGATTTTATTATTAAGCAAGGGGCCCGTCCGGCGTTTAAAGGTTTGTATGGTTTTCCAGCCACTATTTGTGCCTCTGTCAATGAAGAAGTAGTTCATGGTGTTCCCGGGTTAAGAAAACTAGAAATAGGGGATATTATTGGCAGTGACTTGGGAGCGGAAATAAATGGTTATTTTGGAGATGCGGCTCATACTTATAAAGTAGAGACAGTTAGTGATGAAGCCCTAAAATTACTTCAAGTGGCTGAGCGAGCTTTATATCTAGGGATAGAGCAGGCGGTAGATGGTAATCGCTTGTCGGATATTTCTCACGCTATTCAAACCTATGTAGAAAATGCTGGTTTTTCGGTGGTGCGAGATTATGTAGGACACGGTATCGGTAGAAAGTTGCACGAGGAACCTCAAATACCAAACTTTGGTCGCGGCGGGCGGGGGCCACGCTTAAAAACCGGAATGACATTAGCAATAGAACCGATGGTTAATGTAGGCACGCATGAAGTGCTCACTCTTCCTAATAATTGCACGGTGGTTACTAGAGACAAGAAATTATCGGCTCATTTTGAACATACCATTGCGATAACCGATGATGCGCCTGAAATTTTAACTAAGCTATAAGTGAACAGCCTCTATAAGTGAAATTGTGGGAGGTGCTAGGTTGGAGAACTTAACACCAGGGCAATTGGTTTGTTCAACGGCTGGGCGAGACAAAGAAAATCTTTATCTCGTATTAAAAATATCTAGTGATAACAAGCGGGTATGGGTTGTTGATGGAATAAGCCGAAAAATCGAAAATCCTAAGTCGAAAAACATTAAACATTTGCAAAAGAAACCTTTTATTGACGGAAAAATTGCTGGAAAAGTTAAACAGGATCAGCGGGTGACTAATGCAGATATAAAGGCTGGTATTAAGGATTATTTAGCTTGTTGAGATGAGTTATTGCTATTACTAGAATAGGCAAACACTGTTTACACCGGGTTGATGTTTTCGAACATCCTTTTGAAGGAAGAGTAAGGGAGGTTAAACCTAAACTAATGTCTAAGAGTGATGTAATTGAAGTTGAAGGCACTGTGGCAGAACCTTTACCGAATGCAATGTTTCGGGTAGAATTATCTAATGGTCACAAAATATTAGCCCATGTTTCCGGCAAAATTAGAATGAATTTTATTCGAATATTACCAGGTGATAAAGTAACTGTAGAACTGTCTCCTTATGATTTAACGCGCGGCAGGATAATTTACCGTTACAAGTAAAATATCGGAAACCGGGCAATAAACATTATAAAAGATATAGTTAAGAAGTTGGCGATTTTCTTTAGGAGGTTTTTAGCATGAAAGTAAGACCATCGGTTAAGCCGATTTGTGAAAAATGTAAAATTATTCGCCGCAAAAGAGTGGTAAGAGTTATTTGTGTTAATCCTAAACACAAGCAAAGACAAGGATGAAAAAGCGAAAACCAAGAATGTTTATAAAGATAGGGGACACACCGCACCCTTCTTTCCCTTCGGGAAAGTGGGTACCCGACGGAATGTCCCCATCAATTCAGAGGAGGTGTTGGTAACAAATGGCACGTATTTCCGGGGTTGATTTACCTAGAGATAAACGAGTAGAAATTGCTCTTACCTATATATATGGCATCGGTTTATCTGCTTCAAAAAATGTTTTGGCAGTAACTGATATTAATCCTAATACTAGGGTGCGCGACTTAACGGAAGCAGAAATTAATAAGTTGCGGGAGTATGTCGATAAAAATATGCAAGTAGAAGGTGATTTAAGGCGAGAAATATCCTTAAATATCAAGAGATTAATCGAAATTGGTTGCTATCGTGGTTTAAGACACCGGCGTGGTATGCCGGTACGTGGTCAAAAGACTAAAACTAATGCTCGTACCCGAAAAGGGGCGAAGAAAACAGTAGGCGCACGCCGGAAAAATTAGTTTAGTAAGGGTGTGTGTTCGAAAAGTATGTTTGTGGTAAAAACCCCCCTCCCCGCACCCTTCCCTTCGGGTGGGTACCCGCCCCTCCCACGAGGGGAGGGGGGGACTAAATCTCCTCCCCCTTGATGGGGGAGGGTTAGGGTGGGGGTGTGTTTTAAGATTAATTGGATTAATATGTAAATTCCAAAGGTGCTAAATGATACCCTTTTCGAACACGCACTAAGGAGTTAAAAAACAGTGGTCAGTGGTCAGGAGCGAGAAATAATGTAGGGGCAGACCTGTGTGTCTGCCCAGCAAGTGTAGAGGTAGGTCTTGTACCTACCCATAAAAAAGCAAAAATTTTACTTTTCAAATAAGGAGGGAATTAATATATGGCGCGTCGTGCAACGCGTACAAAAAAACGCGAAAGAAAAAATGTTGAATCGGGCAAGGTTTTTGTAAAATCCACCTTCAACAATACGATTGTTACGATTACTGATTTAAAAGGGGATACCATCGCTTGGTCTACGGCTGGTCAAGTTGGTTTTAAAGGTTCGCGTAAGAGCACCCCTTTTGCGGCGCAATTAGCTGCGGAAAAAGCAGCTAAAGAAGCAATGGAACATGGCATGAAAGTGGTTGAAGTAATGGTTAAGGGGCCTGGATCTGGTCGTGAAGCAGCTATTCGTTCGTTGCAAGCGGTTGGTTTAGAAGTAAGTATCATTAAAGATATTACCCCGGTACCGCATAATGGTTGTCGACCACCCAAACGCCGGAGAGTTTAGGAGGTGAAAAAGTAGATGGCAAGATATACAGGTGCTCAGTGTAAGTTATGTCGGCGGGAAGGTCTAAAGCTTTATTTGAAAGGAGACCGTTGTTATACCGGTAAATGTGCTATGGAAAAACGCGCTTATCCGCCGGGTCAACATGGTCAGGGTCGCAAAAAAGTATCGGAATATGGCTTGCAGTTACGTGCTAAACAAAAAACCCGTCGTATCTACGGTGTTTTGGAAAAACAATTTCGTAACTATTTTCAAGAAGCATCCCGGCAAAAGGGTGTAACAGGTAGCAACTTGTTATATTTATTAGAGCGGCGTTTAGATAACGTGATTTTTCGTTTGGGTTTGAGCTCTTCACGGGTTGAGGCCCGCCAATTAGTCACTCACGGTCATTTTGAAATTAATGGTCGCAAGGTAGATATCCCATCTTACTTGATTAAGGTAGGGGATAAAATTACCATCCGGGATAAAAGCAGAAAATCTACTTTTATTAAAGAAATAATAGAGCGAGCTGGCGAAAAGAATACTCCTGCTTGGTTGGAATATGATGCTGAACAAGCCCAAGGTAGTGTGGTGGGTTTTCCAACCAGAGAACAAATTGATGTTCCGGTGGAAGAACATCTAATTGTTGAACTTTATTCCAGATAAGTTTCTGCATTCTCTTGGGATATAGATTTCCCCGACGTCTGACGTCCGATAGCTGACGTCTTAATTAGGAGGGTTACCGTACATGTTGGAAATTGAAAAACCGAAAATAGAATGTTTAGAAATGAACCCAGATAGCACCTATGGTAAATTTGTACTAGAACCATTAGAGCGTGGTTACGGAATTACTTTGGGAAACAGTTTGCGCCGGATGTTATTATCATCATTACCGGGAGCAGCGGTAACATCAATAAAGGTGGAGAATGTGCAGCATGAATTTTCGGTGATACCGGATGTCAAAGAAGATGTAACAGAAATCATTCTCAACTTTAAGAAACTGTGTCTAAAGCTACATGGTAATGAAGAAAAAACTTTGCGGCTTGATGTTAAAGGTGAAAGGGTCGTTAAAGCGGCAGATATTATTGCTGATGCAGATGTAGAAATTTTAAATCCAGACTTGCATTTAGCTACACTTGCTGAAAATGGTTGTTTGGTGATGGACATTACAGTTAACCGGGGTCGCGGTTATACCGTGGCAGAAAAGAATAAAAAAAGTGATTATGTTATCGGGGTAATCCCAATTGATTCTCTTTATGCGCCGGTTAAAAAAGTTAACTTTGCAGTAGAAAACACCCGGGTTGGGCAGATTACTGATTATGATAAACTGACACTGGAAGTGTGGACTAATGGTAGTATCCGGGCAGATGAAGCCACTAGTTTGGCCGCTAAAATAATGAGCGAACACTTGCAACTTTTTACCGGACTGACTGAAATAGTTGAAGAAGTAGAAATTATGGTAGAAAAAGAAGAAGAACAAAAAGATTTGGTGATGGAAATGACCATTGAAGAATTAGATTTATCGGTGCGTTCTTATAATTGTTTAAAGCGTGCCGGTATCAACACTATTCAAAATCTTATTCAGCGTAATGAAGAAGATATGATGAAAGTGCGTAATTTAGGCAAAAAATCTTTAGAAGAAGTTAATAATAAATTAGTAGAAATGGGACTTAAATTACAAAAAGAGGACGAGTAAGGGAGTGAAATCAGTGGGTTATCGCAAGTTAGGACGCAATACCGGTCATCGTAAAGCGATGTTGCGTAATTTAGTAACTTCTTTATTCCGGGATGATCGTATTGAAACTACTGAAACTAGGGCTAAGGAAGTTAGTAGAATAGCTGAAAAGTTGATTACAGTGGCTAAAGAAAATAATTTAGCAGCCAGGCGGCATTGTTTAGCGTATATCTATGAAGAAACGGTAGTGCGTAAATTATTTGATAATATTGCGCCTGAATATACCGAACGCCCCGGTGGCTATACCCGGATCATTAAAACCGGTTTACGTAAAGGCGATGCGGCTCCTTTGGCTATTTTAGAACTAATTACGGAGTAAGGACGAAAAAGGTAAAAAGGTAAAAAGGTAAAAAGATTAAAAGGTAAAAAGATTTCTTTTAGTGCGTGTTCGAAAAGTATGTTTGTGGTAAAAACCCCCCTCCCTGCACCCTTCCCGGCACTCACCAAGCGTCAACGGTAGACTATCTTGCTTAAGTCCGGTGAGTGCCGGGTGGGTACCCGCCCCTCCCACGAGGGGAGGGGAGATTGAATCTCCTCCCCCTTGATGGGGGAGGGTAGGGTGGGGGTGTGTTTTAAGGTTAATTGGATTAATATGTAAATTTTAAATGTGCTAAATGGTACCCTTTTCGAACACGCACTAAAAGGTAAAAAGATTTCTTTTAGCCTCTTATTCTTTTACTTGAAATCAGCGTCTGTTTTTGGCTATTTTCATACGTTACCTTGCTACAAAAGTTTAGGGGTTGGCATTGTGCAGGATACAAAAGCTGGTAATGAAAGTTTAATAGAATTGCAGAATGTCAATCATGCTTATGAAATAGGTTATCAAAAGTCGATTAAAGCCTTATCTGATCTAAATCTTAAAATTAGAATGGGAGAATTTATAGCGGTAATCGGAGCTAACGGTTCTGGTAAATCTACGTTTGCCCAGCACTTAAACGCTTTGCTACTACCAGATAGTGGCAAAGTAATAGTTGATGGTCTAGATACTGCTAATCCAGATAATACTTGGGCAGTTCGCAAACGAGTGGGTATCGTCTTTCAAAATCCGGATAATCAATTAGTGGCGGCGATAGCCGAAGAAGATGTCGCTTTTGGTCCGGAAAATTTAGGATTACCACCGGTAGAAATACGCCAAAGAGTAGCCTATTATTTAAAGTTACTAGATTTAACAGCACAACAAAAACGACCACCACATCTATTATCTGGTGGTCAAAAGCAACGACTGGTTATTGCCGGTGTTTTGGCAATGCAGCCCCAGTGTTTAGTATTGGACGAACCAACAGCGATGCTTGATCCTAGTGGTCGGCAGCAATTACTACAAACTATTGTGAAATTAAATCGTGAAAACCGGATGACGGTAGTTTTAATTACCCACTTGATGGAAGAAGCTGCCTTAGCAGACCGCTTAGTAGTATTACATCAAGGTACGGTAGCGATGGACGATACCCCTCGGCAAATTTTTACCCAAAAAGCACAATTAGAAAAATACGGCTTGCAATTACCCGGCTTAGCAGAAATGGCCTTAAAACTAGCAGCAGTAGGACTATATAATCAGAAACGAATACCATTATACATAGATGAACTGGTGGATAACTTATGTGGGCTGTAGAAGTTAATAATCTTTATTTCACGCATGCGACCGGTACGCCGTTTGAACAACCTGCTTTAATAGACATCTCTTTTAAAATTGCTGTGGGACAAACGGTAGGTATTATTGGTCCTACCGGTTCTGGTAAATCCACATTGATCCAACATTTTAACGGGTTAGTGTCTGCTAAAAAAGGCACGTTAAAAATTACCGGGCGAGATATTGCTGAAAAAAAAGAAAGAAAACAATTGTGGTCATTAGTGGGGATGGTATTTCAATACCCTGATCACCAGTTGTTTGCAGAAACAGTTTATGAAGATATCGCTTTTGGACCTAAAAACTTAGGGTTAGATGAACAGCAAATAAAAAACAGGGTGATAGAAGCTTTGCAGTGCCTAGCATTGCCGGAAAGCGTCCTGGAGCTTTCGCCACTGACTTTAAGCGGGGGCATGAAACGGCGGGTAGCAATAGCCGGGGTATTGGCTATGCGTCCGCAAATACTGGTATTAGATGAACCTACTGCTGGTATGGAACCAGTAGTTAAAAAACAATTTTTACAAAACATTAAACGAATTCAGAATAATTATCAAATGACAGTGATCTTAGTAACCCATGAAATGGATGATGTTTATAGAATAGCAGATCAGTTGATAGTGCTAAATCAAGGAAAACTGATGCTAGCAGGTACACCGCAAGCAGTATTTGAACAAGCGCAAGCAATAATTGATGCCGGGTTAGCATTGCCGCTAGAAGTACAGATCATGTTAAAATTAAAACAGCGTAAGCTACCGGTACGCAGTGATGTAATCGGTTTGGATGAAGCAGTAGCGGAAATAGTTAAAGTTAAAAGCGAAAAACTAAAAACGAAAAGTTAAAACAGCGTGTGAAGTGAGGCTTGATCTTATGTTGGGTCAGATTACACTGGGACAATTTATACCGGGGCAATCGTTTATTCACCAATTAAATCCGGTGAGTAAAATTATGATCATCCTGATTAGTGGCACCGGTATTTTAATAGCTCCTGGTTTAACGGGTTTAACAGTATCTGCGGTATATGTGTTGATAATCATGCTGTGTATTGGTAAATTAGCATTATTCACTCTCAGAGGATTACGTTTATTATGGATAATCATGTTGTTCACTTTTTTCTTTCATGCGTTAACTGTACCGGGTGATCCGGCGATTAGCTTTGTGTACTTTGATATTACTTGGCAAGGCTTAGAAAAAGCAGCACTGATCATGGGTAAGTTGTTGCTAGTGGTGTTGCTGATATCAACACTTACTGTTACTACCTCACCGGTAGCCCTTACGCATGGTTTAGAGCAATTGCTAAACCCGTTTAAAAGAGTGGGCGTACCGGCGCACGAATTAGCAATGATGACCAGTATTGCTTTAAGGTTTATTCCTACTATTGCTATTGAAGCAGATATCATTATTAAAGCGCAGCAATCGCGGGGGGCTGATTTTACCCGGGGCAATCCGGTGAATAGGATTAAAGCGTTAATCCCGTTTATGGTGCCGTTACTGGCTGGTTCATTGCGCCGGGCTGAAGAATTGGCGATAGCAATGGAAGCCCGCTGTTACCGGGGCGGTATTAACAGAACGGTAATGTGTCCGCTGTTGATGGGTGCTAAAGATTATCTAGCATTATCACTGGCCACATTTTTTTTGGTGGGAGCAATAGTGCAACGTTGGATAAGTTGGTGAGCAGATGATCAAAGCAGCAAACATAAAATTAACAGTAGGCTATGACGGAACAGATTATCATGGTTTTCAAGAACAACGTGGCACCAAGCTAATTACTATTCAACATCTGTTGGAAGAAAAATTATCTAAATTAGCTAAACAGCCTATTAAAATCATTGCTGCCGGTCGCACTGATGCTGGTGTCCACGCTCGCGGTCAAGTAGTTAATTTTAAACACCCAGATTGGCCGGTGCCGCTAGATAGATTGCCGTTGGCGATTAATGCTTTATTACCTAACACCGTAGTGGTTTGGCGAGCTGAACCGGTATCAGCAGAATTTCACGCTCGTTTTTCAGCTTTGGCCAAAACATATAGTTATAGTATTTATAATACCCAAATACCGGATCCTTTTATCAAAAGATTTGTATTGCATCAACCACGGTTACTTGATGATGTGGCTATGCAAAAAGCGGCTAAATATTTAATCGGGCAACATGATTTCAAAGCATTTCAAGCCCAAGGAACGGCGGTAAAAACTACTGTTAGAAAAATAACCAAGCTGGCAATAGAGCGGCAGGGACATATATTAAAAATAAAATTTACTGCTAACGGTTTTTTGTATAATATGGTCAGGATTATGGTCGGTACTTTAATGCAAGTTGGTTTAGGTAAGATGGAACCGGCAATGATTAAACATATTTTAGCCAGTAAAAATCGGGCTATGGCAGGAGTAACTGTAGCACCGCAAGGGTTATGTATGGAGGAAGTTCATTATAAAAAAATAACTTGACAACGGATTTTTTATACATTAAAATGTGTGTACGTGACTTAATGCAGTCCTGCCCCGTTCTGCAAGCGGTTTATTATAAGAGGATGTTCAAAAAGTCCGTGCGAAATACCCGGCGAATTTCTGTGTTGATTTAATTTTTACGATACTCACGTATTGTTTATACGCTTTGCACCGCAAAAATTAAGTCGCCTTGAACTTCTTGGGTCTATAGATTGATGGGGACATTCCTGTGAAACAGGTGTGTCACCTATCCGCTAGGCTCCTTTTCGAACGCACACTGTAAGCAAATAACTAGCTTAGGAAGGCTTTTTGAGGAGGAAATAATAAAGAAATGAAAACTTTTATGGCTAAATCGGTAGAAGTAGAACACAAATGGTATATCATAGATGCTAAAGATCAGGTATTAGGAAGATTAGCTACCAAAGTAGCCCATATTTTGCGTGGTAAACATAAAGCTATTTTCACCCCGCATGTGGATACTGGTGATCATGTGATTATAATTAATGCTGAAAAGATAGCATTAACCGGCAATAAATTACAAAATAAATTTTACTATCGGCATAGTGGCTATCCGGGTGGTTTAAAAGCAACAAAATACGAAGATTTTTTAGCTAAGCAACCGGAAAAATTAGTGGAAAAAGCAATAGTAGGTATGTTACCACACAACCGCTTAGGTGCTAAAGTAGCTAAAAAATTAAAAGTTTATCGTGGTGATCAACACCCACACTTAGCACAACAACCGGAAATTTTGCAATTAGGGGAGGTTTAAATATTGGCTCAAGTACAATTTTATGGTACTGGTCGTCGTAAAAATGCAGTAGCCCGGGTGTATTTAGTACCTGGCGAAGGAAAGTTAGTAATTAATAATCAAGAACTAAGCGATTATTTTGGTCGGAAGACTTTAGAAATGATTGTAAATCAACCGCTAGAAATTACTGGTGTTACCGGTCGTTTTAATATATTATGTAAAGTACATGGTGGCGGTACCAGTGGTCAAGCTGGTGCAGTGAAACTAGGTATTGCCCGGGCGTTATTACAAGCAGATCCAAATTTACGTCCGTTATTAAAAAAATCTGGATTTTTAACTCGTGATCCGCGCATGAAAGAACGACGCAAATATGGTTTGAAAAAAGCTCGCCGTGCTCCACAGTTTTCCAAGCGTTAAAAATTATAATATCAAATCTCTGATCAGCTGTAAAAGGCATGATCAGAGATTTTTTTGCATATAGTTACTGAGCACTCTCGGAAACAGTTAAAAAGTTCCAAACACCCCCTCCCCCTAACCCC
>JAJOKO010000108.1 GCA_021129825.1 Desulfotomaculum sp. | reverse complement strand
TGGATTAATATGTAAATTTTAAATGTGCTAAATGGTACCCTTTTCGAACACGCACGATTGATAATTAACAAATCTTTTTTAACTAAATTCAACACTGGATGGGACATTATTGTATCTCTCCTTTGATGGTATACACCATAATATCTTCGTTGGATAGTGAATATAACGTATATATACATTATAAACACCAGTCGCTATTTGTCAAGATGTTTTTTATAAAAAACATATCGCTTTTAATTAGAAAAATAAAACTTGATACCATATTCGGAACCATATATAATAGTGATTGAGGGGGGCAAGATGAGCAAAAGAGAAAAGCTAATTGCAAAACTCAGAAATAACCCTAACAACGCAAGGTTTGAAACACTCCAAAAGTTGCTCTTAAATGCAGGATTTGAAATGCGACAGCCAAGAGGTGGTTCGAGCCATTACTATTTGAGCACTCTCGGAAACAGTTAAAAAGTTCCAAACACCCCCTCCCCCTAACCCCCTCCCACTAGTGGAGGGGAAATCAAGTTCCCTCCCCCTTGATGGGGGAGCGGGTACCCACCCGAAGGGAAGGGTGCAGGTGGGGGTGAAAAAACGAAAACTTTCTTTGAAAGGTACAGAAATAGTGGGGTTAGACTTTCCGAGAGTACTCCTATTTTAAAAAGGGAGAAAAGAATATTTCAATTCCAAAACAAAAACCCTTTGTTTAAAAAAAATTATACCAAACTGGTATTAGAGTTACTAAGACAGCGTGTTCGAAAAGTTTAATATTATACTATATATTGTAGCTAATAAAATTAAAAGCACTATATAGGGTGTTAATTATTACTTTTCGAACACGCACTAAGAGAATAGGGCTAGGTAGCTCTATTCACCAACTTTATTAGGAGGTAAAAAATGGAAAATAATCTAGAATACTACTTATCCCTAAAATATCCATTTATTATTCATGAAGAAGAAGATGGCACTCACGTCATAGAATACCCAGATTTGCCAGGTTGCTTTAGTTGTGGGGATACAATAGCAGAAGTTATCAAAATGGGCGAAGATGCAAAAAAAGGATGGTTTGATATTGCTTTACAAGATGGAGAAGAAATACCAAAACCAAAAGAGATAGAACGGTATTCTGGTCAATTTAGATTAAGGATACCAAAGACACTACACAAGGATTTATCGAAACAAGCAGATAAAGAAAACATCAGTATGAATCAATATTGTTTATACTTGTTAGCTAAAGAGCACCAAAGAGCAGTAGATAAAAGATAGTTTGTAGTGCGTGTTCGAAAAGTCCGTGCGAAATACCTTGCCCAGAGGGCATCCAAATTTCCGGGTACCTCTTGGGTGTTGACTCGGTAATGGCGATGCTTACATATTATTTATACGCTTTACCCCGCCATCACCAAGTCGTGCCCAAAGGGCGCCCAGAACTTCCTTAGTGGCTTACTCTACCAACTCGGCAACTCCCTATAACATAATTACCAAACTTGCTACCGCTTGTACCGGGTCAGTTTCTAAAATAGGATATTCCGGGTTGAATATTATAGATACTTTTTGTCCGGTTTGCAGGGCGTCAAACGAAGCACTGCCACCGTCTGGATTCATGATATCTGTTTCTGTTTTGATGGTAATCCAATACTGTGTTCCTGCTTCTGTAACTACTAAAACAGTGTTTTCTTTGGTGGTATCAATTTCTTTAATAGTGCCTTCAAATCCTATTTCCGCCATCACTTCATCCATGCTTTGAGCATCTTTAGCCGCAGCCGGCAGTTGAATAGTCACTGGTTCATTATAGCTGTGATAAGTTGTAGTGATGTCCATCACTATTCTGCTTTCAAAAGATTCTTCTGGCGGAACATCAGGCAAGTCCATGTTGACCGGATTCATAACTAGCGTCATTTGCGTCTGTTCTTTTAATGGTAAAAAAGTATCTTGGGCAATCCACTGGGTGATAGACAGGCTTTCAATCATTTCCTCTAAAGCGGTAGCATCTATATCCTTTGCGGGAATATCTAAGCCCAGACCCATTTGTTGCGTCATCATCTCCCAAAATTGTTTGATATCCGGTGTTAATTTAACTACATAACAATAAACACCATCAATTTCTTCTGTACCTAAAACTTCAATTTTTGATGTTTTTAATAATTTCACCAGTTGATCAATAGGCATTGGTTCGTAATCCGGCGGCATTGCCATCTTGGTCCAAGTAACAGGCATATCTGCTATGCCGCCCATTTTAGTGTAAAGCACGTTGTTGATAAAGTACATTTCTGTTTCCATGGTTTCTGCTACTGCACCGTCTAGACCCGGCATTTGCATCTGCATCGTCATTTTCATGGCTTGATTAACATTATCTATCACGCCACTGCCGGTAGTAGTGCTATCAAACTGCTCAGTTTTTGCACCTATTTTCATTTCTGCTTGCATAGACATATTCATATCAAACTGTACTGTTTCAATACCTTGGTAGACCTCGACCACTTTATCTACTAATTCTTCTTCAGCCACTAAATCTACTTTACCGCTACAACCAACAGTTACCACCAGCACTAATACTAAACAAATAGATAAAAATTTGCTCATTGTACGCATTTAGCACAACCTCCTTAGATTTTTTGTATTGGTAGTTAGGCCACGACCGCTTGTAATATCTGCATCACCTCCTTAATTAAAATATAAATTTTGATTATTTAACTGCGATGTACTTTTTTGTAGTGCTATTTATTGTCAATAAACCTCAAAGATCCCGTTTTTGATAGATTTTTAGGGATAATAAGATCGAGCAAAACAATAATATTAAAATTAAGAGCGATAATCCCAAAATCATGCTCCAATTTAAAAAATCAAAAGATACGGTCATATATGGTAGCAGCCAATCACTTTGTTTATTCGAAAGATGTTGAATTGATAAAATAGCTGTTACATAAGATGCTCCAAGAAATATAAAAAATAAAGGCAAGTATAACAATAGTGCTGTTTTTTCACCAGTAAATTTGAAATTCACTGGTGAAAAAACAGCAAGAAACAGGCTACCGCTAATAAAAACTGCCCATATATCAAACCAGTTAATTAATCTGAAAGTTATTATAGTTGTTAAAATAAATTGAAATAAGAAACCAGCTAAACTTATTATCAACAATCCTATGATCATAAATAAAAAATAAGATAGATAGCCAGCCTTTATAATATCACTGCGTTTTACCGGTAAAGTATTCAAAATAATTTCATAATCTGAGGTTACCCATATAAAACAAATAGTGGCAAATAAAATAGGGGGAAATATATATATAAATTCCCGGAAAATATCGTTGCTAAACATTGGAAACAAGAGCATGCTAGTTACAAAGAGCAGTAGCAGTTTTTTTGAAATCATTAATAAAAACAAATCTTTTCTAACCAAATTCAACACCGGGTGAGTCATGATTGCAGCTCTCCTTTGATGGTATACACCATGATATCTTCTATGGTAGGTCGCTCTACCACTACTTTTTCTTTGAACAAGCGGCGGATTGCCGGAGCATTGGCAGTTAAAGCCTCGAAACCTACAGAAGTTTGCCTGATACCTATAAATTCGGTTTTAATATCTTCGTTTAATAATTCATTACTGCCCTTAACTATCCCGTAATTATCCAGCAGGCGGTCTTTTTCGGCACTGAAAACTAGTTTTCCTTTATTGATGAAAGTAATATAATCTGCTGTCCGGTCTAAATCACTGGTAATATGGGTAGAAAAAAGCACGCTTTTATTTTCATCTTGGATTAACTCAGTTAAAATTCCCTGCAATTCTTGCCTGAACACCGGGTCCAGTCCCGAACTGGGTTCGTCCATAATAATCAATTCCGCTTGATGGGATAAGGCCATCGCCAGTGAAAATTTAGTTTTCATTCCTTTAGATAATTTGCTAATTTTTTGATAATCCGGCAAGTCAAATCTTTTTAAATAACTGCTAAAAACCTTTTTATCCCAATGCTTGTAAAAAGAGGCGATAATCCGCTGGATCTCTAAAGCGTTTAAATTTTCATAATAATAATTTTGATCATAAACTACACCAATGCGTTGTTTTATTTCCCGCTCGTATTTACCGTAATCGTGACCAAATATTTTTATTTCCCCGCCGGTCTTTTGAATTAAATTCATTATTAATTTAATAATAGTAGTTTTACCAGAGCCGTTAGGACCGATCAACCCCATGATATAACCTTTTTTCAGGTTAAACGAAATATCGTCCAGCGTAAAATCAGAGTATTTTTTAGTTAAATTTTTAATTTCCAAAATATTTTCCATTATTTAATAAACCTCCTCGTGTAGTAATTGCAGCATTTCTTGTAATTCTGCTAAACTGATCCCCAACAACCTGCTTTCTACCACCAAAGCAACCATTTTTTCTTCGATTATTTTTAATTGTTTATCCCGCAATAGTTCACCGTTTTGTTTGGTCACAAAAGACCCTTTACCGGGTACTGTTTCAATAAAGCCTTCTTTTTCCAACTCAGCGTAGGCTCTTTTAGTAGTAATAACACTGATATATAGTTCTTTAGCTAAACTTCTGATAGATGGCAGTGTATCTCCCGGCATTAGTTCACCACGCAAAATATTATTTTTTATTTGGTCAGTAATCTGCCGGTAGAGCGATTTTTCAGAAGTATTGGAAATAATAATATTCATAGCATAGCCCTTTCTTGTTGCTCACTTTAAAATCACCACCACTAATTGTTGATAGTGAACATGTTGTATATATACATTATAAACACTAGTCGATATTTGTCAAGATGTTTTTTATAAAAAAAGATACCAGTTATTGACTTGATGAAAATAAACAAGTACAATTCAAGTGGTATTTAAAATATATTTCATCCGACTGACAACCAAATCGGGAGGTTTATAATGCAAAGAATTGGAATTTTAACTAGCGGCGGCGATGCTTCCGGAATGAATTCTGCTATCCGGGCAGTGGTTAGAAAAGCGATCTATCATGGAATAGAGGTAGTTGGTATTAACCGGGGCTATAGTGGTTTTATTGATGGCGATATGCAATCGATGAATTTAGGATCTGTGGCAGATATTATTCACCGGGGCGGTACTATTCTGCGCACTGCCCGTTCCCGAGAATTTGCTACTAGTGAAGGAAAGACTAAAGCTTATAAAAATGCTGTTCAAGCTGGTATTCAAGGTTTGATCGTGATTGGTGGCGATGGGTCTTTTAGAGGTGCGGCTGATTTTTATGAACAGCACCAATTGCCAGTGATTGGTGTACCCGGCACTATTGACAACGATATCTTTGGTACAGATTATAGTATTGGGTTTGATACTGCTGTAAATAATGTAGTCGATGCTATTAATAAAATCAGAGATACAGCTACATCACATGAGCGCACCTTTATAATAGAAGTAATGGGGCGGGATTGCGGGGCGATTGCTTTAACAGCCGGACTGGCTGGCGGGGCAGAATCAATCATCATCCCGGAAGTACCATTTGATATTAAAGAAATTTGTGCTAAATTAATGCGTGGTGTGAAAAGGGGTAAGTTACACAGTATGATTGTAGTAGCGGAAGGGGCAGCCGGTGGTTTAAAAGTAGGTCAAGATATTAAAACCCTCACCGGTACGGATACTAAAGTAACTATTCTGGGTCACCTGCAAAGAGGTGGTAGTCCTACGGTGCTAGACCGGGTACTGGCTGCCCGGATGGGAGCAAAAGCGGTGGAATTATTGATGGACGGACAAGCTAATAAAGCAGTGGGGATGCATTGTGAAAAGATAGTGAGCTATGAATTAGAGACGGTTTTTAAAAATAAAAAAGAATTAAATATAGACATCCTCGAACTGGCTAAAATACTTTCTATATGAAGAACAAAAAGTAAGGAGCTAGGAACGAGGATAAAGGAAAAAATCAAAACCATAGAACCTAATACTCAATAATCTGAGTTAAAATAATAAAATGGGGTGTGGGCTGATTATGTTAGAATGTAGGTTGATGTTAACAAGACGCACTAAAATTGTTTGCACTATCGGGCCGGCCAGTGAAGATGTGGCAATATTAAAAAAAATGATTACAGCAGGCATGAACGTAGCCCGCATGAATTTTTCTCATGGTAATCATCAAGAACATGGAAAAAGAATAGCGTTAGTGCGTCAAGTGGCTAAAGAATTAAAAAAAGATATTGCTATTATGCTAGATACTAAAGGACCTGAAATCCGACTGGGCACATTTAAGCAAGAACCGGTTTTGTTACGTGCCGGCGACCAGTTTACTCTGACTACCAAAGAAGTTCTGGGCGATGAAACTAAAGTTTCTGTAACCTATCAAAAATTACCGCAAGATGTTTCTATAGGAGATAAAATTCTGGTATCTGATGGTTTGATAGAGTTGCAAGTATTAGAAATTAGTGATACGGATATACACTGCCAAATCCTCAATGGTGGGGATTTGAAAAGTCGTAAAGGGGTAAATTTGCCGGGGGTACAGGTTAATTTGCCTGCTATTACCGATAAAGATATCAAGGATATTTTATTTGGGATTGAACAAAAAGTAGATTTTATTGCCGCTTCTTTTATCCGTAAAGCAGCAGATGTTTTAGCTATTAGAGATATCTTAGAAGAATACCAGGCAGATATTGATATTATTTCTAAAATTGAAAGTAGTGAAGCTGTAGATAATATCGAAGAAATATTAAAAGTTTCTGATGGGATTATGGTAGCCCGGGGAGATTTAGGGGTAGAAATTCCGGCTGAAGATGTACCGATGATTCAAAAAATGTTGATAGAACGCTGCAATATGGTGGGTAAACCGGTCATTACCGCTACCCAAATGTTAGAATCTATGACCCACAACCCTAGACCAACCAGGGCGGAGGCTTCGGATGTAGCCAATGCCATCTTGGATGGTACAGATGCTATTATGCTTTCTGGTGAAAGTGCTGCCGGCAAATACCCGGTAGAATCGGTAGAAACTATGAATCGTATTGCGATGCGGGTAGAATCAGCCTTTCCATATGAAGAATATTTTAAAAAAACTAATACTTTAAAATCTGAAACGGTAACTGACGCTATTAGTTATGCGGTCCGTAATGTAGCTGCTAATTTGAATGTAGCAGCCATTATTACAGTAACTGCTTCTGGTCATACCGCCCGGATAATCTCTAAAACCCGCCCCAAATCTTCCATTATAGCAGTGACTTCTAAACCGAAGGTAATCTTTAAAATGGCCTTAGTTTGGGGAGTAGAGCCTGTTTTAGTCAAAGATATTACCGGTACGGATGATATGTTTGTATTTACAGAGGAGGCTGCATTAGCCACCGGTTTAGTTAAAACAGGTGAGCAGGTGATTATTACCGCCGGTGTGCCTGTAGGAATTCAAGGAACCACTAATTTGCTAAAAGTACACACTATCGGTAGTATTTTAACCCGGGGTAGTGGTATTGGTAACAGTTCTTTTACCGGTCCGGCTAAGATTTGCCGTAATATTCAAGATGTTCAACAAAAAATTCAAGAGGGAGATATTATGGTTGCAATTGGTACTGACCGGGAATTCGTTCCTTACATGCAGAAATGTGGGGCAATAATTACCGAAGAGGGCGGGATTACTTCCCACGCTGCTATTATCGGATTAAATATTGATATTCCGGTAGTTGTCGGGGTGGAAAAAGCAACCACAATTATTCCAGACGGGGAAACTATTACACTAGATGGGCAAAGAGGCTTAATCTATAGTGGTATTGCTAAAGTTTAAAAAACTAGTAGCCACTGACCACTGATTACTGAACTTGGAGCGAAAGGTATGGTTGTCAATATGAATATCACTAAAATTAACCGACGTTCTTTGGGGGCTTATTTATTAGTTATTTTGCTAGTGATCACCTTAATTCCGGGTTGTAATGATCATGATGGAAATTGGCATACTGTTAAAAGGGTTATTGATGGGGATACGTTTATTATTTTCCCGGATGAACGGGTGCGGATCATTGGTGTAGATACACCGGAAACCGTCAAACCAAATATTGAGCCGGAACCATACGGTCAAGAAGCCAGTGCTTTTGCTAAAGAAATGCTGGAAGGGAAAAAAGTTAGATTAGAGTTTGATGTTCAGGAGCAAGATCGTTTCGGTCGTTTACTGGCTTACGTGTACCTTGAGGACGGTACTTTTTTTAATGCTTTGCTTTTAAAAAAAGGTTATGCTCAAGTGATGACTGTACCGCCTAATGTACGTTATGCGGAAGATTTTTTGAAATACCAGCGTCAAGCCCGGGAAAATAAAAAAGGCTTGTGGGGGCTGGATAAGTCTGAGAGAAACTAAAAGTAAAGTTCACCCTAACCGGTGAACTTTTTTATTTTTATAGCTATTTATTAATGACGACCAACAACCGTTATTTTCAGAATAGCAGGACATAATAAAGTTCAGGGGGTATCAAATGGATCAAATAATTGAAACTGTATTAAATTACTTAATTAAACTAGGTAGTATTGGTTTAATGATTGGTATTTTTATTGATGCTCTAGGAGTACCTTTTCCCGGCTCATTAATGGTGATTATGGCGGGTTTTTTAATTCAAAGGGGTAGTTTGAATTTTTTTGACGTAATATTAGCTGTTTTGATTGGTCATTTATTAGGAACCACTATTGCATATTTTATTGGCCGGCACTGGGGACAACCATTTTTTAAAAAATATGGTCGATACTTAAACATCACCCCGAAAAAATTTGAAAAAGGCCAACATTGGCTGGAACATTCTGCTGCCGCCTTTGTTATTGGCGGGCGGTTTTTACCCACCATCGGTAATATTACTCCCTATATAGCTGGAATTAGCAAATTGAAATTTATGTGGTTTTTAATTTATAGTATCATTTTTTTATTGCTGTGGGGTACTTTTAATATCACACTAGGATTTGTATTCAGTCACAGTTGGCAAAAAGCCAGTGAATTTATCGGTTCTAAAGGTTGGATATTTGGAGTAGTATTGATGTTATCATATGGTGGCTATCTTTACTATAAAAATAAAAAGCATAAAAATTAAGCAGGGGACAGGGAAGGGTATGGGCACCCGTTTCATGCGTCAGCTCTAAATCAACCTAAAAAGACTTGAATATAAAAATCTGGCAATGGTATAATGATACCAAGAATATTTTTAAGGTTGGCGTGATAAAGAGGATAATTAAAAAATATCAACTTGGAGGTTATGACCATGTATAAGTGCGTGTTCGAAAAGTATGTTTGTGGTAACCCCCCACCCTACCCTCCCCCTTGATGGGGGAGGGTAGGGTGGGGGTGTGCTTTAAGGTTAATTGGATTAATATGTAAATTTCAAATGTGCTAAATGGTACCCTTTTCGAACACGCACTATAAATATAAAACAATTGTAATAAGTTGGAGTGAAGAAGATCAGGCTTATTGGTATAGCTACTTTTTATCAAAAATATTTTTAAAAAAGGAGTTGCAATTATGAAATATAAATTACCTGTTATTATTACCAAGTTGGAAGACGGTCAGTATATGGCTAATTGCGAAACAGTCAATGCAGTTGCTACTGGTGATATTATAAACGAAGCGGTTACCTATCTTCAAGAAGGTATTGAAGATATGGTTGCTGAATTTGGTGAAGCTAAAGTGTTTGAAAAAGTTAACCCTAATGCAGAAGTGCAAGTTTTAGAAGTTGTTGCTGTATGAGCCGGTTCCCGGAATTCCGTCAAAGGGAAATGGAACAATTTTTGCAAGCTTTTAGCCGTCCCGTACAAAACATTAACAAAACCCGCTCAACCCTTATTACTACTGGGCTGGCGGGTTTTTTGTGTGGCAGGGGTGACAGGACTTGAACCTGCAACACCCGGTTTTGGAGACCGGTACTCTACCAATTGAGCTACACCCCCACGAAAATATATTACTTTATTAACAAACAATATTATAAATTGATTTATTATATTAGTCAAGTTCTGCAAGATAAATTCATATTAATTACTATAATGTTTTACAATATGGATATCATCTTTTATAATAATACTATTATAGAGTTAAGGAGTTGTTTAGATGCCCCTAAAAATTGGAATATTATATGGTGGTAAATCTGCTGAAAGAGCGGTTTCGCTAAGAAGTGGTGAAGCGATTTACCAGGGGTTAAAACAAAAGGGTTATGATGCTATAAAAATTGATACAGCAGCTCTTGATTTTCTGGAACAAATCAAGAGCAATAAAGTAGATTTGATTTTTATTGGCTTACACGGAAAATATGGTGAAGATGGTACTATTCAAGGATTTTTAGAAACATTGGATATTCCTTATACTGGTTCAGGTGTGTTAGCCAGTGCCATAGCTATGGATAAAGTGTTTACTAAAAAAATATTATTAGCTACCGGTATTCCGACCCCTAATTTTTGTACATATACCCAACAAATAATAGCTCAAAAAGGGATGGGAGAGATTTGTAACCAAATTAGTGCACAATTTTCATTACCAGTAGTGATAAAGGCACCTACTCAAGGGTCTACCATCGGTATTTCATTTGTAAAAAATAAAACAATGCTACCCAGAGCATTGGCACAATCCTTTAAATATGATCAGAATGTAATGGTAGAGGAATTTATCAGTGGTACTGAAATAACGGTTACTATCATCGGGAATAATACTTTAAAAGTTTTACCCCAAATAGAAATTGTATCCGCTACCGGTGTGTATGATTATCATGCTAAATATACTGTGGGCATGAGTAAACATATTATACCACCCAGATTACCTGACGAGTATCTAAAAACTACTGCTGATTTAGCACTACGCACCTATTCTGCTGTGGGATGCAGGGGATTAAGCCGGGTTGACCTAATAGTAACCACTAAAGGCAAAGCTTATGTATTAGAAATAAACACATTACCCGGCATGACTGAGACCAGTTTAGTACCTGATTCAGCGAGAGCAGCCGGTATTGAATTCCCGGATTTAGTAGATTTATTGGTTAAATCAGCCCTAGATAAAAATTTATAAAATTATTTTAGCAGGAAAAATAAATTTAATATAGAACATGTCCTATTAGGCTTAAACAATGAAAACTTGAATAACAGGAGTTTTTTTAATATAATATATGGAAGGTTGATTATTATGTCTCAGCGCTGTACTATTTGTGCTAAATTAATAGTACCTGAAGATTCAAAATCAAATGATTTATGGGAGGATGATTTTATTACCAAGCCTAAAAAACAATCTACATTGTTTTGCCAGTTGTGTGAAGCTAAATTAAGAAAGGAAGCTGATGGCATTCAAAAACCTAGAAAATCAATTTAAATTCCTTTTCAGTTTTAAAGAAGTGAAAATAAGATTGAAGAAAAGATTTAAAAATTTAATAACACTTTGCCCGAGGTCTCATCAATGTTTAAAACAAAAGTCTATCTCTACATTAAGTTAAAATAAGCTTACATTAGTTAAAATAAGTTAAAATATTTTCGGAGGTGTTTTTTTGCGTAACAAGTATTTACTTTTTATATTAGCGGCTGTAGCTTTTTTAATATTTACTACTTCATTTGGTCTTGCCAGTTTATATACAGATTGGCTTTGGTTTAGTAATTTGGGGTATCAATCCGTTTTTTTAACCATTTTATTAAGTGAAATGGGTTTGCGGATCGCTGTTGGGGTGTTGTTTTTTGCTTTTATATTGTTTAACTTGTTGTTTACAAGACAGTTTATTTTGAAAAAAGTACATGAGTTTAAATCCAGACCACGACCGTCATTTGATGAAAATGTAATAGAAATGCGACCACCATTGGAGCAATTTGAGCAATGGATAAAATTAATAACCAAACGTGCTCTGTTAATAGTATTTTTGGTAGTCAGTGCGGTATTGGCTTTCATGACCAGTGGTGCTTTTAGTGGAGATTGGATCATCTTACAAAAGTTTTTGAATGGTGTCTATTTTGGCATTACAGATCCTATTTTCGCTAAAGATATTGGTTTTTATGTTTTCCAACTACCTTTTTACCAATTTATATTGGCTTTTCTATCTTGGTCAATTATAGTAACTGCTTTAGCAGTAGGTGTGCTTTATACTGTTTCAGAAGCATTAACCAATAATGGGCAGATTAAACTACTGAAATCGACACAATCACGTTTGCATTTATCGGTTTTAGCAGCAGTATTCTTTATTGTTAAAGCGGTAGATTTTTATTTAAGTCAATTTGATTTACTGTTTAACAGTACTGGCGTGGTTCATGGTGCCGGTTATACCGATGTACATGTTACTCTGCTGGCATTAAAAGTTTTAGCAGCCTTGTCCGTGCTTACAGCAGGGATTATTTTGGTGAATATTTTCTTGCGGCGCTTTAACTGGGTAATGTACAGTGTGGTCGGTTTACTAGTAACCGCTATTATTTTAAACGGTCTGGCACCTGCTTTTGTAGAACGTTTTATAGTAGTACCTAATCAATTTAATATGGAAAAACCCTATATTACTCACAATATTGAGTTCACCCGTAAAGCATATAATTTAGATGAAATCGAAACTGCTTCTTTTCCGGCTAGGGTAGAATTAACGGCCCAAGATATTCAAGAAAACAGGGCTACTATTGATAATATCCGGGTGTGGGATGCGATACCATTGAAGCAAACTTATGCTCAATTACAAGAGATGCGTTTGTATTATGACTTTGTTGACATAGATATAGATCGCTATATCATCGATGGTCAATTACGCCAAGTAATGCTGGCAGCGCGAGAAATGAATATAGATAATTTTGCTCCCCAAGCACAGACCTGGGTTAACCAGCGCTTAATTTATACGCATGGTTTTGGTGTAGCGATGAGTCCGGTTAATGAAGCTACTGCAGTAGGGTTACCAAAGTTTTTTATTAAAGATATCCCACCTGTAGGTGTAGAGGAAATACCAATAGATCGCCCGGAAATATATTTTGGCGAAATAACCAATCAACATGTATTTGTAAATACCCACACGGACGAGTTTAATTTTCCGTTAGGGGATGAAAACGTATTTACCCGGCACACGGCGAATGTCGGTATTGAACTAGGTGGTTTTTTCAACCGGGCTATTCTGGCTTATGCTTTGTCAGATTACCGCTTAATGCTGTCTGACGATATCCATGCTGAAAGCCGGGTGTTGTTACATCGTAATATTCACGAACGAGTACCAAAAATTGCCCCGTTTTTAATGTATGACAATGATCCTTATATTGTAGTCCATGAAGGTGGATTATACTGGATTTGGGATGCTTATACTACCACTAACATGTTTCCGTATTCTGAACCGTTTTTAGGAGATTTAAATTATATTAGAAATTCAGTCAAAGTAGTAATTAGTGCTTATAGCGGGGAAGTAAACTTCTATATTTCAGATCCGGAAGACCCGCTGATTCAATCATTCAGCAAAATTTTCCCGGCGCTGTTCAAGGATTTAGACGAGATGCCAACTGGATTACAAGCGCATATTCGTTATCCAATAGATTTATTTAATATCCAAGCGCAAATGTTTATTGATTATCATATGCGGGATCCTTTAAAGTTTTATAATAAAGAAGATCGCTGGGAATTACCTACTGAAATATTTATGGAAGACACAGTCCGCATGGGATCTTTCTATACGGTGCTGGAATTGCCGGATGGTACAGGACCGGAATTTGTCCAAATTATACCTTTCACGCCGGTAGGTCGTGATAATATGGTTGCTTGGATGGTCGGACGTTCTGACGGCGAACATTATGGTCGCTTGTTTGTATATAAATTCCCGGCCGGCGAATTAGTATTTGGACCAATGCAAGTAGAGGCCCGTATTAACCAAGATGGCTATATATCAGAACAAATAACATTGTGGGATGCGGCCGGTTCTAGCGTTACCAGAGGTAATTTGCTGGTTATTCCGGTGAATGATGGCATCATTTATGTTGAACCACTGTATTTGCAAGCCGATGCCGGTGGTTTGCCTGAACTGCGCCGGGTGATTGTTAGTCACGGAGACGCTGTAGTAATGGAACCAACACTGGATAAAGCCTTGCAACGTTTGTTTGGCGGTCAAGTGGGTGTAGCTGACGATATAGCCTTACCAGGTGAAGAAATCGAAGAATTAGATCAGCAAGAAGTGCTAGCGATAAGTGAGTTAATCAGGCGAGCAGTACAGTTGCATGATGAAGCACAAAGTAGACTGCGAGAGGGGGATTGGGCCGGTTTTGGTGATGCTCAAAATAGGTTAGAGCGAGTATTGGACCAACTGGATCAGCAAGCTGAGTAAATTTAGTAATTGCTAGCCGGTAGAGCAGGGGCTTGACTTTCAAACCCCTGCTCTTATGGTTATAAAATGGGCAAGGAGGTATTTGACAATGTTATATAATTATACCGAAGCTATTGTATTGCAAACTTTAAACAGCATATTAGATAAATATAAATTAACTAACCAAGATTTATGTACTTGTGAACGTTGCCGGCAAGATGTAATGGCAATTGCTTTAAATAATCTGCCGGCTCATTATGTCGTTACCGAAACAGGCAGAATAATCACACAAGTTTCAGCTGAACAGCTTGGTGGTAAAGCAATGGTCATTGCTCAAATTCTGAAAGCAATTGAAATTGTACACAAAAATCCCCAGCATTAACTAGTGCATATAGTAAATTGTGGGTATAGCAGGGTATAATCTCTAATACAACAAGTAAATACTATCAAAATAGTTATTTATAAGCTAACCCAAAGTGAGTGAATATTTCTCAAAGGGGAGGTTAGTAGCGATGAAAATTGGGATGTTTTCTGACAGTTATCTGCCTTATACCAGCGGGGTAGTACGCTCTATAGAAACCTTTACTACTGAATTAACAGCACTGGGTCATGAGGTTTTTATTTTTGCTCCTAATTATCCAAATTGCCAAGCAGAACCGGGTGTATACCGTTTTTTTTCAATACCGTCACCCACTTATCAAGGGTTTTCTTTAGCTGTACCGTTTTCACCGGGTTTATATTCTAAACTAAAAGACTTAAATTTAGATATTATTCACGTTCATTCACCGTTTTTACTGGGACAAGTTGGGGCCAGGTATGCCCGTAAATTAAGAGTGCCGTTAGTATTTACATATCATACTCTTTACGATCAATTTGTTCATTATGTACCTTTTATTAAAAAAATTTCCAAAAAAATTGTCCGAAAGGTGACCACAGATTTTTGTAACCGGTGTGACCGGGTGATTGTGCCTACAAAGGTAATAGCAACTCACCTTAAAAAAACTGGGGTTAAGGTACCGATAAGCATTATCCCTACCGGTATTCATATTGAGGAATTTAAAAAAGCAGATCAGACTTGGTTAAAAGCCAATTTTAACATACCGGAAAATAAAAAAATATTACTTTTTGTAGGTAGATTAGGTCAAGAAAAAAATATTAGTTTTTTGCTGGACGCTTATAATATTATCATCCAAAATTACCCGGAGGTAGTATTTGTGCTGGTTGGTAGCGGACCGGATGAAAAAAAAATAAAAGCACAAGCTAAATTGCAAACAATGCCAGATCAAATAATATTCACCGGGTTACTCTCTAAAGCGGATACCATCAAAAGTTATGCCGGGGCAGATATTTTTATATTTGCATCTTTAACGGAAACACAAGGGTTAGTAATTGCTGAGGCTAAAGCAGCCGGTTTACCGGTGGTAGCTGTGGATGCTTTCGGGGTTTCAGATATGGTGGTTGACGGGGAAGATGGCTATTTATGTTCGTTAGATATCAATATATTTGCTGATTCTATCAAAAAGATATTGGATAATAGTCTGCTTTATAGTAAAATGAAACAAGCAGCGCTAGAAAATGCCGAAAAAATATCTGCACTTAATTGTACCCTTAAAACAATTAATACTTATGAAGAAATAATCACAACTTATAGAGGGTGTGCAAAAAGTAATAAAAAGGAGCAAAGAGAGTATGTTTAACTTTAGTTTTTCAGATATAATCCTAATATTAATGGTAGCTTTAATAGTATTTGGACCTGGCAAATTACCGGAAGTAGCCAAATCTTTAGGAAGAGGTATATCGGAATTTAGAAAAGTGGCTCACAAAGCATCTGATACAATGCAAAATGTTAAAGATAAAACTAAAGATATAGAAGTAGGTATAAAAAAAGAAGTGTCGTTGGATAAAAAAATTGATTTAAGTAAAAATGACAATATCAAAAATAACCATTAACTTAACTTTTAACACAAGGCGAATTTAGAGGTGGTATCATTTGGATAGCAGAATCTACTGGCTAGGTTGGCAATTATTATTACCGGGTGCTGGTAAGCGGGTGTGGAAAATCATAGATCATTTTGGTGGACCAGAGCTAGCTTGGCAAGCCAGTGAAACAGAGTTACTGCAAGTTCCTAAAATTACTTCGGTAATGGTAGAAGGCTTGATGTGGCAGCGTCAGAAGATTAATTTAGAAAAAGAGGTAGCTCGTTTACAGAAACAGCAGGTAGATTTTATAACTTATGCTGATCAAGATTACCCACCACCTTTAAAACAAATTTTTGATCCGCCGCTAGTACTATTTGTGAGAGGTAGTCTTAAACAACTAGACTATAATCATACTGTAGCCATGGTCGGTTCACGCAAACCTACTGACTATGGTCGCACTGTTGCCCGCCGGTTAGCCAGTGAACTCGCTGAGCACGGGGTTAGTGTAGTTAGTGGTATGGCCAGGGGGATAGATACTATTGCTCATCGCGGGGTGCTGAGTAGCCATAAGGGTTTTACAGTAGCAGTGTTGGGGTGCGGTGCAGATGTGGTTTATCCGCCTGAAAATTCTAAACTGTTAGCTGAAATTGTTCAAAAAGGTGCTGTTATTACTGAATTTCCGCTGGGTTCACCGCCAGAAGCGTGGCATTTTCCGGCACGAAATCGGATTATTAGTGGTCTTTCCCAACTGACTATCGTGGTAGAAGCAGGACCTAAAAGTGGTGCACTGATTACAGCAGATTTTGCTTTAGAACAAGATCGGGATGTGATGGTTGTACCGGGTGATATCTATAGCGATATGAGTAAGGGACCGTTAAAATTATTAAAGCAAGGAGCAAAACCAGTTACCGGCGTAGCAGATGTTTTAGAAGAATTGGGTTTAGAAGAACAGAGAGTAAAAACATTGTTTGACGATCAAGAAGTTATTGCCTCGCCAAAACCCAAATTAAGTATTACTGAACAAACAGTTTGGGAAGAATTAGCTGTTAATCCGCAACATTTAGAAGCGTTATTACTAAAAATAAACTCTCCTTCCCAGGAAGTGATAGCCGCTTTAATGTTTCTGGAAATTAAGGGCTTAATCAAGAAAATGCCCGGTAGGATGTATGCAGCAGTAAAATCTAAGCGTTAGAGGATGTTCGAAAAGTCCGTGCGAAATACCCAGCGAATTTCTGCGTTAACTTTGTAATAGCGACGCTTACGTATTATTTATACGCTTCACGCCACCATTACAAAGTCGCCTTGAACTTCTTGGGTCTATAGATTGATGGGGACATTCCTGTGAAACAGGTGTGTCACCTATCCGCTAAACTCCGAACACGTACTGTTAATAAAACTGCTTTATAGGAGTGTACTGTGAATTGACAAAAAAAACGAAAACGGTAGTGATTGTAGAGTCTCCGGCTAAAGCTAAGAGTATTGGTAAATTCTTGGGTAAAAACTATACTGTAAAAGCCTCTATTGGTCACGTCAGGGATTTACCTAAAAGCCGGCTGGGTGTTGACGTGGAAAATGATTTTGCTCCTAAATATATTACGATCCGGGGCAAAGGTAAAGTGATTAAAGAATTAAAATCAGCAATTAAAAAAACAGACCGGATTTTACTGGCTGCTGATCCGGATCGTGAAGGTGAAGCGATCGCCTGGCATTTGCAGCATATCTTGGGTATTGATGAATCTACACCTTGTCGGATTGAATTTAATGAGATTACCAAAAATGCTATTAAAGAAGCAGTAAAGCAACCCCGTTTAATTAATTACAATTTAGTAAATGCCCAACAAGCCCGGCGGATATTAGATCGCTTGGTAGGCTATAGTCTTAGCCCGTTATTATGGCGTAAGGTCAAAAAAGGGCTTTCTGCTGGCAGAGTACAATCTGTTGCTGTGCGAATAGTAGTCGACCGGGAAGAAGCAATAAGTGATTTTGTGCCCGAAGAATACTGGTCACTAATAGCAAGGCTGTTTACTGTTCCTGATCAAGATAACCTTGCCGAAGATGTGGTTGATGATAGTACTTTTGATACTAAGTTAATGAAATATCATAATAAAAAAATTGATATAAAAAACAAAGCCGCTATGGACCAAGTATTGGCTGAACTTAAAGATGTGGAATTCACACTGGACAAAATTACCCGCAAAGAAAAATTGCGTCATCCGGCGCTGCCTTTCACTACCAGTTCATTACAACAGGCAGCGTATCAAAAAATTAATTTTGCGGCTCGTAAAACCATGATAGTAGCCCAGCAACTTTATGAAGGTTTAGAGTTGGGTAAAAAAGGTGCTATGGGGTTAATTACTTATATTCGTACTGATTCCAAACGAGTATCAGAAACTGCTAAACAAGAGGTCCAACAGTTAATTCAAGAGCGTTTTGGTGACCAATATTTAGTAGCTTCAAGCAAGCAGGCTGCTAAAACCACTAAAAAAACCGAGAACAAAAAAGTGCAGGATGCTCATGAAGCGATTAGGCCGACTTATGTTAACTTAGAGCCAGAAGCTATCAAGCAATATCTAAGTAGAGAACAATTTAAATTATATAAGCTAATTTGGTCACGTTTCGTGGCTAGTCAAATGGCCCCGGCAATAATGGATACTACTACTTTAGATATTATTGCTGGTAAATGTATGTTTAGAGCTACCGGCTCAATTATTAAATTTTATGGTTTTATGAAAGTATATGTTGAGGATAGTGATTCAGAAGAGGGCGGCGAGCAAAATACAAGTAATAAAATATTGCCGCAATTTAACGAAGGTGACCGGTTAAAATTAAAAATATTGGAACCCAAACAACATTTTACCCAACCACCGCCACGTTACACAGATGCTACGCTGATTAAAGCACTGGAAACAAACGGTATTGGGCGTCCTAGCACCTATGCTCCCATTGTGGATACTATTCAAAAACGGGGTTATGTAGCGCGGGAAAACAAACAATTTTTCCCTACTGAATTAGGGGTAGTAGTAGTCAATTTATTAAAAGAACATTTTTCAAATATTATTAATATTGAATTTACGGCTGAAATAGAAGAAAGATTAGATGAAATAGAAGGTGGTGGGATAGATTGGGTTAAAATATTAAAGGAATTTTACGACCCGTTTGATAAAACACTTAAAATAGCCGAAGAAGCTATTGGTAATATTGAAATTGCCGATGAAGTTACAGAAGAAATTTGTGAACAGTGTGAACGGAATTTAGTAATTAAATTTGGTCGCTATGGAAAATTTTTAGCTTGTCCCGGTTTTCCAGACTGTCATTTTACAAAGCCCTTGTTAGAACCCACCGGGGTTACTTGTCCCCGGTGTAGTGGAGATTTAGTAGCGCGACGCAGTAAAAAAGGTCGAAAGTTTTACGGATGTAGTAACTATCCTGATTGCGATTTTGTGATTTGGGATCAGCCGGTAAAAGAAAAATGCCCGCAATGTGCCGGTTTAATAGTGCAAAAAAATACCCGTAATAAAAAAACATTGAAGTGTATCAATGAACAATGCGGGCACAAATTAAATAGTGAGCAGTAAGGAGTGCTAATAATTATAAATGGATGACGACAATATTGTTACAATTATAGGAGCCGGTTTAGCCGGTTCAGAAGCTGCTTGGCAATTGGCGCAACGTAATATTCCGGTACGACTTTATGAAATGCGCCCCCAAAAGAAATCGCCGGCGCATCATACCGGAAATTTTGCCGAATTGGTTTGTAGTAACTCTTTAAGAGCGACAGCATTAGAAAATGCCGTCGGGTTACTAAAAAAAGAAATGATTAATTTAAACTCGCTAATTATGAGGAGTGCTCTTGAACATCAAGTACCAGCAGGTGGGGCACTTGCTGTAGATCGGGAAAATTTTTCTGGTCAGATTACAACTTTATTAGAAAAACATGCTATGATAGAGGTGATCCGGGAAGAACTGCCAGAAATACCTCGAAAAGGAACTACCATCATCGCTACCGGACCGCTAACCTCTGATAATTTAACTGAAGATATCCAACACTTAACTGGTAGTGATTATTTGTATTTTTATGATGCAGCAGCGCCTATTGTAACCTTGGCATCATTAAATATGGCGGTAATATTTCGTTTTTCCCGTTATAATAAGGGTGAAGCTGCTTATTTGAATTGCCCCATGTCCGAGGATGAATATAATGTTTTTTATAAAGCATTAATTACTGCTGAAAAAGCAGCTATTAAAAGTTTCGAAAAGAAAGTGCATTTCGAAGGATGTATGCCGGTAGAAGTTTTAGCAGCTAGAGGTAAAAAAACGCTCACTTTTGGCCCGCTAAAGCCAGTTGGTTTAATTGATCCCCGTACTGGTAAACACCCGTTTGCGGTAGTACAATTACGCCAAGATAACATTGAAAACACTTTGTATAACATGGTCGGTTTTCAAACTAATTTAAAATGGGGAGAGCAAAAACGAGTTTTTCGTTTGATTCCAGGCATGGAAACAGCAGAATTTGTGCGTTATGGTGTGATGCACCGGAATACTTATATCAATTCACCGCTGCTGCTTAAACCAACCTTACAATTTAAAGAAAATCCTAATTTGTTTTTTGCCGGTCAAATAACTGGGGTGGAAGGCTATGTAGAGTCTGCTGCTTCCGGTCTGATAGCCGGTATCAATGCAGCCCGGGTAATATCAAACCAAAAAATGTTAGTATTTCCCAAAGAAACTGCTCACGGGGCCTTATTAAATTATATTACCACTGCTAACCCCAAAAATTTTCAACCGATGAACATTAACTTTGGCATATTGCCTGAATTAGAAAAACGGATTAAAGATAAGAAATTACGTAATCACAAATTATCTAACCGGGCGCTAGCAAGTTTAGCAAATTTTATCAAGGATATTAAGTTATAATACAATAGAGGTGGTTTTATGGTGCGACTTTCTTTGGACGAATTTACTGTGCTCGCCGGAGAATTGGTTGATGAGATACCGGCTCGTCTTTGTCGTAATTTGAATGGTGGCTTTGCTGTGTTGCCGGAAGAAAAGCGTGAACAGGAATTCTATATCATGGGTGAGTACATTGAGGACGATATGCTAGGAAGCTACATAGTATTTTACTATGGCTCTTTTTTAGCAATCTTGGGAAATAAACTTTGGGAAGAAGAACTGCGTGAAACAGTTTGGCACGAATTGCGCCATCACCTGGAGTCTTTGGCTGGAGTAGACGATTTGACTCGTGAGGAAATGGAGGAGTTAGCAAGATTTCGTTCAGGACGTTCCGCTCGAAATCAGGAATTTTAAACCAGCATAAAAGCAGGAAAACTGTTACTTTTAGCGAATATGTATACATAATTGTAAAGGAGTTTTAAGGTAATGTATGCTTATATCGATGAGTTTGTGGTATACTTAACAGCAGAAAAAAACTCTTCCCAACGCACCACGGAAGAATATCAAAAAGATATCTTTCATGGTCTGGATTTTTTTGGGGAACTTTTGAATAAAAAAGATACTACTTTGCACCCGGTTGATATAGATCATCGGATATTTCGTAATTACTTAGCTTATTTACAAGAAGTAGGTCTGGCGCGCAGTACTATTGCTCGTAAATTGGCAGCGTGGCGCTCATTTTATAATTTTTTAATGCGCGAAGAAGTCTTGGATAATAATCCGCTTACCAGGGTAGCAACACCCAAGGTAGCCAAAAAACTACCCCGTTTTTTTTATCCAGATGAAATAATAAAAATTTTAGAAGCGCCGGATGTTACCCCGCTGGGATTACGGGATAAAGCATTATTAGAAACTATCTATGCTTGTGGCTTACGCGTGAGTGAACTGACTACTTTAAATAAAAATGATGTAGATTTATCCGGCGGGTATGTTCGAGTTTGGGGTAAGGGTTCCCGGGAACGTATAGTTCCAATAGGTTCATTAGCAATTTTAGCGATAAAAAATTACCTGAAAGATGGGCGTGTAAAAATAATTAATAAAACACAAGCTTTATTTTTAAATTACAGAGGGGACCGGCTTAGTGCCAGAAGTGTCAGAACAATCCTAAATAAATACTTAAAGCAAACTAAGACCAATAAAGCAAACCCACATACGATCCGGCATACTTTTGCAACTCATTTACTGGAAAACGGGGCAGACTTACGTACTGTACAAGAGTTATTAGGACATATTAGCCTTTCCAGTACTCAAATTTATACCCATGTTACCCGGGAAAAGCTAAAACAAATATATCAAAATACTCATCCCCGGGCTTAATCGGATAGGGGACACACCCGGCACTCACTGGACTTAATGGTATAGTTTACCGTTCAAATATAGTTTTTTTAAAAAAAGGAGCAACTAACTATGTTTCATGCCACTACCATTGTAGCAGTAAAAAATAATAATCAAGTCGCTATAGCCGGAGACGGTCAAGTTACTTTTGGAGACCGGACGGTTATTAAACAACAAGCTAATAAAATTCGCCGGTTGTACCAAGGAAAAGTAATCGCCGGTTTTGCCGGTTCAGTAGCGGATGCTTTTACACTGTTTGAAAAGTTTGAAGCTAAACTAGAAGAATATCATGGTAATCTATTGCGAGCAGCAGTAGAGTTAGCCAAAGAATGGCGTTTAGACCGGATGCTACGCCGGATGGAAGCCTTATTAATTGTAGCTAATAGAAAACATCTATTAATTATATCCGGTGGCGGTGAAGTAATAGAACCGGACGATGGAATTGCGGCTATTGGTAGTGGTAGTACTTATGCTATGGCTGCTGCCCGGGTATTACTAAAACATAGTTCTCTTTCAGCAAAAGAAATTGTTCAAGAATCAATTAATACGGCGGCGGATATTTGCGTTTATACGAACCACAATATTACTGTGGAAGAATTGTAAGAAACTATTGTGGATAGGGGACACACCCGGCACTTATTGGACTTAATGGTCTAGTTTACCGTTTGATGCTTGGTGAGTACCGGGAATGTCCCCATCAATTTAAAGGAGGTCTAATTTTATTTTGAATATTACTTTAGAAGACTTAACCCCACGCCAAATAGTAACGGAATTAGATAAATATATAGTGGGTCAAAAAGCGGCTAAAAAAGCGGTGGCCATTGCTTTGAGAAATCGTTACCGGCGCAGTAAACTGCCGGACGAATTACAGGATGAAGTAGTGCCCAAAAATATTTTAATGATTGGTCCTACCGGAGTAGGGAAAACAGAAATTGCCCGGAGGTTATCTCGGTTAGTAAAAGCGCCTTTTGTGAAGGTAGAAGCGACCAAGTTTACTGAAGTTGGTTATGTAGGTCGTGATGTAGAATCTATGGTTAGAGATTTAGTAGAAACTAGTATCCGGATGTTACGTCAGGAAAAAATGACTGTAGTAGCAGATAAAGCTGCTAAAATGGCTGAAGAACGCATCATAGAATTATTGGCTCCTTTACCTGTAACCAATAGCCCTGCAAAAAATCCTTTAGAAATGCTATTTGGTACTACCAAGCAAGATGAAGTTACTCCAGATAATAATTTACAACAACAAACCAAAAAACGAATTCAATTTGAACGCGAAACATTACGGGAAAAACTTAAACGCGGCGAACTAGAAAATGAATATTTAGAAATAGAAGTGGAAGATAATAGTTCGCCAATGTTAGAAGTGTTTACCGGATCTGGCGTAGAAGAAATGGGTATAAATATTAAGGAATTATTTGGTGGAATGTTGCCTAGTAAAAAACAAAAACGCAAAGCAACCGTAAAAGATGCCCGCAAAATTTTAATTCAACAAGAATCACAAAAACTAGTTGATATGGATGAATTAACCACAATAGCTGTTAAACGTGCTGAAGAGCAAGGAATTATTTTTCTGGATGAAATAGATAAAATTGCTGGCAAAGATGCTACTCAAGGACCGGATGTGTCCAGAGGTGGGGTGCAACGAGATATTTTGCCGATCGTAGAGGGTTCTACCGTAGTGACCAAGTATGGTCCGGTTAAAACTGATCATGTGTTATTTATAGCAGCAGGAGCATTCCATAGTGTTAAACCGTCAGATTTAATTCCGGAATTACAAGGGCGCTTCCCGATCCGGGTGGAATTAGATAATTTATCGCAACAAGATTTTTTACAAATTCTCACTGAACCTCAAAATGCGCTGATTAAACAATATATCGGGTTACTGGCAACAGAAGGAGTTCAGATTGAATTTTCAAAAGATTCACTTGAAGAAATCGCAAAGATAGCTTATACTGTAAATGAACAGACTGAGAATATTGGCGCTCGCCGGTTACAAACAATCATGGAAAAATTATTAGAGGATCTTTTATTTGATGCTCCTGATAACTCTGATAAAGCTATTATTATCGATCAAATTTATGTTGATGCTAAATTAGCCAAGATAGTAGCCAGCGAAGATCTAACTCGTTACATCTTATAGGGAGGTCAGATCATCAATGAGTAATTTACTGGAAAGAACCAGATCGATTAATAAATTATTACAGCAATCAGCTGGTTTACCAGTTGATTTTACCTTGATTGCTACCATATTATCCGAAAATATTTGTGCCAACTGCCATGTTATTGATGAACAGGGACATGTTTTGGGTTATTGTTTTATGAAAGGGTTTATTTGTGATCAAATGCTAAATACTATTGAAGAAAAAAAAGCATTGCCACAAGCATATAATAATTATTTGCTGGAGATAAAAGAAACTTATGCTAATTTTCCCCAGACGGCAGATACGTGTATGTTTTTTACTAAAGAAGACTCCCGTCTTCAAAATGAATTTTCTACTATCATTCCTATTTTAGGTGGCGGGTTACGGCTGGGTACACTGGTATTGGCTAAATTTAATCAGCAATTTACGGATGAAGATCTTATTTTAGCGGAATATGGCGCTACAGTGATCGCTATGGAAATATTACGGGCTAGAACTGATCGTATCGAAAACGAAGCCCGCAAAAAAGCAACGGTACAAGTTGCTGTAGGCACTTTATCTTACAGTGAATTAGATGCGGTGCAACATATATTTAAACAACTAGATGGTAGCGAAGGCGTACTAGTAGCCAGTAAAATTGCAGACCGGGTAGGGATTACCAGGTCTGTAATTGTCAATGCCCTTCGTAAATTCGAAAGTGCCGGTGTGATTGAATCTAAATCTTTAGGGATGAAAGGTACTTATATCAAGGTGCTTAATGATCGCTTGTTAGAAGAATTAGCTAAGTTTAAATAAAAACACACTAGTATTAATCTACGGAGGCTGTTGCGTTTGTATTTTTTTCGTTCTATCGCTGTTCTAAGTGGCAAATTAGCTGCCAAATTAAGCAGGTTAACGGGTGGACGTGGTTCATCATTACCGGGAGTGGTAGCCCGGCGTATTTACTCCCGTGTTTTGCAGGAGTTAGCTTGTCAGATTAAAAAAGAAATCATTATGGTTATCGGCACTAACGGTAAAACTACTACTAATAACATGATTGCTAAAATAATGCAGGCCGGGGGACACAAGGTAGTTTTTAATGAAGAAGGGGCTAACCTGATAACCGGTGTAACCGCTTGCTTGGTACGGTCAGCCAGTTATACAGGTGTAGTTGAATCTGACTATGCTTTATTAGAAGTTGACGAAGCATCATTTCCTAAAGTAATTCAGGAAGTACAACCTCAAATAGTAGTAATTACTAATTTTTTTCGAGATCAACTGGATCGCTACGGAGAGTTAGATAAAACTGTAGCCTTAATAAAAAATGCTCTCCATAAATTAAACGATATTACTTTGGTGCTTAATGCTGATGATCCACTGGTCGCTCAACTAGGGCAATCTACTAAACATAAAGTAATTTACTATGGCGTTGCCCGGCAGCAAAACTGGGAGAGACCGGCAATTCAAACCAGAGAATCACGTTTTTGCCCGTTCTGCGGGGGGGAATTACATTATCATTATTATCATTACAGTCAATTGGGAGATTATAACTGTTTGCAGTGTGCTTTTACAAGACCAGAACTTAACCTAGAGGCTATTAATATTAAAACAGTTAACGGTTATATTAATGCGGATATTTGTTATCAGGAGAATTGTTATCATTTATCCTTGCGGGCAGCTGGTTTCTATAATTTGTATAATGCTTTAGCTGCTTTTACAATCGGATGTTTAATGGAAATGAACGATGCTATTATAAAAAAAGGGCTAGACAGGTACACTCCGGCTATTGGACGAATGGAACATTTTCGTTATCAAGATAAGTTGGTATTGCTAAATTTAGTTAAAAACCCCACCGGTTATAATGAAGGTTTGGTTACTTTGCTAGCGATGCCGGGTACAAAAGATGTTTTTATGGCTGTTAACGATAATGATGCCGATGGACAAGATATTTCTTGGCTGTGGGATGTGGAATTTGAAATATTGGCATCTCTGCCAGAAGAAGCTATTAAAAGCTTTACTTGTTCCGGTACCAGAGCAGCCGAAATAGCTTTAAGGCTAAAATATGCCGGGATACCTATCAATAAAATCACAGTAATACCTGATTTAGAACAGGCTGTCCCCGCTGTATTACATGGCAAAGCAAAAATGACTTATTTATTTACTACTTATACGGCATTATGGTCTGCACAGAGGATTCTTTGTGAATTAGCAAAAAAGGAGCAGTTTGATGCTGACAGTATGCCATCTGTATCCTGATTTATTAAACCTTTATGGTGATCGGGGCAATGTAATTGCTTTTTTGCAAAGATGCCGCTGGCGTAATATCCCAGTGCAATTATTAGAGGTTAATTTAGGAGAAACTGTTGATTTTAATCAGGTAGATTTTTTGTTTTTGGGCGGGGGATCTGACCGGGAACAAAACTTAATTTCTGATGATTTAGGACAGCGTAAAGTTTTTTTGCACCAGGCGATAGAAGACGGATTAATTATTTTAGCTATTTGCGGTGGTTATCAATTGTTAGGGCAGTATTACCGCACTTTGGAAAATGAAGTAATACCCGGGTTGGGTTTACTGGATTATTATACAGTAGCAAGCACGAAAAGATTTATTGGGAATGTGGCGATAGAATTAAATTTAGATAATCAAATTTTAAAAGTAACCGGTTTTGAAAATCATGCCGGCAAAACACATTTAGGTAATATTGAACCACTGGGTAATCTACTATCAGGCTATGGTAACAATGGTAAAGACGGTACGGAAGGTGCCCGGTATAAAAATGTTTTTTGTTCTTACTTACATGGTCCGCTGTTACCAAAAAACAGTGTCTTTACTGATCACTTGATAAAATTGGCTTTGTGCCGTCGGAATATGAACAAGGAATTAATTTCATTAAATGACGAATTTGAGAAAGATGCTCATAAGTTAATGTTAAGTCGCTTAAAATTGAGTGGGGGGGATTAATTGCTTAATAAACAAACAATAACTAAATTAGTTCAAGATAAAAAATACGAACAATTAATGCAAATAGCACCAGAAAACAGTACTAAAATCACCCGTTTTTTGGTGCGTCTTACATATACCAAAGATGATTTATTACGTTGTCAAGCTACAGAAGCTCTTGGCTTAGTATCTGCCATAATATCTGATAATGACCCGGAAGAAATCAGAGATTTAATCCGTAGATTTTTGTGGACAATGACGGAGGAATCCGGAACAGTAAATTATGGTGCTCCTGAGGCGGTGGCAGAGATAATTTATAATCGCCCCCAATTATATGCTGATTTAGCACCAATGATGATTACAGCAGCTATAGATGAAGCAGTATTCCAACGTGGGATGCTCTGGGCAATTGGTAGGTTGGCCGGTCAAGTAAACTACATCCTGGAAATAGTACCTAAGATAATTAGTTTTTTGGATAGTCCCAACCCTACATTGAGAGGATATGCCGCTTGGGCATTAGGAGAGATTGGTATAAAACATTGTATTGATCAGCTAAATGAGCTGAATGATGATAATAATTTACTTAATATTTATATTAATGGAAAACTTCATCAAAAAACCGTGGGAGAACTTGCTGAATTAGCTAAAGTGAAAATTTTGAATTGATCGGGGAGGGCACAAGATATATTCCAATCCTGCCTTTATTTACTGCTAACAATAGTGTGTAAAATAGTTTATACTTATCCATATTAATTGTTGGCTCGGACGAGCTATCAAAAAAAAGGATGGTATTAAACATGAAAAAAAGTACGAAAATTATTTTAGTAGCAGTTTGTTTAATAATGGCAGTTATTATTTTAAAGATGGATGATAGTTTAAGTAAAAAAACTGCCAGTGATGATCAATCTGAAAATCAATCTGAAATTGCAGTCGAAGAAAATGAAAGTAAAGGTGATTTAACTGGCGAACTAACAGAAAAAAGTCTGAATTAGAGATTGCGGTCAATACTGATACTGAAAAAAAATCGGCATCGATACAAATTCCTCCAGTCAAACTTGAACCACAACCAGTTAAACAGCCTGCACCAAAACCAGTTAAGCAACCTGCGCCGCAAGTTAAGTAACCGGTTAAGCAGCTTGAACCACCCGCACCCCAACCGGTTAAGCAGCCGGTTGAGCAACCAGTTACAAGGTCAACTCCTGAAGTTAGCCGGGGGACAAGCCGTTCCGATCAAATATATGCAGACAAAATATTTTGGTTGGCCCGTATTATTCAGGCTGAAGCAGGGGGAGAATCTGATATTGGTAAAGTAGCAGTAGGTAATGTAGTATTAAATCGAGTTAATTCTAGTAAATTCCCGAACACCATTTACAGTGTTATCTTTGATGTCCAAGGAAGATTCACCCAATTTTCACCGGTATTAGACGGCAGTATTTATAATAATCCCGCTCCAGAAAGTATTATCGCAGCAAAAGCGGCTTTAAACGGAGCACGTCCGGTAGGCACTGCTTTATATTTTTTGAATCCCAGAAAAGCGACTGTTTTCTGGATTCCTAATAACAGAGAATTTATGAAAACCATCGGTGGGCACGATTTTTATTATTAATAAAAATAAGCTTTCAGCGATCAGCAGTCAGCGTTCAGCTAAAATCTTTTAAATCTTTAGCTGATAGCTGATAGCTGAACGCTGATTAACTTAAATATCCCGATGATAATTAGGATTAAACCTGGTATTACAGCCATTTTAGGTCCAATATTAGTAGCTATAAAACGGCTACCTAGGATTAACCCGGAGTAAATCATTAAAATATGTCCTAATCCGACTACAACCACCGTGATAATCAAGTTAAATCCAATCATAGCTACTGCAAAACCGGCTCCGAAAGCGTCTAAAGCCAGTGCATACCCTAGCAAAAGAGCCTCGCGTGAACTGATAACACCAGATTTATCTAAATCAGCTTTTACTGGTTCACGTAGCACTTGAATTACTAATCCGAGCATTTTAAGGCGTAGTTTTAACACTGTTTTTTGCAATTTCTCTTTTTGATGCTGTTTGGCAGTGCCGTTTTTTGAATTTGGACGACATTGAATCAATAACCAAATACCCAAGATTATTAATAAAATACCTCCAAGCTGCCGGGCCAATGATTCAGATAATATACCGGTCAGCAGATGTCCCGCTATCATTGAAATACTAATAGCTATTACTGACATTAGGCTGATAATCAGCACCGAATTAAAAGGAATTTTAATTCTTCTGATACCATAAGCTATGCCGGTTCCAAAGGCATCCATATTCAAAGCTAAAGCAAATATTATGATAGCAATTAACTCCAAAAAAACCCCTCCCGCAACCTAAAAGATATCTTTAAGTATATGTTCAAAAAGGAGTTTTGTTATAAAATCCCCCCTCCCCTTAATCCCCTCCCACGAGGGGAGGGGAAATCAAGTTCCCTCCCCCTTGATGGGGGAGCGGGTACCCACCCGAAGGGAAGGGTGCAGGTGGGGGTGAAAAAACGAAAACTTTCTTTGAAAGGTACAGAAATAGTGGGGTTAGACTTTCCGAGAGTACTCATAGGTATATGGGAGGGGTGAGTGATTGGTGCTTGTTCAACTATTTTTGATTTTTTGACACCGGGGGCAAAAATGGGAACTGCGTCCGGCTACTTTGATGCGGGTAATAATTTCATCGCACCGGTAGCAGGGCTTGTTTTGGCGCTGGTAAGCTTGTAACATATTTTGGTTATTACCAGCATTACCTTCGGCGTCTACATAGTCACTAATTGAAGTACCGCCGTTTTGAATACCTTGCTCTAATACTGTGATAATAGCATGGTAAAGATTATTAACTTCTGGAGCAGTTAAATCACAACCTAGGCGTTCCGGGTGTATTTGAGCCAGGTATAGAGCTTCATCTACATAAATATTGCCTAAACCGGCTACCAAAGTTTGGTTTAACAGTAAAGATTTAATTTTAGCCCGGCGTGACGACAAGTTATTTTTTAAATAGGTCGGGTTAAAGTTTTTTTCCAGTGGTTCCGGTCCCAAATCTTTTAACCCGGATAAATCTTGCAGTTCTGCGTTAGTTAATAAAGACAGGCGGCCAAACTGGCGCATATCTGCAAAAGCTAACTTTATTTTGGGATTATCGAAATAGAATAACACATGGGTATATTTGGGTAATTGATCATTTTCTTTTATTACTACCAGACAACCAGTCATTCGTAAGTGAATTGCTAACGTCATATCACCGGACTTGCTAGCACATTTGTTTAAAGGTAATAGTAAATATTTCCCCCGGCGTGTTAATTGATCACTGATTTGACAACCAACAAGCGCTTCTTTAAAATCAGGTCTGTTAACTAGTTTAGGTTTAAAAATTGTCACATCTGTAATAGTTAAATTTGCTAAAACTATTTTCAAGGTACGTTTAATCGTTTCTACTTCAGGTAACTCAGGCATTTTAAGTACTCCTTTGAGAGATTAAGAGATTAAAGAATTAAAGAACTAAAAGTGCGTGTTCGAAAAGTATGTTTGTGGCAACCCCCCTCCCCGCACCCTTCCCTTCGGGTGGGTACCCGCCCCTCCCACGAGGGGAGGGGAAATCAAGTCTCCTCCCCCTTGATGGGGGAGGGTAGGGTGGGGGTGTGCTTTAAGGTTAATTGGATTAATATGTAAATTTCAAATGTGCTAAAGGGTACCCTTTTCGAACACGCACTAAAAGAAATCTCTTTACCTTTTCATCTTTTGATCATATTTAACTGTTAACCGGTTTTACCTCATACCAGTTTGGACCGGTTTTTATATCTACCACCAGAGGCACATCTAAAGATAAAGCATTTTCCATACATCCTTTAACTAGCTTAATTAACGCCGGCATTTCATTTTTAGGAGCGTCAAAAATCAATTCATCATGTACTTGTAAAATCATTTTAGAGAACAGTTTATTTTTTTGCAACTGCTTATGAATGTTAATCATTGCTAGCTTGATAATATCTGCTGCACTACCTTGAATAGGTGTATTCATAGCGATACGTTCACCAAAATTACGAGTGGCATGACTAGAACTGGCTAGTTCTGGCAAATAACGTCGCCGGTTAAAGAGTGTGGTTACATAACCACACTCTTTAGCTTTTACTATTATCTGGTCAATATATTTTTTTACTCCGGGACAGCGAGCAAAATAGTTGTTAATATAGCGGCGTGCTTCTGCTCTACTGACTTTAATATCACGGGACAGTCCAAAATCACTAATGCCATAGATAATGCCAAAGTTAACCGCTTTAGCCCGGCTGCGCATTTCAAGTGTAACTGTATCCACCGGCACGTTAAATACCTCGGATGCAGTGCGCACATGAATATCTTGTTTGTTATTAAAAGCTTCTAAAAAACCGGGGTCGCCGGAGATATGAGCTAGCACTCGCAGTTCAATTTGGGAATAATCAGCAGTCAAAATCAGATTATCAGAATTGCTTGGTATAAACGCTCGCCGAATTTGTTTTCCCAACTCTAAACGAATCGGAATATTTTGTAAATTAGGAGCAGTGCTTGATAATCGCCCGGTAGCAGTTGCTGTTTGGTTTAAAGTAGTGTGAATATGCCCTGTTTTTTTACTAATCAGACTGATTAAACCATCTGCATAGGTAGATTTTAATTTTGCTAGTTGCCGGTATTGTAATAACTTAATAATAATCTGCTGTTTTCCGGTGCCTTTTAGACTCGCAGATAATGATTCTAACACTGAGGCATCAGTCGAATAACCGGTTTTAGTTTTTTTAACAACCGGTAAGCCCAGTTTTTCAAATAATATTTTACCCAATTGTTTAGGGGAATTAATATTGAATTTTTCCCCTGATAAATTATGGATCTCTTGAATAAGGATAGCAATATGCTGACCCAGTTGCACAGACATGTCTTCTAGTATTTGCCTATCTACAGCCATGCCTTGGATTTCCATTTCAGCCAGCACATTTACCAGTGGTAATTCCATGGTATAAAATAATTGCTCCTGTTGCTGTTCTTGGAGTTTCTTGTGGAATAGTGGTGCTAACTGGTAAATAGCATTTGCCTGGGATGGCAATGAACTTGCTGCATCAGGTAAAAGCACCTGGTCTAAATAGGCTAATGCTAAATTTTCTAAATTTGTATTAGCAACAGTAGGATTCAATAAATAGGCGGCAATACCAACATCAAAACTTAAATTTTTTAATTTGATATCATGATAGTCTAATAACCAAATAATATTTTTGGCATGATGACAAACTTTGGTTATTTTAGGGTCTTCGCAAATAGTTTTTAATGTTTGGAGATATTCAGGTGACTGCCCTTCTACCGGTAGGCAGAATACCGGGTACTGGTCTCCGGTGGCGATAACAGCTGTTATTACCCCGGTTTCTTTACTACCACCTAGCACCAGTGCTATTTTACCGGCACTACGAGTGGTATTGATTAATTCTTGTAATTGTTCAGGTGTAGTTATTTTTTGATATACCACTGAAACAGCATCTGCTGGTGCCAGATCACTAATTTCTTTAGAACTATTATCTGCTAACAATGATTTAGCTAAAGATTTAAATTCCAGTTCGGTAAATAATTTTAATAAGCGATGATGATCCGGATTATTATAAGTGCATTTATTTAAATTTACTTCAATAGGCACATCTTGTTTAATAGTGACTAATTGTTTAGACAATAAGGCTTGTTCACGATGTTGTTTGATTTTTTCTTGTTGGCGTTTAGGTAATTGGTCTAGATTATCCAGAATATCATCCAAACTAGGATATTGCTGCAACAGCTTGGCAGCAGTTTTTTCACCAATGCCGGGTACACCGGGAATATTATCTGAACTATCTCCGGTCAGGGCCCGGAAATCGATAAACTGGTGGGGAGAGATACCAAAACGTTCCCGCACTTTATGATCATCATAAATATCCAATTGAGTAATACCTTTACGGGTGATCAGAACTTTAGTGTTAGCAGATATTAATTGAAAAACATCACGATCGCCACTAATAATTAATGTGGAAATATTGGCTTTACCAGCCTGAGCAACAATAGTACCAATTAGGTCATCAGCCTCATAGCCTTCTAATTCAAGTACCGTTATCCGCATAGCTTGCAAAATATCTTTTATGATTTGAAATTGTGGTCGTAATTCTGCCGGCATTGGTTTTCTATTCGCTTTATATTCGCTGTATTGTTGGTTACGAAAGGTTAGCCTGCTTTTATCAAAAGTTACTATTACTAACCCAGGTTGTTCTTGTTCTAAAATTTTCAATAACATATTAGTAAAACCGTAAGCGGCATTGGTTACTAGACCACGATTCGTAGTTAAAAGAGGGATCACATGAAAAGCCCGGTAAACCAAACTGTTTCCGTCTATTACAATCAAAGTATTTGAAGAAATTTTTAAGCACCCACTTTCGTCAGTCGTCAGAAAAAAACTACTTTAGAAATATTATCTTCTACATTAACATTTATAATACCTGCTTTACTTTAATTTTACATTGATGCAGGAAATTATCGTCAAGTAGAGAACTATCTTAACATTAGGTAATTTATAAATAAATCATTTATGATGGGGTGTTTTTTTGTTTAAGCAATTTAATTTTATGCTAGTTATGGTGATGATATTTTTTTTAACTTGGCCGGCAATGGCTTTTGGCAGTTTTAATAATGCGGGATTTACCGAGAGACACTCAACTAGTTTAAAAGAAATTTCTAATTACATCCTAGAATATCACATTAGTAAACCGCAAGCTGATGATTTAGTTGACGGTGCTATTGATGGGATGCTGGATACTCTTAATGACCCTTATGCTGAGCATATTACACCGGAATCATGGCAAGAATTTGCAGATTTTTTGGATAGTAAATATGTCGGTATTGGCATTAAAATGGAAGCGTTTAATGATTATATTCAAGTAGTAGTAGTATTTGCTAATTCTCCGGCTAAACAAGCCCTTATTAAAGAGGGTGACTTGATTATTGCAGTTGATGGAAAAAGTATTAAACAACTTTCTTTAGATATTATTGCTGAAAAAATTCGTGGCGTAGAGGGTAGCACAGTAGTATTAACTATTCGCCGGGATAATCAAACCTTTAAAATACCGCTAGTCCGGGCTCCAATTAATACGCCCACGGTATATTCAGAAGTAGTGTTTGAGAATATCGGCTATATTGATATTATTAGTTTTAACGAACGTACAGCAAACGAATTTCTTGATGCTTGGCAGAATTTACAAAAGCAAAACCGGGAGCTAAAAGGCTTAATTTTAGATTTACGTAATGATCCGGGAGGGCATTTAATAGCTGCAGTAGATATAGTTGATTATTTTTTACCGCTAAACAAAAAAATAATTAGTTTTATAGAAAATTGCGGCGAGGAAACAATTTATTTTAGTAATCATGTGAAGTTGATTAATAATCTATCGATAGTAGTATTAGTTGATGAAAATACCGCCAGTGCCGCTGAAATAGTAGCCGGTGCTCTTCAAGATCACGGCGTAGCTACCTTAGTAGGTAATCAAACTTATGGCAAAGGTACGGTGCAAACAATCCTAAATCTCAGTGATGGCGGCGCATTGAAATTAACGGTAGCGGAGTATAGACTTCCTGATGGTCGACTGATTCAAAATACAGGATTAATACCGGACAGACAAGTGCTTTCGCCAGGATTAAAGATGCACGTAGCCAAAAGCATTCTAAAACCGGCTGAATATCAGAGGATTAGATTTACTATCGGCAAAAACATTGCTAACATAAATGGCGCAGAAATAAAAATGAGGGGGGGAGCTTATTACGAAGATGGCAGTTATTATATCCCGTTGCGTTTTACTATGGAAGCCTTGGGTTATATGGTCAATTGGGATCAAAAAAGTTCTAGAATTGAACTAACTAAAGAACAGGAAAACTACCACATGTTTATTCCTATTGCCGCTAATGCCACGGATATTGTTGTCAGTGAAGGGATAACTTATATATCAATCCCGGGTTTTATTGATACTGGTTTACCATATAATATTCGAATAAAGCCAAATTTAATTATAGTTGAATAAAACTGTAAACCGTATTTATTGGCACACATAAGCGTTACCTGGAATAGCTTTAGCTTTCTTTTTTAGCACTGCAATAGTTTCAGCTAATTGCTCAAAACTAACCGGATTATATTTAGGACCGCCTTTTGCAGAGACGATAGAAACACTCATAATTGGTATTTGTACTTTTTGTCCTTGGCGGTCCACTGTAGTAATAGATTCTTTCGCACGATCTTCTTGATCATAAATATTGGGAGCAGTTTCAGCAAAACGATCAATTATTTTTTGACAGATAGTATCTGCTTGACTTGGTTTGGAGATAATAATAAAATCATCACCGCCAATGTGACCGACCAAATCGTGTTTGCTGCCATATTGAGTAGTAACGTCAGTAAGTATTCTGCCCGTCATCTTCAAGGCTAAATCACCTCGTTCAAAGCCATAGCGATCGTTAAAACCTTTAAAATTATCCAAATCAATATAAATTGCGGCATAAGGGATGTTTTTATCAAGGCGTTTAAGCAACTCGGCTTCAATAACAATATTACCCGGCAAACCAGTTAACGGGTTTGCCGACCGGGCTACTGCCATTTTCAAATTACTAATAGTATCTAAAAGCTGGCGAATAGAAACAAGCCCTAAACTGCGGTTATTTTCAATCACTATAAACGGGTCATAAATTTGATCAACATTTCGTTGCATTGCTAATTGAGCTGCCGTGTCAATATCAATATTAGATTCAATAATTAAAGGTTGCTTGTCCATCGATAAATCAATTGCCCGCCGGCAATATAGATCAAAACCATATTGTTTACCTAATTTATAAAATAATTTATCCCGGGTTATTAAACCAACTGGTTGCTCATTTGAATCTAATACTACCACATTATGCAAGTTCTTATTTTGTTGAAATTTGGCTACTACATCACCAGTAGCATCACCAGTATTTACATATAAGGTGGCTTGCACAATTTCGCCCACTAACGGTAACATATTTAAAGCATCTTGTTTACGAGTAGTTTTTTCTTTTAAGCTCATCTTAAAATCAGTATTTAAATCTGGTAAGGGATTAGCCGGTCGGGCGATATAAAAACCTTGGGCGGTATTAACACCTAAACGGATAACTGATTTTAATTCTTCTCTAGTTTCAATCCCTTCGGCAATTAAAGCACTATTGATTTTACGACTAAATACCACAAATGTTTCCAGTAAAGCTTGCTTGGTGGAATCCAGGTGGATGTTAGCGATTAACGAACGATCAATTTTAATAAAATCAGGTTTAAGCTCGGCTACTGACTGCAAACTAGAATAACCGGCACCGACATCATCTATTGCTACTTTAAAGCCTTGACGGCGGTAATGTTCTAAAGCTTTACGAAAAGCAGAAAAATTAGTAATAGCAGTGCGTTCTGTTATTTCAAAAACAACATGCTGGGGCATCCTTTGTGTTTTCTGCAATATTTCTTTTGTTCTACCGCTCGAAAAAGAAGGGTCATTTAATATCGTAGGATTAATATTTAAAAAAAGCATTTCCCCCTGATTTAGCCGGTGCATTTCTGTTAATGCTTTTTCTCTGGTTACTTTTTCTAAGGGATATAATAAACCTGCTTTTTCAGCTAATGGAAAGAGCATGCCCGGTGATTCTAAAACGCTACCGGCAGGACCACGGGTCAAGGCTTCATAACCAATTATTTCGCCATTGGATAGGTTAACTAGCGGTTGGTACACTATCCGGAAATTGCTTTGGGTTATTAAATCTTTAAGTATTTCTAAACCCAGCACTTCTTCTAAATTATATTTATTTTTAGCAATTAAAAAACTTTCTTTTAAAGCTTTATAAACTGCTTTATTACAAGAGCTTTTTTCAGAACGAGCAATAGCATAGCCGACGTGAAAATCAAGCTGATTTAATATTAATATTCCTTTTAATTTAATACTACGAGCTAAAAATTCATTAATAGCACTGCGTACTTCATCTTTAAATTTATAAGCTTTTTTTTGAAATTCAGCAATACTAGGTGAAGAATCGCCGGTGAAAAACAGGCAGATATCATCGCCCCAACGGTAAACTTTGATCACCATATACGGTGAAACAACCTCTACACCTATATTTTTACAGGTAATTTCTAACTGTTGCAATATTGTTGCGCAACTATCTGGACCAAACTTTTCTTCAATAAGACTAAATTTAACAATATCTAAATACAGAATACCAACCCACTGCTTGTTTTGTAAATAACTAGTGAGACCCTTTAAGGGACTATTTGATAAAAAGGGAAGGTGATTAATAATTGTCGAAATTTTAGTTGCAAATTTACTGGATAACATAAATATTCCTCCAATGTTACTGAAGATCTTTCAACACACCTGTTAAAGTATAACATTATTATATTAAATTTTCGTTAAAATTATATTAAAATTATATTAAAATTATATTAAAATTATATTAAAATTATATTAATATAATCTAAAGTTTTACAAACAAATTAAAAATTTGCTATTTTTGTTGGTTCCGCTAATATGCCTTATGTTAACTTTTAGCAAAGCACCTACACTGTTTCATACTCTTTTCGCACCACTCCCAGCAAGGTTAGTATTTAGCGGTCAGTTTTTTGGAATATTCAACTCCCTAAATTCCTCATTAAATTTTAAGTAATTTCAATTGCTCTGACCATATCCGAGAGATTGAAGATAGCAAGAACCATCAAAAATACATAAAAAAAACAAAAGCTTATTGTAATTAAAAATAACCATATGTAACCATGGTTAGATATTTTTCCAACACAAACCAGCCAGAGTGACCGCAATTTATAAAACCATAAAGAACCCGCAATGAAGACAGCGAATAAAGTAAAGAAGATGGTGAGGGGAGCATCACCAAGGAGGGCACTGGCAACAAGCGAAAACTCAAATAATAACCCCAAGCATGTTCCAATAGTAATTGGTGCGAAAATCAAAGTTGCGTCTAATAAGGTTTTTAGATAACTCAAAGATTGCTTTCCGCTTCTGCACCTGAGACGGTAAAAGAGATGGTAAAAAAAGGCTGTACCGCACACAAGAAATACCGGCAGACCTCCTAAGAGTAGAAAATCAAAGGGCGCAATCTTTAAAAACTGGAGCATCTCTCCAATTGTGAGAAAATCTCTAGTTATCGGATACTCAGACCAAAGATCCTGAGACCAAACAATCTTATACCGAATACCGTAAGCAAAGGGCTGTAAAAATGCCACTCCATAGATAATAATCAACGTGATTATTATACTGATAGTCAAAATTTTGTTTGAAAGATGGTTTTTTAAAAATTGTATATTCACAAATCGTACACCCCTAACTTTAAGTGTTCTTCGAAAAGCCCCTAAACAACAAATGTTTTTCTGAAAGCAAGTAGGAAATGAAGATTTTTTTTAAAAAATCTAAAATTGTTTTAAAAAATGATCGATTTCTTTTTGATACAAATCTTTTAGTTTAAGAACATCTTCCACTATTATAGCTACCTTCTGTTGATCAAGTTCATAGGAATAAGCATGCCTAAAAACATGACGAAATGCTCTGAGAGAATCAAGTAATTTATAGCTTGTTTTAGATAATAAAGCAGGTCTGATTCCTTCAATCGAAATTTTCATCCTCCAAAGAAGCTCCCGGTGATATTTGCTTTTATCTTCAATATGATTCTCAAAAAACTTGGCAATGATTTTAAATAAATCTTCAAAAGCACAATATAAATTATGCAGTTGATAAGCAAGGCTTTCTAAATTAACTGCCCCCTCTCCAGTCCGTCTCTGCTCTATTTTAATAAAAATATGCTCAATTTCTTCCTTTTGATTATTAACTAAAGCTTTAAATAGGCTCAACTTTTCTGTTTCCATTCAATTCCCTCCTGAACAATTATATCCCGCAAAGGGTGACCTTCCATTTGGATAACATCTATTTCTGCATCTAACTCACTGGCAAGAAAAGTGATTGTCGGAAAGAATTCTCTATTACTTAAGCCTTCAAAGGCGATATCAATATCAGAGTTTTTCAAAAAACAATCCGGCTTAACCAAAGAACCAAAAACATAACTTTTTTCAAAGGAAACTCTGCTAGACAGCTTGTCAATAGCTTCAAAAACAAGAGCTAATTGTTGCTGTCTTTTATGTTCCCTCACTGCTTTATTTTTGGCTAAGGCCTTGTCAAGTAGGTGGGTTGAGAAATATTTTGTCTTCACCATATTGCGTTCAACTCCTCTTTAGTGTTTTAATTTTACCAATTATTATTAATTATAGTATATCATAAAAAAACTACTACTTTTGATCATTTGTACTGATTTTGTTTTATGGAGATATACTAACAACATAAATATAATTTTGATATTTTTCAGCAGGAAAATCAGTTTTATTCAAGAAATATAATCTAATATGTCTTTTAGTGTCCCATTAAAAAAAGGAGTTGTTTACATCAATGCGTCCCGAACCCAAAGAAAAACTTGATTTACGAGCTTTGAAATTATGGCAAATTCACGGTGGTATTGGCACTGCCATATTGAGCATTATTGTTTTTGGTGCTGCTGCCGCCTTAATAATCCTACTGGAATGGTCTCACTGGATTTTAATAATCCCAGCAGTCTTAGTGATTTTACATGGTATTTTAGAGATATTGGTATTGCCTCGATTGCGCTGGCAACGCTGGCGTTATGAAATTACCGAAAATGAAATCGACTTGCAGCGCGGGGTATGGATTGTGGAACGTACTCTTATTCCACTGGCACGGGTACAGCATGTGGATACCCTGCAAGGGATATTAATGCGTCATTACGATTTGGCTACTGTAACTATTTCTACTGCGACTGGTGCCCACGAAATACCAGCACTGGCAACAGAAACAGCCAGTGCTCTTAGTCAGCATATTTCCAGTTTAGCGCAGGTGTCCGATGATGTGCTTTGAACCTTGTCGTTTACACCCGGCCGGCGCTCTGTTATCTGCTGTTAAAATATTAAGAAACTCAATTATACCATTGGTTATTGTGCTGGTTTCACAAGGCATTCAAACTTGGGTATTAATAGCCGGGGGAATTCTACTTCTAGTAGCATCCGGCTGGGGTATTCTGTCTTGGTATCGCTTTACTTATCAGATTAAAGATAATGAACTAAATGTTCATAGCGGGATATTCGTTCGTAAAAAAACCTTGATCCCCCGGGAACGGATTCAAGTGATTGATTTTAATCAAGGGATTTTACAACGCCTTTTCGGGGTAGTTACGGTGCAAATTGAAACAGCCGGCGGCACAGAACCAGAAGCTGTTTTTACTGCTGTTGCTAAACAAGATGCGGAGAACTTGCGTCAAACATTATTACCTGCCAAACCGGTAGAAATCGAAGCAGAAACAACCGGCGTAGCAACCCCTAAAGCAAGCAAAAAAATATCTTTTTCGGAACTGATTATTTTTGGGATAACTTCCACCAGTGGTTTTGGGCTAGTAGCCGCTTTCTTTTCCGGTATCTTTACTTTACTTCATCAAATCAGGTGGCGACCGGATTTAGAACAAGCATATTTTATGCAAATATACGAACAAATAGTAGCATCAATTTTATTTACGTTAATTTTTGCTATTATAGTGCTATTATTTTTATGGTTATTAGCAGTTATTGGCATAGTGATTAAATATGGTCGCTTTACCGTCACCCGTGCTGAAGATCGTCTGCAAATAGTTTACGGATTATTGGAGCGGCATCAAATATCAATCCCGGTACAGCGTATTCAAGCAGTACGTTTTACAGAAGGATTAATGCGGCAACCTTGGGGATACGGTGCATTAAAAATAGAAAGTGCCGGTTATGCTTTGGAAAGCGGCGAAAAAGCCTTGCTTTGGCCACTGCTACGCCGGCGAGAATTGATTAATTTTTTACAAGAATTTTTGCCGGAATTTGCCTATGATATTCCTTTAGAAACACTGCCCACCATAGCTCGTAACCGCTATATCTTCCGGGCTACTTTAGCGATGTCACCTTTAGCACTAGCTGGCATACCGGTAGCAATATTTTGGTTGGAATGGGGTTGGGTAACCCTATTGTTGTTGCCTTTAGCAGTATTTTCAGGTTGGTGGCAATACCAAGATGCCGGCTGGGGTTGTCAGCAAAATATGCTGGCAGTAAGATTTCGTAATTTATTCGTCAGAACCACGGTACTGGTACCCCGGCACTGCATGCAATCTCTCACTATCGGACATTCACCGTTTCAACGCCGGGTTGATTTAGTCACTTTTGGTTTAGACTTAGCTTCTATGGCTTATTTTGAACTCGTTGATGTTTCTAAGCAAGAAGGCGAAGATTTAATGCAGTGGTATACTGGTAAACAATCGCTGGTCGTTGATCATCCACGCATTAATAACCAGGATGATTTGGAATGAAAATAGTGGTCATAATCTTCAATTTTTTGGCTTGATTTTTGGTCAGTTAATAGATGCAAGTATCCAATATTGATAGCACATTTGCCAGCAGTTCATCTGAGGCATATTCGATGAACTGTGCTCGACGAGTACTAAAGTCGAGCGACTTGATTTGCTCAACCATGATAAACCCCGTCAGATTGCTGTTTTCTGGAACAGGTACATGAAAAGGAAACCGGCGTTCTGTGTTTGTTAAAGGACACACAATAACCAAGCCAGTGCTACGGTTGAACATGCCCTTGCTCACAACCAAAGCAGGTCGGCGACCTTTTTGTTCGTGTCCGGACTGGGGGTTGAAAGTGATGGAAATAATGTCACCTTGCTGCGGAACATAGATCGTCATTACCACACCTCTTTACCGACTGGTTTCCCCCAATTAACTTCGCTAGTGTAGTAGTCTTCGGGGATTTGTGCCACGAGGTCATCAAGGCAGTACCGCTTACGAATTTTCCTAATTGGCATGATAGTAATAATACCATCTCGTACTGTAACGTTTACCTCACTACCGACTTCAAGGCGAGCATCTTTCAGTACGTTCTTGGCAAGACGTAATCCTTGACTGTTACCCCATTTTTGAATTTTCGTATACATGCAAGCACCTCCTTATGTATATCTAAAGTATAGCCATTCCGGGTTAAATAGTCAAGAGATGCTTTTATTTGAAGGTATTTGTTACAGATACCCGCCCTGAAAAAAATAGTCATCTTTATTCTTCACTGCTCTCTACAACGCCGCTTTAAACTCTTTGACCATTTCCGCCACTTGGCTCACTGCTGTGCCGGGGCTTTGCTCAATTACCTTGACAATTGCACTGCCCACAATAACCGCATCACATTGTTTGGCTACTACAGCAGCTTGTTCCGGTGTAGATACACCAAAACCTACCGCCACCGGCAGTGTTGATACCGCCTGTACCCGCCGGGTTAGTGCTGCTATTTCCGTATTAACTTGCTGCCGGGCGCCAGTCACCCCGGTTATCGATACACAGTAAATAAATCCTTGCGCTTGAGCGGCGATTGCCACCAAACGATTATCCGTAGTGGTCGGTGCTACTAGTGGAATTAAATGCAAACCTGCTGCCGCTGCTGCTTGAGCTAACGGTTGGGCTTCTTCAACCGGTAAATCCGGCACAATCACCCCGTCTACACCGGCCGCTACTGCATCCGCCACAAATTTATCCAAGCGGTATTGTAAGATTGGATTGTAATAAGACATTAGCACCAACGGCACGGTCGCTGTTTGGCGAATTACCCGCACTGTTTTCAATATTTCAGTTAAAGTAGTACCGGTTTTCAGTGAACGCTGGGTAGCAGCTTGAATTACCGGACCATCAGCTACCGGTTCAGAATAAGGCACACCCAGTTCAATAATATCTGCCCCGGCAGCAGCCATCGCTTGTACTAGTTTTACAGTGGTAGCTAAATCAGGATCTCCCGCGGTAATAAAAGGGATAAAAGCCTTTTCACCACTGGTTTTTAGTTTGGCAAAGCAAACGTCAATTCTATTACTCATTATAATTTAATCCTACCCCTCTCAATCCTATATGTAGCTAAACCGCATGAACATAAATTTGACTTGATTATCACCTTCTAGTTGGTTCTTATATCCCCGCTAGAAATTTGAATTTTTTGATATTCTTCACGACTTAACGGGCAATCTATTAAATCATGCAAACTTTCCAAATCAAGCCGGCACTGCCTTGCCATCTTTTTCAGATTATCCCTAGATATATCTTTGTGGCTTGTCCCGTGACTAATTTTTGTCCAAATGCTCGTTTTCTCTCCTTCAAAGGTGTGATATGTGAATTTCTTATGGTCACGGTTACTTTGCTCAAAACCTTTCTTTTTCAATGCGTTTTCCACGTTTTTTCTCGGTTGTGTTTTTCGCAATTATATTCCACTCCCTTGATCAACCGCTTTAAAGAGTTCCTTAAATCCTTTGCATCTTTAGAAAAGTTTTTTTCTTGTGTTTCCACATATTCTTCCCATAACCACACTAAATCATTTTGTAATTCTTGTATTGCTTCTTCTCTGGTTACACCTACTGCAATTATATTGTACTCTGGAATTTCAAATACAACTTCTTGAGATTGTTCATCAAAATAAGGCTCCACTTCAAGGGAATTATTTAAAATTAAAGTAATATTACTACCTTTTATTTTAGTTAATTTTAAGAAACCTATATTTGATTCATTAATTTCTGGCATTAGCAATTGTCTTTCTTCCATGCCCAACACCTCTTTTCAAGTTTTTAAACAACCCATTATTCAAAAAACACTGACCGCTGTCAGTGAATTTATCCCTATTGAACATTTACAACATTACCATGGTACAACGAGCAACTTACACAACATTATAAACTAAAAAACAAAAAAGTAAAGAGGTACTAAAGTCTGAATTACAAGCTATCAGCGGTCAGCAGTCAGCGATCAGCTAAAACTCACTTATTATAAGGCCACCCCCATTATTTCGGCTACTGTATGGACATCTTTATCCCCACGTCCAGAAAGGTTGACTACAATGATCGCTTCTTTAGCAAGTTTTGGGGCCAACTTGACCGTTTCAGCCAAAGCGTGCGCACTTTCCAGTGCCGGGATAATCCCGTCAGTGCGGCACAATAAATGAAAAGCAGCCAGTGCTTCTTTATCGGTAACGGAATGATAAACAACCCGTTCAATATCTTTTAAATGGCTATGCTCCGGTCCTACACCGGGATAATCTAGCCCGGCAGACACCGAATGTACCGGTATTATTTGCCCGTTTTGATCTTGTAAAATATAACTGTAACTGCCATGCAGCACACCCGGTTTACCTTTATTTAAAGTGGCCGCGTGTTGATCAGTATCTACGCCGTGCCCGGCTGCTTCTACACCGATTATTTTGACATCTTGATCATTTAAAAAGGGATAAAACAGACCCATCGCATTACTGCCCCCACCCACACAGGCAATGATATAATCCGGTAACTGACTGGCATCTTCTAAAATTTGTCTGCGGGTTTCAGTGCCAATGACTGATTGGAAATCCCGCACCATTTGTGGGTAGGGGTGCGGTCCGGCCACCGAGCCAATGCAGTAGTAAGTATTTTCAACGTTAGTTACCCAATCCCGCATAGCTTCATTCATAGCATCCTTTAAAGTGCGACTGCCAATATTAACGCTAATCACTTCCGCTCCTAAAAGCTTCATTTTAAAAACATTTAACGCTTGGCGGCGAATATCTTCTTCTCCCATGTAAACAAAACACTCCATACCAAACAAGGCGGTAGCGGTAGCGGTGGCTACCCCGTGTTGACCGGCCCCGGTTTCAGCAATAATTCTTTTTTTGCCCATTTTTTTGGCCAGTAATATTTGCCCAATAGTATTATTTATTTTGTGAGCTCCGGTGTGATTAAGGTCTTCTCTTTTGAGATAAATTTGAGCGCCGCCGCAGTGTTTGGTTAATCCTGCCGCTAAATACAGCGGTGACGGCCGACCTACATATTGTCTGTAATAGTAGTTCAGTTCTTGATGAAATTGCTGATCTTTTTGGGCTGCTTGGTAGTTTTCGATTAATTCTTCCAATGCCGGCATCAATGTTTCCGGTACAAAAAACCCGCCGTAATTGCCAAAATAGCCCTGTTTATTTTGTTTCATTAGTATTTGCTCCTTTTTTAGCATTTTTTATAAATAAAGCTACTTTTTCTAAATCCTTAATGCCGCCGGTTTCTACACCGCTGGATACATCTACCGCATAAGGTTGTACCGCCTGAATAGCAGCATTAACATTGTCCGGGGTAAGTCCGCCGGCTAGTATTACCGGGCGGTTTACCGGTACTGCTTGCAGCAACTGCCAGTTGAACGTTTGGCCACTACCCCCGGCTACACCGGGAATATAAGTATCTAACAGCACTGCTTGCACCGGGTAGTCTACTATTTGTCGCAATACCCCGGCATTTTTAACCCGGAAAGCTTTAATGGTTACCGGCCAGTTTAATTGCTGAACATACTGCGGTGTTTCATCCCCGTGTAACTGCACTACATCTAAGCAACAGTATTGGGCAATACGACGCACTTCTGCCGGTAAAGCATCTACAAATACCCCTACTTTACTGACCAAAGGCGGTAAAGAACAAATAATTTCCCGGGCTTCTTCCGGGGATATTTGCCGGGAACTGGGAGCAAATACAAACCCGAGCGCATCTGCCCCCAATTTTATTACTGCCTGAGCAGTGTTACTGTCCCGGATACCACATATTTTAACCCGTACCACTAGTTTATTCACCTCAAATTTTTAGCAGTCAGCTATCAGCTATCAGCGGTCAGCTAAAAAACAAGTTCAAAATCTTTTTTGGTTTTTAATATTTTAGCTGACTGCTGACCGCTGAAAGCTAATTAATAGTGCGTGTTCGAAAAGTATGTTTGTGGTAAACCCCCCCTCCCCTTAATCCCCT